>NZ_JAUHIU010000002.1:0-496916 GCF_032381555.1 Bradyrhizobium sp. SZCCHNPS1003
GTCCGGTTCGATGAGCGGGGAAGGGAAACGGGGCGTTGCCGAATGGCCCAAGCCACCGCGCCCTTCCTCGACTCTACCGTGAAGACCGTCGCGCAGGGAAGGCCGGGTGTTTCCGGCTGCACCTGTGGTACCTGCCGCCTGCATTCTTTTTCGCAGGCGGGCCGCAGGCGTCAGCCGACGCCTGGCCTTCCCTGCGCCCTCTGCATTTGAAGAGGGGCGAACTGATCGCAACGCTCGGGCGCAAATGCGCCGCGAGAACGAGACGTCATGCCGCCCGCTGTTTGACCCGTGTTCCGATCCACCCACCATTGTCGTCCTGGGCAAGCCGTGACGCGCAAAGCGCGTCGCGGCGCCGACCCGGGATCCATACTCCGCGGCAGTCATTGTTTTGCGAGATGATCGACGCGCGTCCCCAAACTCCTCCCTGGGGTTATGGGTCCCGGCGCTCGCCGGGACGACGGCGGAGTTTGTTGATGCAGTTGCAGTTGATACCCGCAAAGGGCCGGCAGCGACACCGCTGTAGGGTGGGCAAAGCAGCCGCCCGCAGGGCGGTTGCGTGCCCACCGTGCATCCAGGCATGCGGAGCGACATGGTGGGCACGGCGCGCGATGGAGCGCAGCATGAGGCGCGCAGTGTCGCCTGCGCGCCTTTGCCCACCCTACGGCTATGCGCCACGCGACGATCAGCCTCGCTGCGTGCTCAATCCACAACCGGCGGCCGGGCGAGCTTGAAATGCCGCAGCATGTCGACCAGCGCGCCGAGCCGCTGCTCGCGATAGGCTGCGACATCCATACCGGAATAATCGAGGAATCCGGCGCCGGTGCGCAGGCCGATGCGGCCCTCCGCCATGTTGCGCTCGATCACCTCGGGCGCGCGATAGCGGTCGCTGTGGAGCGCGCCCTCGAGATAGCGGCTGGCGTAGTAGAGGATGTCGCCGCCGCCCCAGTCGATGAATTCGAGCAGGCCGAGCACGGCGTAGCGGAAGCCGAAGCCGTAGCGGATCGCCTTGTCGATCTCCTCGGCGCTGGCGACCCCTTCGCCGACCATGCGCGCCGCCTCATTCATGGCGAGCGCCTGGATGCGCGGCACGATGAAGCCCGGCGTGGCCGCGCAGACCACCGGCACCTTGCCGATGCCTTCGAGCAGCGCCTTCAGCCGCGCCGTGACATCGGGATCCGTCGCCTGGCCCGGCGAGATCTCGACCAGCGGGATCAGATAGGCCGGGTTGAGCCAGTGCGCATTCAGGAAGCGCTCAGGCCGCTCCACCGCACCGGAGAGATCATCGACCAGGATCGTCGAGGTCGTCGAGGCGATGATCACGTCGGGCGCGACCGCGCGCGACGCCGCCCCGAGCACCTCGCGCTTGAGGTCCACGATCTCCGGCACGCCCTCGAATACCAGGGTCGTCTGCGCCAGCACATCGCCGCTCGCGCTGGCCGGCGCGACGGCGATATTGCCCATCAGCTTTTCGGCATCGGCGGCTTGCAGCATCCCGAGCCGCGCCAAGGTCGCGAACGTCGCGCCGACCTCGCCGAGCGCGTCGCGCTCCAGCCCGGCGAACTCCTCCGGCGTGCGCGACTTGATGTCGATCATCGTCACGGGATGGCCGGCATAGGCGAAGGCGACGGCGATGCCGCGGCCCATGCGGCCGGCGCCGAGGCAGGCGATATGACCGCGCCCGCTCATTGAGCAAATCCATCACGCAGCAGCGCCTGCAGCGCGGTCCGGTCGAGACCACCAAGGCCGAGGCGGGCGAGCGTGCGTCCCGTTGCCATGAAATCCTCGCCGCAGATCGCACCGCCGATGGCCAGGAAGGCGCGGGCGAGCGGCGTCGGCGTGCCGCTCAGCTCGGCGGCCGAGATCAGGAACGACAGGCCGAGCCTGAGATCCTCGCGCATGTAGCGGTGCTGCGTCAGCACGAGCTGCTCGCGCCAATCGCCGGAATCGGTGAGCCGGTCATGCGAGCCGCGGCCATACATCCAGATCTCGCCCTCCCTGGCGTAGTGATGCGCCAGCGGAAAATGCGGCGCGCCGTAGCCGAGCGCTTCGCGCACCGCAATCCGCTCCGCATCGAGCGCATCGGTGACGCGGCGGATCGAAGGTTGCGTGCCCTCCTTGTGGATGTCCCAGCGCTCGAAATGCTCGATCGGACCTGCATTCATCACGATCAGCGGCGGATGGATGATGCAGCCGGCATTCATCAGCGCGCCCGACAGCGCGTCACCACAGGGCTCGATCACGCCGGGGAAGGCGCGGCCGATGACAGCCAGCGCATGTGCGGCCGTGTTCAGCGGAAACACGCCGACCGGCAGCCGCTTGGCCCGGATGGTGATCGCGACCTCGAACGGGCCGTGCTTGCGCGTCAGCCAGGGCAGCGTGCCGGTCTCGGCGTAGCTGACGTTGGCTTGATTGCCGGCATCACGCGCGGCCGCCGCGAAGATCATCGTGCCGAAGGTCGCCGGCGGCAGGAACACGACCTGACCGTCGACGAGATGCGGCGCAAGTTGGTGCGCGATGGCTGCCTGCGCGAAGGCCGGTGCCGGGCAGAGGATCAGCTCGGCGCCATAGACGGCCTCGCCGATATCCGTCGTGACTAGCGCCAGCCTGGCCTCATGACGGCCATTGACGTCCTTGACGATGATCGTCGAGCCCGCCGCGCGATGCTGCGCGACAGCGTCCGCATCGCGGCGCCACAGACGGACCTCGTGACCTCCGAGCGCGAAATCACCTGCCGCCGCAAAGGAGCCATTGCCGCCGCCGAGCACCGCAATTTTCAAGAGCGCGTCTCCATGCCGATCATTTGGGGCCATCGATCTGGCGCAGCAGATGGTGCTGCACCTTGCCGAGCGCGGTGCGCGGCAGGTCGTCGACGAACACGATGTCGCGCGGCACCTTGAAGCGCGCGAGCTGCGACTGCAGATGCGCCCGCAAGGTCTCCGCGTCGAGCGCACAACCCTGGCGCTTGACCACGAAGGCGACGGGCACTTCGTCCCAGCGCGGATCGGGCCGGCCGATCACGCCGCATTCGACGACGTCGGGATGCTCGCCGAGCACGCGCTCGATCTCGGCTGGGTAGACGTTTTCGCCGCCGGAGATGATCATGTTGTTCTTGCGCTCGAGCACGAAGAAGTACCCCTCGGCATCGCGCTGGGCGATGTCGCCGGTGCGGTACCAGCCGTCATGGATCGCCTGCTGCGTGGCTTTGGCGTTGCCCCAATATTCGAAGAACAGATTGGGCCCGCGCACGGCGATCTCGCCCGCCTTGCCTGCCGAAAGCTCGTCGCCGTCCTTGTCGATGATCTTGGCCTCGCAGCACAGCCCGGGCAGGCCGGTCGAGCCTGCGCGCGAGAGGTCGCCGCCGAGCCGTGTGTAGACCGCGATCGGACAGGTCTCGGTCGAGCCGTAGACCTGCAGCACCGGCACGCCGCGTGCGGTGATGCGTTCGATCAGCGCTGGCGGCACGATGCTCGATCCGGTCGCAACAGCTCTCAGCGAGGACAGGTCCGTCGCGTTCCAATCGGGATGCTCGGTGACGGCCTGAATGGTTGCCGGCACCAGCACGGTCAACGTCGGCCGTTCGTTGACGATCGCCGCCAGTGTCGAATCCGGCGTGAAGCGGGCGTGCAGCGTAACGGCGGCGCCGTGATGCAGCGCCGGCGTAGTCTGGATGTTGAGGCCGCCGACGTGGAACAGCGGCAGCACCGTCAGCACGTGATCGTCGGAGGTGAGGCCATGCATGTGCTGGCTCATCACCCCGTTCCACAGCAACGCCTCCTGGCGCAGCACCGCGCCCTTCGGCCGGCCCGTGGTGCCCGAGGTGTAGACGATCAGCAGCGGGCAGGAGAGGTCGATGTGCGGGTTGCGATCATCGCCGTGACCGCGGCCCAGCAGATCGTCGATCTGCAATCCGCTCGACGGCGCAAAGTCGATGCCGACCGGCACGGTCTCCGGATGGCTCTCGGCGAGCGCCGGCAGCACCGGCGCAAAGGCCTGCTCCAGCACCAGCACCTTGGCGGCAGCATCCGAGAGAATGAAGACCTGCTCGGCCACCGCCAGCCGCCAGTTCAGCGGCACCAGGATCGCGCCGAGTCGCGCACAGGCATAGAGCAAGACCAGATAGTCCGGCCGGTTGAGGCTCAAAATCGCGACGCGGTCGCCGCGTCCGACGCTGAACTCGGATTTCAGCGCCCGCGCTGTCCGCGCTATGCGCTCGCTGAAATCGGCATAGCTCAGCGGCCTGCCTTCGAAGTGGATCGCCGGCTTGTCCGGCGTGAACGCCGCGTTGCGCTCGATCAGGCTGCAGAGGTCCACGCTCAGTCGTCCGTCTCGCCGGGCTCGTACAGTGCCTCGCGGCCGATGCGGTCGAGGCACAATTCGGCGGTCCAGGGCAGCATCAGGGAGCCGCAGCGGCTGTCGCGATAGATGCGCTCCAGCGGCAGCGTCTTCAGCATCGATTGCCCGCCGCAGGTGCGGATGGCGAGCGCCGCCAGATCATTGGCCCCCTCCATCACCGAGTACTGCGCCGCATAGGCGCGCAGCACCTGCTCCTTGCTCGGATTGGCTCGCGCCTCGGTGACGGCCTGGAACCAGATTCCCTTGATCTGCTCCAGCTTGATCTGCATCTGCGCGACCGCGATCTGCTTGGTCGGGTACATCCGCCGCTTGACCGGCGGCATGCCCGGCACCTCGCCGCGCAGATATCTGACGGTGAAGTCATACGCAGCCTGCGCCAGCCCCATATAGGTCGGCGACAACGTCATGAACATGTGCGGCCAGCGCATCGCCGCCTGGAAATAGACGCCGCGCGGCATCAAGGCGGCGTCCTCCTCGACGAAGACATCCTTGAAAAGCAGCGTGCGTGACACCGTGCCGCGCATGCCCAGCGGATCCCAGTCGCCGACGACAGAGACGCCCTCCGTTTTCGCCGGCACCGCGAGATAGAGCGTGTTGCGGCGGGACGCCTTCTCGCCCTCGCTGACCTCGGTGCATAGCACACCATAATAATCTGCGTGTCCGGCGAGCGAGGCGAAGATCTTCTTGCCGTTGACCAGCCAGCCGCCCTTGACCGGCTTGGCCTCGGTACCGAACGCGACGCCGCCCGCTGCCGCCGCGCCACCCTCCGAGAAGGGCTGCGAATAGATCGCGCCGTCGTCGACGACGCGCTTGTAGTGGATCGCGCGCCGCCGCTCGTGCTCGGCGCGGACGTCCTCGTCCATGTCGAGATCGTCGGCGAGCGGTCCGGACCATAAGGTCGAGCAAACGTGCATGTTCCAGGTCAGCGCCGTGGCGCCGCAATAGCGACCGATCTCGGCGGCGGTGAGTGCATAGGTCTGGTAGCCCGCGCCGAGGCCGCCGAGAGCCTTGGGAACGGAGATGCCGAGCAGGCCCGCGCGATGCAGGTCCTTGTAGTTCTCAGTCGGAAAGCTCGCCTCGCGATCCCAGGTCGCGGCGCGGCCCGCCAGCACGCTTTGTCCGAGTTCCCGGGCCCGTGTGATGATGTCGGCCTGCTCGGCCGTGAGCCGATATGGGGCCGGATCGAACATCGGCGCATCGAGGGCTTCGCCGGAGGCCATCGCCGTCTTCTGGACCGGGATCGTCATCATCTCTCCGCTGTCGCTGGTGTTGCATGTGTCGTCAGGAACGTATCGAGTGCGGCGTTGAACTCGCCGGGCCGTTCGAGATTGACGAGATGGCCGGCGCCCTGAAGTTCGACGTAGTCCGACGAGGGAATGAAGCTCGCCATCTTCTCCATCATCGGCGCCGGCGCGTTGCGATCCTTCGAGCCCGAGAGCACCAGCGTCGGCACCTTGATGTCCTTCAAGGCTTGTCGCCGGTCGAAACCGAGCAGGGCCAGCATGCTGGCGCGATAGCTTGCCTCGGGTACACCGGCCATGCAGGAGGTTGCAATTTCAAGGCCGCGCGGATCGGGATCGTCGCCGACCAACTCCTTGACCAGGTCCGGCGCCAGCGACGCCATCGTCGCGCCCCGATCGAGCGGTCCGAGACGCGCCTCGATGAACGACTTCTGCCAGTCGCCGTCGGCCTTGCCGAAGGCCGGGCTGGTCTGAGCCAACACCACGGCCGACGCGGCCTGCGGATGCGTCGTCAACCATTCCTGTACGATCATCCCGCCGATGGAATGACCAACGAGGATCGGCTGCTTGGCGCCGATCTGGCTCAGGAAATCTTGAAGCGCAGCGGCGAGCGTGGTGATGCTGGCCGTCTCGAGCCGGGCGGATTGGCCATAGCCTGGCATGTCCCAGGCCACCGCATGGCGGCGCTCGCCGAAATAGTCGAGCTGACCGCGCCAGGCGCGTGCCGCGCCGCCGATGCCGTGCAGGAACACCACGGTCTGCCGCTCGGGCGCCCCCGACGCCTCGTAGCCGAAGCGGCCGTCCTTCGTGGTGGTGATTTGCGACGCAGGCACGCAGACCTCCGAGATATGCCTGATACCGCTACGCTGCTCGCTCCAGGCCCTTGAACGCTAGTCGCGGCAACCGGGGTGTCAAGGCGCTTCGGGCGTGTTGTTGCAAAAATTTGAAGTTTAAAATAACTTCGAGGCCGCGATCGTATTGTAAGAGATGAGGAGGCGCGCGTGTCGGGATTGCCTGCAGCTGCGCATGCGATGGTGACGGGCGGCGGACGCGGCATCGGCCGCGAGATCGCGCAAGCCCTGAAGCTTGCCGGCGCAACCGTGACGATCGTCGGGCGCAACGGCGCAACGCTCGATGAGGCGATCGCAGCCGGCTGCGCCGATTACGCCGCCATTGCCGATGCTGCCGATCAGGCCGCGCTGAACGTGGCCGTTGCCGCCGCTCTTGCGCGCCAGCCGATCGACATCCTGATTGCCAATGCCGGAAGTGCCGAGTCCGCCCCGTTCCTGAAATCGGATGCCGCGCTGTTCCGTCGCATGATCGACATCAATTTCATGGGTGTCGTGCATGCCGTGCAGGCAGTGCTGCCGGCGATGAGGGCAAAGTCCTATGGCCGCATCGTTGCGGTCGCGTCGACGGCAGGGCTCAAGGGCTATCCTTACGTCAGCGCCTACACCGCAGCGAAGCATGCTGTCGTCGGCCTGACGCGCTCGCTCGCGCTGGAGCTGGCTGCGACGCGCGTGACAGTCAACGCAGTCTGCCCAGGCTTCACCGATACGGATCTCGTCGCCGACAGCGTGGACAACATCATGAAGAAGACCGGCCGCAGCCGGGAGCAGGCGATCGCCGAGCTTGCCAAGCATAATCCGCAGGGGCGGCTCATCATGCCGCAGGAAGTTGCTGATACCGTGCTGTGGCTATGCGGCAGCGGTGCCGGTGCGATCACGGGACAGGCGATCGCTGTGGCCGGCGGCGAGGTGTAGACCGTAACGCCCAACGATAAGATTTGAAGGAAGGAAGCTGACATGTCGAGACACGCCAATCCCGTCACCGTGCCGTTGGCGGACTACAAGCCCAGCCATTTCCTGCTAGCGGTCAAGGATCGCGTCGCGACCGTGACGTTGAACCGGCCCGAGCGCAAGAACCCGCTGACCTTCGAGAGTTATCGCGAACTGACCGACTTCTTCCGGGCCTGCGCGTTCGACGATGACGTCAAGGCGATCGTCGTGGCCGGTGCAGGCGGCAATTTCTCGTCCGGCGGCGACGTGTTCGAGATCATCGGTCCGCTGGTGAAGATGGACACCAAGGGTCTGACCGCCTTCACCCGGATGACCGGCGATCTCGTCAAGGCGATGCGGGCCTGTCCGCAGCCGATCGTCGCGGCGGTCGAAGGAATCTGTGCAGGCGCTGGCGCGATCGTTGCGATGGCCTCCGATATCAGGCTGGCTGCAGCCGGTGCCAAGGTCGCGTTCCTGTTCAACAAGGTCGGCCTTGCCGGTTGCGACATGGGGGCCTGCGCGATCCTGCCGCGCATCATCGGTCAGTCCCGCGCGTCCGAACTGCTCTACACCGGCCGGTTCATGAGCGCGGAGGAGGGCGAGCGCTGGGGCTTCTTCAGCCGCATCGTCGCACCCGCCGACGTGCTGGCGCAGGCCGTGGTGTTGGCAACCGAGATCGCGAACGGCCCGACTTTCGCCAACACGATGACCAAGCGCATGCTGGCGATGGAATGGGCGATGTCGGTCGAGGAGGCGATCGAAGCCGAGGCAGTTGCCCAGGCCTTGTGCATGACGACGGAGGATTTCAATCGCGCCTTCGAGGCCTTCGCGGCCAAGTCGAAGCCGGTCTTCCAGGGCAATTGACAAGCGGAGGGAACCGAAGGGGCTTGCCAGGAGATATTTTAGGGTTAAAATAATTTTCATTGGCTCGGCTCTCCAGTGGAGGCGCTCATGAAGATCGCGATCATCGGCGGCGGACCTGCCGGTCTCTATGCGGCGATATTGCTCAAGAAGCAGCGGCCCAGCGCCGACATCGCGGTCTACGAGCGCAACCGCGCCGACGACACGTTCGGATTCGGCGTGGTGTTCTCCGATGCCACGCTCGACAATTTCGAGAAGCATGACCTGCCGAGCTACCAGCGGATCACCCAGGAATTCGCCTACTGGGATGATATTGCCGTGCATTTCCGCGGCACGGTCCACCGGGTCGGCGGCAATGGTTTCTGCGGCTGCTCGCGCCGCACGCTGCTGCGAATCCTGCAGGAGCGAGCGCGCGAGCTGGGCGTGACCCTGCAGTTCGAGGTCGACCTCGAGGACGAGTCGCAATTCGCTGATGCGGATCTCCTGATCCTGTCTGACGGCATCAACAGCCGCTTCCGCCAGAAATACGTCGATCACTTCCAGCCCGAGGTCGATCTGCGCGCCAACAAGTTCGCGTGGATGGGATCGACCAAGCCGCTCGACGCCTTCACCTTCATCTTCCAGGAGACGGAGTGGGGCCCGTTCATCGCGCACGCCTATCAGTACGAGACGGGCCATTCGACCTGGATCTTCGAGACCGATCCAGAGACCTTCGAGCGGGCCGGCCTGACCGGGCTCGATGAGCGGCAATCCGCCGACCGCATGAAGGAGATCTTCGGCTGGTTCCTCGGTGATCATCCGCTGCTGATCAACCGCTCGATGTGGCGCAACTTCCCGATGATCCGCAACAAGCGCTGGGTCAAGGACAACATGGTGCTGCTCGGCGACGCCAAGTCGACCGCGCATTTCTCGATCGGCTCGGGCACCAAGCTCGCGATGGAAGACGCGATCGCGTTGGCTGACGTCATGCAGCGCGCGCCCAGTATTCCGGCCGCACTGGATCTTTATGAGCATGGCCGCCGCGAGGAGGTCGAGAAGACGCAGCATGCCGCCGACGTGTCGCTGGTCTGGTTCGAGCACGTCGACCGCTTCTGGGATTTCGATCCGGTGCAGTTCGCGTTCGGCGTGATGACGCGCTCGAAGGCGATCACCTACGACAATCTCACCTTGCGCGCGCCGGATTTCGTGGCCGAGGTCGACAAGGCGTTCGCGCGGCAGGTTCGCGCGAAGGGCTTCGACGTCGACGTCGAGAAGCCGGTCGCGCCGATGTTCCAGCCGCTCAAGCTGCGCGAGATGACGATCGCAAATCGCGCGGTGCTGTCGCCGATGTGCATGTACTCGGCGGCGGAGGGTGTGCCCGGCGATTTCCATCTCGTGCACTATGGCTCGCGCGCGATCGGCGGCGCCGGTCTGCTGTTCACCGAGATGACCTGCGTCAGCCGCGAGGCCCGCATCACGCCCGGCTGCGCCGGTCTGTGGAACGACGCGCAGGAGGCCGCCTGGAAGCGCATCGTCGATTTCGTTCACGCCAACTCGCAAGCCAAGTTCGCGCTGCAACTTGGCCATGCCGGACGCAAGGGCGCGACCAAGCTGATGTGGGACGGCATGGACCGGCCATTGGAGCAGGGCGGCTGGGACATCGTGTCGGCGTCGCCGCTGCCGTACTTCCCTGACAGCCAGGTGCCACGCGAGCTCGACCGCGCGGCGATGGACGCGATCAAGGCCGATTTCGTCGCCGCGGCCGAGCGTGGCGAGCGCTGCGGCTTCGACATGCTCGAGCTGCACTGCGCCCACGGCTATCTGCTGGCGAGCTTCATCTCGCCGTTGACCAACAAGCGGACCGACGCGTATGGCGGCGCGCTGGAGAACCGGCTGCGCTTCCCGCTGGAAGTGTTTGCCGCGATGCGCGCGGCGTGGCCGGCGCACAAGCCGATGTCGGTGCGCATCTCCGCCACCGACTGGGCCGAGGGCGGCGTCGCTGGTGACGACGCGGTGCTGATCGCCCGCGCCTTCGGCGAGGCGGGCGTCGATCTCGTCGACGTCTCGACCGGTCAGACGGTGCGCGAGGCCAAGCCGATCTACGGCCGCATGTTCCAGACGCCATTCTCCGATCAGGTCCGCAACGAGGCCCACGTCGCCACCATGTGCGTCGGCAACATCACCTCGGCCGATCAGGTCAACACCATCCTTGCCGCCGGCCGCGCCGATCTCGTCGCGCTCGGCCGCCCGCATCTGGTCGACCCCGCCTTCACCATGAAGGCCGCGGCCTGGTATGGCGCCGACATGTTCTGTCCGCCGCAATATCTGCCGGGCAAAGAGCAGATCTTCCGCAACAGCGTGCGGGATCGGCAGGATTTCGAGGAGCTGAAGATTAAGGCTAAGCCGAAAACGCGGGCGGAGCTGAAGGCCGAGGCGTCGAAGCCGCTTGCGGCGGAGTGAGCCGCTGTGCCACGCTGCGGCCCGGTACGTCCTGAGCGAGTGGAGTAGGGCGCGATGAAGGCGATCATCGTTGGCGGCGGTATCGGTGGATTGACCACGGCGCTGATGCTGCGGGCGCGCGGCATCGACTGTGAGCTGTTCGAGCAGGCGGATGCGATCCGCGAGCTCGGCGTCGGCATCAACACCCTGCCGCACGCGATCCGCGAGCTCGCCCAGCTCGGACTGCTCGACCGGCTCGACCAGGTCGCCATCCGCACCTCCGAGCTGTTCTACCTGACTCGGCGCGGCCAGGAGGTCTGGCACGAAGCGCGTGGGCTCGACGCCGGCCATGACGTGCCGCAATTCTCGATCCACCGCGGCCGGCTGCAGAGCGTGATCCACCAGGCGGTGGTGGAGCGGCTCGGGCCGGAGAAGGTCCACACCGGCTGCCGGCTCGGCGCCTTCACCCAGGACGAGGGCGGGGTCACCGCCTATTTCTTCGATCGCACCGGGTCTCATGTCCACACCGTCCGTGGCGACGTGCTGATCGGCGCCGACGGCATCCATTCCAAGGTCCGGCAGACGCTGTTCCCCAACGAGGGCGCGCCGTGCTGGAACGGCCTGATGCTGTGGCGCGGCGCCACCGACTGGCCGGTGTTTTTGACCGGGCGGTCGATGATCATCGCCGGCGGCCTGAACGCCAAGGCGGTGATCTATCCGATCGCCGAGGGCTCGAGCCCCGCCACCCGCCTCACCAACTGGGCCGTGCTGGTGCGCATCGGCGATGCCAACACCGCGCCGCCGCGGCGTGAGGACTGGTCGCGGCTCGGCAAGACGGACGAGCTGATGCCGCATGTCAACGGCTTCTCCATTCCCCAGGTCGACTTCGCCGCCATGGTGCGGGCGACGCCGGAGTTCTGGGAATATCCCTGCTGCGACCGCGATCCGCTGCCGTACTGGTCGAGCGGCCGCGTCACCTTGTTGGGCGATGCCGCGCATCCGATGTACCCGGTCGGCTCCAACGGCGCCTCGCAGGCCATTCTCGATGCCCGCGCGCTCGCCGATGCCTTGGCCCGCTCCGAGCATCCGCGCCAGGCGCTGATGGCCTATGAGCAGAAGCGGCTGCCGATGACCGCCGAGATCGTCGCCTCGAACCGCCGCGGCGGCCCCGAGGGCGTCATCGATGCCGTCGAGCAGCTTGCGCCGCAGGGCTTCACCGACATCAACACCATCCTGAACTACGAGGCCCGCGAGGGCATCGTGCGCGGCTATGCCAGCCGGGCCGGCTTTGCCGCGCGGATGGTCACGCGGCAAGCCTCGTAGCATCAGATCCTCACGCCCCCGGAGGCGGGGGCAGGAAGTGGATGTTGTGCTCGGCGGCGAGCTTGACCACGTCGTCGGGGTTCTGCTCGCGCATGTTGTGGATCGCCCAGAACAGCTCGTAGAGCCGCCGCGTCGGCGACACCCAGAACAGCGTCTTGGCCGTCTGCTGCGACTTGTTGAAGATGCCGTGCGGCTTGCCCATCGGCAGCCGCACCGTGTCGCCGGCGGTGGCGTATTCCTCGGCGCCGTCGAGGAAGAAGTCGAGCCGGCCTTCGAGGATGTAGAGATATTCGTCCTGGTCGGGATGGATGTGCGGCGGCACGAAGGTGCCGACCGGGAACGTCGCATGCCAGGAGAAGCTGTGCTCGGTGCGGTTCTTCGGCACATAGATCTGGCCGAGGATGTTCCAGGAGATGCCCTGGATGCCCTCATTGGCCCGGGTGATGCCGGCGATTTCCGGATGGCTCATGTTGGTTTCGCTCCGTGTTTTTACTTGGCCGCACAGTCCTTGGCGTAGCGGTCGGCGTAGTTCTCGAACACCTTCTGCACGATCTCGGTCTGGAACTTGCCGTCCGGACGCTTGGCGACCTTGGTTAGATAGAAGTCCTGGATCGGGTAGCCGTTGGTGTTGAATTTGAAGTTGCCGCGCAGCGAGGCGAAATCGGCCTTCTTCAGCGCCGCGGCCACGGCATCCTTGTTGCTGAGGTCGCCGCCGACCGCCTTCACGGCGCTGTCGATCAGCAGCGCGGCGTCATAGGCCTGCATGGCGTAGGTGCCGGGCACGCTGTTGTAGGCGGCCTCGTAACCGGCGACGAACTTCTTGCTCTGCGGATTGTCGAAATTCGGTGCCCAGTTGGCGCCGCCGAACATTCCGACCGCGGCATCCTGCTGCGCAGGGAGCGTGGACTCGTCGACGGTGAAGGCGGAGAGCACCGGGACGCTGTCGGCAAGGCCCGCCTGCTTGAATTGCTTGACGAGGTTCACGCCCATGCCGCCCGGCATGAAGGTGAACACGGCGTCCGGCTTTTGCGAGGAGATCTTGGACAGCTCGGGCTGGAAGTCGAGCGTGTTGAGCGGAACGTAGGACTCTTCGACGATCTCGCCCTTGTAGTCGAGCTTGAAGCCGGCGACGCTATCGCGCCCGGCCTGATAGTTCGGCACCAGCAGATACATCTTCTTGTAGCCGCGGTCCTGTGCGACCTTGCCGAGAACCGCGTGCACCTGGTCGTTCTGGTACGACGTCACATAGAAATACGGGCTGCACTCCTTGCCAGCGTAGCTCGACGGACCGGCATTCGGGCTGATCAGGAAGGTCTTGTTCTCCGTGATCGGGCGGTGGATCGCCTGCAGCATGTTGGAGAAGATCGGGCCGACGACGAAGTCGACCTTGTCGCGCTCGAGCAGGCCCTTGGCCTTGGTGATCGCGGCGTCCGGCTTCAGCTCGTCGTCGGCGACGACCACCTCGACGTCCTTGCCGCCCATCTTGCCGCCGAGGTCCTTGATCGCGAGATTGAAGCCGTCGCGGACCTGCCCGCCGAGCGCGGCGGCCGGCCCCGAAAGGGTGACGATGACGCCGATCTTGATCTTGTCGGCGGCCAGCGTCGGCTGCGCCAGCAGGCACGCGACGACGCCAAGTCCAGCGCCGAGACCGACCAGCTTCGAACTCACTTTCATGACAACTCCCCCGGATGCGGAAATTCAGGTTTATGTTTTTTGCACCTGACCAGATGATGCGTCAGACCGCAGCTTGGTCTCAAGCCTAGTCCGATGACGCCCTTACCCGCAAGCGAGCTGCCTGCGGTGAACGGCGGTTTCGGCTGCATGCAAGCAGCGCGCCAATTGCTTGAAGGTTAAAGGAATTACCGTCCTTCCTCCTCTGCCACAGGGGACGGTACGTTTTTCCTTGCTCCCGGAAGGTCCTGAAGGTCAAACTCGCGAGCCTCGCTGGACGAGGCTGAACGTGCCCAAGTGATTCCGTCATGACGCTTGATTCCGAGACCAAGGCCGTCGAGCTGCCCGAGGACCATGCCGAGGAGCTGCGGCTGTGGCTGCGCCTGCTCACCTGCACGACCCTGATCGAGGGCGAGATCCGCAGCCGGCTGCGCGAGCGCTTCGACGTGACCCTGCCGCGTTTCGACCTGATGGCGCAGCTCGACAAGGCGCCTGATGGCATGACCCTGTCCGATGTCTCCAAGCGCATGATGGTTTCGAATGGAAACGTGACCGGGCTGGTCGAGCGCCTGGTCGAATCCGGCCATCTCGATCGCCGCACTTCGGAGACCGATCGTCGGGTTCAGGTGATCCGCCTGACCAAGCTCGGCCGCGCCGAATTCCGCAAGATGGCGGCCGAGCACGAGACCTGGATAGCGGACATCTTCGGCGATCTCACGGAGAAGGACGTGCGTGAGCTGATGCGGCTGCTCGCCAAGACCAAGGGATCGGCGCAGAAAGCCGTGCAGCGCCGGCAGGATTGACGCGAGCCTGACAGGACGTCGCAGGCGACGCTGCTGCGCGCGGCAAACGCTCAAACAATTTGCTGGCAGTGCACAATCTTCGGCTCTTGCGTCCAGATGTTTTAAGTCTAAAATGTTTAGGACTGAAACGTACCGGGCGTCTTTCCTTTCAGACAGGAGCCTGTGATGGCCACCGCCGCCAAAGCTCAACTTCCGGACAGCGCAAAGGCGCATAGCGCCCATGTCGACACCTTCGCTCAGGACAATCTGCCGCCGCGCGAGCTGTGGCCCGACTTCGTGTTCAGCCGGCCCGAATTCCACTATCCGCCACGGCTGAACTGTGTGACGCATTTCGTCGACCGCTGGGTCGAGGAAGGGCGGGGCGATGCGCCCTGCATCATCAGCACCGAGGTCAGCTATACCTATTCCGAGCTGCAGGCCCTGGTGAACAAGATCGCCAACGTGCTCGTCAGCAAGCTCGGCCTGGTGCCCGGCGGCCGCGTGCTCTTGCGCTCCGCCAACAACCCGATGATGGTTGCCACCTATCTGGCCGTCATCAAGGCCGGCGGCATCGTCGTCGCCACCATGCCGCTGTTGCGCGCAAAGGAGCTGTCCTATCCGATCCAGAAGGCGCAGATCGCGCTGGCGCTGTGCGACGGCAAGCTCGCCGACGAGATGGAAAAGACGCGCGCGGTCGCGCCGGCGCTGAAGCAGGTCGTCTACTGGGGCAATGGAAAGCCCGACTCGCTGGAAGCGCTGATTGCGGATGTCAGCCCTGAGTTCACCGCGGTCGATACCGCCTCCGACGATCTCTGCTTGATCGCCTTCACCTCGGGCACGACCGGCGATCCGAAAGGCACGATGCATTTCCACCGCGACATGCTGGCGGTCTGCGACGGCTACGCCCGCAACGTGCTGCGCGCCAATCAGGGCGACCGCTTCATCGGCACGGCGCCGCTCGCCTTCACCTTCGGCTTCGGTGGAGTGCTGTTTCCGATGCATATCGGCGCCTCCTATGTCGTGCTGGAGAAGACGACGCCAGACGATCTGTTGTCGGCCATCGAGCGCTACAAGGCGACCGTCTGCTTCACCGCCCCGACGGCGTATCGCGCCATGCTCGGCAAGCTCGAAGGCCGTGACATCTCCTCGTTGCGCAAATGCGTTTCCGCTGGCGAGACGCTGCCCAAGCCGACCTTCGATGCCTGGCTCAAGGCGACGGGTCTGAAGCTGATGGACGGCATCGGCTCCACCGAGATGCTGCACATCTTCATCAGCGCCGTCGAGGACGAGATCCGGCCCGGCGCCACCGGCAAGCCGGTGCCGGGCTACGAGGCCAAGATCATCGACGATGAAGGCCGCGACGTGCCGCCGGGGACCATGGGGCGGCTCGCGGTGCGCGGGCCCACCGGCTGCCGCTATCTCGCCGACGAGCGTCAGCGCAAATATGTCCAGAACGGCTGGAACGTCACCGGCGACACCTACGTCATGGATGCGGACGGCTACTTCTGGTACCAGTCGCGGTCGGACGATATGATCGTGTCGTCCGGCTACAACATCGCCGGGACCGACGTCGAGGCGGCGCTGCTGACCCATCCCGCGGTCGCCGAATGCGGCGTGGTTGGTGCGCCCGACGAGGCCCGTGGCATGGTCGTGAAAGCCTATGTCGTGCTGGCGCCGGGTGCGGAAGGCACCCCGGCGCTCGTGGCCGAGCTGCAGGAGCATGTCAAACGCGAGATCGCGCCGTACAAATATCCGCGCGCGATCGAGTTCGTGACGCAGCTGCCCAAGACCGAGACCGGCAAGCTGAAGCGGTTCGCCCTGCGCGCGATCGCACAGGCAGCCGCTGCGCCATCGTCGGGCACGGGCGCGTAGCAGAGACAGGGAGAGACGTTCGTGAGCACGACCAAAGCGCCCACGCTCGCCGTGGTGAAGCAGGAGGAGGGCGAAGGCCTGCGCGTCCTGCAGCCGAGCGGCTGGCCGATGCCGAAGGGCTATGCCAACGGCATCAGCGCGGACGGACGGATCGTCGTGACCGGCGGCGTCATCGGCTGGGACGCGAACGAGACGCTGGCCGAGGGCTTCGTGGCGCAGGTCCGGCAGGCGCTGCAGAACATCGCCGCCATCCTGGCCGAGGGCAACGCCGGGCCGGAGCATCTGGTGCGGCTGACTTGGTACGTCGTCGACATGGACGAGTATCTCGCCAACCTGAAGGATCTCGGCAGGATCTATCGCGAGATCTTCGGCAGCCACTATCCGGCGATGGCGCTGGTGCAGGTGGTGCGGTTGGTCGAGAAGGCCGCGCGCGTCGAGATCGAGGCGACCGCGGTGGTGCCGCGCTGAGGGCGACGTTCGAACGCGCAGGCCGGATGAGATATCAGGATGTGACATCGCGTTCTCGCGGCGCAGATGCGTCCGAGCCTTGCTGATCGATAACCCCCGGTAAAATCGAGGGCGCAGGGAAGGCCGGGTGTCCACCACACCCGCGGCCCCCGTGCGAAAAAAGTGCACGGGGCAGGAACCACAGGTGGGCCGAACATTCCGGCCTTCCCTGCGCGATGGTCTGACGGTTTATACGTGGTCTCCCTGGTGCACCGGGCGTGTTGGCCACCATGGCGCGCGCAATGCGCTGGGCATTGTCACGCACGTGATACCAGCATCGGGGTATCAGGACATCACGACTTCACCGTACGCCGCCACATCACTCGTCCGCGCGAGATGCGCATGATGCGAGCCGCGTCCATCGCAGCCTGCCTCACGTATCGTGACGACGCGTACGCCCCTCTTCACGAAGCAGGATGGCCGCAACCATCGGTCTGATTTGCCCGACAGCACAAGGCCTGAGCGCTGCGACATGGTAACGCGACGGGCAGTCACACACGGGATCACAGTTCTCGCGCCGTGCGTCGTCACGGACCGAACAAATATGGTCGCTTGATGAGCTTGCTGCCGAACGAAGGGCCAGACATCGCCATGCCGCAGACAAAAACCTGTTCGAGCGTGGCAGCGCAGTGGCGGGTGAGAGCAGGGGGCAGATTTGGACTGGAAATTCTTCGTGACGACGGCGCTGGCTGCCGCCATCGGGGCTGCGGCCGGTGCATTGGCGTTGGCAAGTGCTGGTGGCGGCGGCATAGAACATCAGGCCGACGCCAAGATGCTGGAAATCGGCGTCGCCATCCTGCGCGAGCCGGCGCGGGTGGATGATGATCCGATGCGATCATGGGCGGTGAAAGTGGTGGAGAAGAAGTCCGGCGTGAGTTTTACCGATCAGCAGCGCGCGGCGCTATTGAAGCGGGCGGCGGGGGGACGGTAGATCAGCGATCCGCTGAATTGCGTGGGCAAAGGCGTGCCTGCGCGATTGCCTGTTTGTCGATGCTGTGTGATAGCAGCCGTGCTGACCATCTTGTGCTGATAGATTTTAGTCGGCGCGCCCCGTGGACTCGGGACCGGTGTCATCAGGTGTCAGAACCAGTTGTGCCTCACGTTCCGGCCGGTGGTTATGGGTCCCGGCGTTCGCCGGGACGACAGTTGTGAGTGGGGCGCACAGCTGTGTAGGACGGCCCCAGTCGAGCGACAACCACCGCTGTCGTCCCGGCGAACGCCGGGACCCATACCGCGGGACTTTCCTTGGGCCCGAATGGGAGAGATATCCAAGGCCCAGACGCGCTGCTCCATCATGTTGTCATTGGGAGGCGCGCAGCTTCGCTGCGCTCGCAATGATGGAGTGAGAGCGGGGGCTACTGATACGCCGACACGATGTCGCTGACGGCGCGCTCCAGCTGCTGCGCGGTCGCGCACGGGCGGACGACGTTGCAGAAGGTCTGGTAGCGCGGCATCTCGGAATCGCCCCAGCCCCAGGTCACGCGCCCTTCGGGGTTGAGCCAGACGACGCGCTTGGCGCGCTCCGAGATGGCTTTCAGGATGTCGGCGCGTGGGTCGAGCTTGTTGCTGCGGGCGTCGCCGAGCACGATCACGGTGGTCTGCGGCGTGACCGAGGCCATGAACTGCTTCTCGAAATCGACCAGCGAGCTGCCGTAGTCCGACGAGCCGAAGCCGACCTTGTCCATGATCTCGGCCATCGCCTCCTCGGCGGATTTCTGCTCGAGGATGCCACTGACCTCGATCAGGTGGCCGGAGAACGCGAACGAGCGGACGTCGCTGACGACGTCATGCAGGCTGTGGATCAGCAGCAGGAAGAAGTCCGAGACGCGGGCGACCGAGCCGGAGACGTCGCACAGCGCCACGATCTTCGGGCGGTCGCGATGCCGGCGCTTCCAGGCGGTGAGGAAGGGCACACTGCCCCAGGCGGCGTTGCGGCGAAGCGTGCGGCGGACGTCGAGATGGCCGCGGCGCTGGCGCTTGCGCGGCTTGCTGTAGCGCTCGCGCAGGCGGCGGGCGATCTGCCGGATCAGCGCCCGCATCGCCGCGACCTGGCGCGGCTCAATGCGCGATAGCTGCGCGTTGCGCAGGATCTCGTGGCGCAAATTCTCGGTTTCCTCGCGGCCGTACAGTGCGAGCGCCTGCGCAACGGCATCACGCACGGTGTCGCGCAGGCCATCGAGCCCGGCCTGCAGCCGTTCGGCCAGCGCAGGATTGCTTTCGGTCAGTGCGTCCAGATCGTCGCGCAGTCGCTGGATGCCCATCGTCTCCAGCATGCGGCTGGAGAACAGACCGCGCTGGGTGAAGTAGCGGATCTCGGAAAGGCCGACGGCGCTGGAGGCGTTGGCGATCGCAGCCGAGATCTCGGCCGTGCTCTGCGCGAGCAGCATCTGGGCAAGGGGGCCGAGCTCGGTATTCGCTTTGCCGGTCTGCTGCCCCAACGTCGGCGCTGGCTGGGCTTCGGTCTGCGCCGCCTCCTCTGATCCCTCGTTCGTCTCTGCCTGTGCCGGATCGACATGGGCGAAGAACAGATCGAAGCAGGCGCCAAGCGCCTTCTTCTCGTCCTCGCTCTTGGCCAAGGTCAGCAGCAGGCTGTCGCGCAGCACGGTGCGATCGGACAGGCCGACGGTCGCGACCGCGCGCATCGCGTCGATGCTCTCGGCCGGCGAGACATGCACGCCGGCGCCGCGAGCGGCGCGAAAGAAGCGATGCAGGTTCTCCTGCATGGGGCCCTATCCGAAGATGTTCTGGCGCTGCGCCTTGGCGACGAAGGTCGTCACCTGCGGCAGCGCCACCTCGATATCGGACTCGTATTTCAGCAGCACGTTGAGCGTATCCTTCACCACGTCATGGCCGAGCTCGGCCGCCTGCAGCAGCACCAGCACGCGCGCCCAGTCGATGGTCTCGCTGACCGACGGCTGCTTCTTCAGGTCGAGCGTGCGGATGTCATGGATGAAAGCCACGAGCTGCCGCCGCAGGGTTTGCGAGATGCCGGGGATGCGGCTCTCGACGATGCGCTCCTCCAGCTTCTGCTCGGGGAAGCCGATGTGCAGATGCAGGCAGCGCCGCTTCAGGGCGTCGCCGAGATTGCGCTCGGAGTTAGAGGTCAGGATCACGGTCGGCGGCTTGGCGGCGGCGATGCTGCCGAGCTCGGGGATCGTGACCTGGAAGTCCGACAGGATCTCCAGCAGCAGCGACTCGAACTCGGCGTCGGACTTGTCGATCTCGTCGATCAGGAGCACGCAGCCATCAGGCTCGAGCAGGGCCTGCAACAGCGGCCGGGGTTCGACGAATTCCTTGGAGAAGAACACGTCGCCGAAATCATGCAGCTGGGCGAGCGCCGCGTGCAGCGTCTGCGCGCCGCCGAGCACCTCGCCGAGCTTGTCCTTCAGGATCTGGGTGTAGAGCAGCTGCTTGGCGTATTTCCACTCATACAGCGCCTTGGCCTCGTCGAGCCCCTCGTAGCATTGCAGCCGGATCATCTTGAGGCCGCGCCAGGCGGCGATGGCCTTGGCGAGCTCGGTCTTGCCGACGCCGGCCGGGCCCTCGACCAGGATCGGCTTGTCGATCGCCTGCGACAGGTAGACGGCGGTGGCGATCTGGCGGCTGGCGATATAGCCCTGGGCGGCGAGGCCGGCTTCGACGGCCGCGATCGAGGCGATGGCTGAAGAGGGGGCCGGGGAATCAGCCACTGATCGAACTCCGTTTCCTTGGGCAGTCGGACCTGGAGCTGACGTGATCGGCGGTCCGGTCCCTGCGATGCCCGTCAGGCGAAACCCCTGACATTTGCTGGCTTTGTGTTATGTCCTGGCTACGCGCCCGGCCCATCCTTGTCCAGTGCGGGCGCGTCGGCAGGGCAGCATGGCTGCCTGTCCCGGATCGACGGACCCCGAAAATCACGCCGAGCGGAATATGAACCGATCCATCCTGCATCTCCTCGTCCTCTTGGTTCTCGTGGTCGGAGGCGGCTGGATCATCGGCGCCTCGAACCTGCCCGGCGCCTGGTACGGCTCGCTCAACAAGCCCTGGTTCACCCCGCCGGGCTGGCTGTTTCCGATCGCCTGGACCGTGCTCTACATCCTGGTCGCGATCGCCGGCTGGCGGACCTATGAGCGCGTCGGCAGCGGTGCGGTGATGCAGGTGTGGTGGGGCCAATTGGTCCTGAACTTCGCGTGGTCGCCGGTGTTCTTCACCGCGCATCTGATGTGGGTGGCGTTCGCGATCATCGTCAGCATGTTCGTCTTGATCGTGACCTTCATCGTGATGCAATGGCGCGACGACCGGATCGCGGCGCTGCTGTTCGTGCCCTATGCCTGCTGGGTCGCGTTTGCGTCCGCGCTGAATTTTTCGGTGAACGTGCTGAACTGAGATGAGGCGGCTGATGGGGCGAAGCTTAGGACGGTTCGCCAGGCTGCCGCGGCATCCTCCGCCGTCGTCCCGGCGAACGCCGGGACCCATACCGCGGACGGCCGATTGTTGGAAACGGCTCTGCGTCATCTTTCTTTCTCGACAGAGGGCCCCGGTGGTTATGGGTCCCTGCTTTCGCAGGGACGACAGCGGAGGGTGGGGCAGCCGGCTGTGCATACTGAGGCATGATGTTCGAGGCCTCCAGCCATGAACCTCAAGCAGCTCGAATATTTCGTGCAGGTCGCCGAGCTCGGCTCGTTCAGCAAGGCGGCAAGCGTGCTCGACGTGGCGCAGCCGGCGCTGTCGCGGCAGGTGCGGGCGCTGGAATCCGAGCTGAAGCAGCAGCTGTTCGCGCGCAACGGCCGTGGGGTGGCGCTGACCGAAGCCGGCAAGCGGCTGCTCGATCATAGCGTCGGCGTGCTGCAATTGGTGGCGCATGCGCGCGAGGATCTCGGCGCCAGCCGCGACGCGCCGGTCGGCCGCGTCACCATCGGCCTGCCGCCGAGCATCGCGCGGCAATTGACGCTGCCGCTGATCGACCGCTTCCGCAAGGAGTTTCCGGCGGCGCGGCTCGCCGTGGTCGAAGGCCTGTCGACGCATGTGGTGGAGTGGGTGACCACGGGGCGTATCGATGTCGGCATGGTCTACAATCCCGAGGCCCAGGCCGGCATCGAAATTACGCCGGTGCTGCAGGAGCCCTTGGCGCTGGTGAGCCACGCGCCGAAGGGCAAGCGCCGCGTCACCGCGCCGCTGCCGATGGCCGAGCTGTCGCGCTATCAGCTGATCATGCCGGAGCGGGTGCATGCGATGCGGCGTCTGCTGGAGACGCAAGCCGCGCTCGCCGGGATCAAGCTCGACATCGCCTGGGAAGTGTCGAGCGTGCCCTCGATCATCGACCTCGTCTGCGCCGGCTACGGCCACGCCGTGCTGACCCCGAGCGGCGTCGCCGCGTCCGGGCGCGCGAGCGAGCTCGCGATCCGTCCACTGACCGAGCCGGCGCCGACCAGCGTGCTGTGCCTCGTCACCTCGGCGCACAAGCGCCCGACGCCGCTGGCGCAGCACACGATGAAGCTGGCGACGGCGCTGATCAGGAAGCTGCCGCGGTAACTGAAGCACTCTGTATCCGCTCTACCGATGCCGACCCTCCCCTGGAGGGGGAGGGTCGGTCGCCTGCGAAGCGGGCGAGCGGGGGTGGGGTGAAGCCACGGGCGCCGGAGCACCTGGAGAGATCACCCCACCCCGGCTCACTTGCGCTGCGCTCAAGTGAGCCGACCCTCCCAGGGGCGGGTGGAGCCCGGGGCGTCTACGTGATGCGCAGTCCGCAGCCCAGACCCGTTGAGACCCGTTCTAAAATCAGCATGGCTCACCTGATATCTTATGCCGTTTTGGAATAGCTGATAGACGCAGCCCGGCGCTGGCGCGCCCTGTCGCGCCCGGTCACATATCTCGTCAAGCCGCCGCAGGCGCAGGGCTGATCGCGCACGGACGCGCGCTCCTTGCGGACCTCGGCGAACGAGCCAGAACAGCCCCCAAGGAAAGCAGAAACGATGCAAACGACCGGCCGCGTCGACGTCCAGGCCTTTCTCGACGATCACAAGTTCTCCGCCTTCCAGTGGCTGATCTTCGCGCTCGGCTTCGTCATCGTGCTGCTCGACGGCTTCGACACCGCTGCGATCGGCTTCATCGCGCCGTCGCTGCTCAAGGAGTGGGGCATCGAGAAGTCGGCGCTCGGCCCGGTGCTGAGCGCGGCGCTGTTCGGGCTTGCCGCCGGCGCGCTGTTCGCCGGTCCCGTGGCTGACCGTCTCGGCCGCAAGCTGGTGCTGGTCGGCTCGGTGCTGATCTTCGGCGTCGCCTGCCTGGCCTCGGCGTTCGCGACCAACCTGACCGAACTCACCGTGCTCCGTTGTGTCACCGGCATCGGCCTCGGCGCCGCCATGCCGAATGCCGTGACCCTGCTCAGCGAGTATTGCCCGGGCCGGCTGCGCGCCACCATGACCAACCTGATGTTCTGCGGCTTCCCGCTGGGCGCGGCGTGCGGCGGCTTCCTGGCCGCCTGGATGATCCCGCAATGGGGCTGGCGCAGCGTGCTGGTGCTCGGCGGCGTGACGCCGCTGGTGCTGACCGTGCTGCTGATCGCGATCCTGCCGGAATCCGTGCATTATTTGCTGTCGCGCGGCGCGAGCGTCGAGCGTGTCCGCAAGGTGATGCGCAGGATCTCTGCCGCGGCCGTCGATGTCGGCCAGTTCGTGATGCTGGAGCCGGAGCACGCCGAGACCACCCGGCGCGTCAACGCCACCGGCATCGGCATGGTGCTGTCGCCGGTGCTGCGCGTCGGCTCGGTGATGCTGTGGGTCACCTATTTCATGGGGCTCGTGATCTTCTACTCGCTGATCAACTGGATGCCGGTCTTGTTCAAGGATGTCGGGCTCAACCCGCAGACAGCGACCCTGATCTCGGCGCTGTTCCCGCTCGGCGGCGTCGGCGCGGTGTTCTTTGGCCTGCTGATGGACCGCTTCAACGCCAACCGCATCGTCGCGGTCGGCTACGCCCTGACCGCGGTGACGATCTTCCTGATCGGCCAGGCGGTCGGCAACATCGGCTTCCTGGTGGTGATCGTGTTCGTCGCCGGCGTCGTCATGAACACGGCGCAGTCGTCGCTGCCAGCGCTGGCCGCCTCCTTCTACCCGACCCAGGGCCGGGCCACCGGCGTGGCCTGGATGATGGGCATCGGCCGCTTCGGCGGTATTGCCGGCTCCTTCCTGGTCGCCGAGCTCACGGCCCGCCATCTGACCTTCAGCGAGATTTTCACCGTGATCGCAGTTCCCGGCTTGATCGCGGCGCTCGCCCTTGTGGTAAAGCAGGCCGTGGGACCGGGAGGCCGCGTCAGCGGCAAGGATGTCGGCAGCCCTGTGATTGCGCATTGAGCGGCGCCCCGGAAGACAGAGAAGCTTGAGGGAGAGACTGACGTGATCATCGACGTGCACGGCCATTACACGACGGCCCCGAAGGCGCTCGAAGAGTGGCGCAACCGGCAAATCGCGGGCATCAAGGATCCCTCGGTGATGCCGAAGGCCTCCGAGCTCTCGATCAGCGATGACGAGCTGCGCGAGAGCATCGAGAGCAACCAGCTCAAGAAGATGAAGGAGCGCGGCAGCGATCTCACCGTGTTCTCGCCGCGCGCGAGCTTCATGGCCCACCACATCGGCGACTTCCAGGTGTCCTCGACCTGGGCCGCGATCTGCAACGAGCTGTGCTATCGCGTCAGCAAGCTGTTCCCGGACAATTTCATTGGCGTCGCGATGCTGCCGCAGTCACCCGGCGTCGACCCCAAGACCTGCATTCCCGAGCTGGAGAAATGCATCAAGGAGTACGGCTTCGTCGGCATCAATTTGAACCCGGACCCGTCCGGCGGCCACTGGACCTCGCCGCCGCTGTCGGACCGGCACTGGTATCCGATCTACGAGAAGATGGTCGAGCTCGACATCCCCGCGATGATCCACGTCTCGACCAGCTGCAACGCCTGCTTCCACACCACCGGCGCGCATTATCTCAACGCCGACACCACGGCGTTCATGCAGTGTCTCACGTCTGACCTGTTCAAGGATTTCCCGACCCTGAAGTTCCTGATCCCGCATGGCGGCGGCGCGGTGCCCTATCACTGGGGCCGGTTCCGCGGCCTTGCCCAGGAGCTGAAGAAGCCGCTGTTGAAGGACCACCTGCTCAACAACATCTTCTTCGACACCTGCGTCTATCATCAGCCGGGCATCGACCTGCTGACCGGCGTGATTCCGATCGACAACATCCTGTTCGCGTCGGAGATGATCGGCGCCGTCCGCGGCATCGATCCGGAGACGGGCTTCTATTACGACGACACCAAGCGCTACATCGAGGCCGCCAAGCTGACGCCCGAGCAGCGCCACCAGATCTACGAAGGCAATGCGCGGCGCGTGTTCCCGCGTCTCGACGCCGCGTTGAAGGCCAAGGGCAAGTGATTTAGGACCAGCGAGATGAGCACCCCCATGAACAATCTCGGCATCGTCAAGAAGAGCATCACCCGCGCCGACAAGGCTGCGGTGGAGAAGCTGTCCAAGTTCGGCGTCGCCACCATTCACGAGGCGATGGGCCGGGTCGGCCTGATGCAGTGCTATATGCGTCCGATCTATCCGACCGCGAAGATGTGCGGCACCGCCGTGACCGTGCTGCTGCAGCCGGGCGACAACTGGATGCTGCATGTCGCCGCCGAGCAGATCCAGCCCGGCGACGTTGTCGTCGCCGCCTGCACGGTCGAGAACACCGACGGCTTCTTCGGCGATCTCCTGGCCACCAGTTTTCGCGCCCGCGGCGCCCAGGGCCTCGTGATCGACGGCGGCGTCCGCGACGTCGCTGATCTGACCGAGATGCAGTTTCCGGTGTTCTCGCGCGCGATTTCCGCACGGGGAACGGTCAAGGCTACGCTCGGCTCGGTGAACATCCCGATCGTCTGCGCCGGTGCGGCGGTCAATCCGGGCGACGTGATCGTCGCCGACGTCGACGGCATCGTCGTCGTGCCGGCCGCGGTCGCTCATCAGGCCGCAGATGCCGCCGCCGCGCGCGAGGCCAACGAGGCCGACAAGCGCGAGAAGCTGGCGTCCGGCGTGCTCGGCCTCGACATGTACAAGATGCGCGAGCCCTTGGCGAAGGCCGGGCTCAAATATCTCGATTGAGCAGCAATGACCGCGGCGTCCAACCAGTGGCATGTCGGGCTGATCGGCTACGGCGAGGTCGGCAAGATCCTCGCCGAGGATCTGCGCAAGGACGGCGTGCGCGTCTGCGCCTTCGACGTGAAGTTGGCTGACGCTAGGGGCGACGCGATGCGCAGCCACGCCGCTGAAATCGGCGTGACGCTCGCAGCCTCGCATGCCGAATTGGCAGCGCAGGCCGACTTCATCGTCTCCGCGGTCACCGCGAGCCAAGACGTGGCGGTGGCGCAGGCCTGTGCTGCCACGATCAAGCCAGGCGCCTGGTTCCTCGACTTCAACTCGGCCTCGCCCGGCGCCAAGCAGCGCGCCGCCGCGCTGATCGACGGCGCCGGTGGACGCTATGTCGAAGGCGCCGTCATGACGTCGGTGCCGCCCTATCGCATCAAGGTGCCGCTGCTGCTCGGCGGCGCCGGCGCGCGCGAGCTGGCGCCGCTGCTCAACGACCTCGGCTTTGCCGCGAAGTTCGCCAGCGACAAACTCGGCGTCGCCTCGGCCACCAAGATGTGCCGCAGCATCATGATCAAGGGCCTCGAGGCGATGGTGATCGAGAGCTTCACCACCGCGCGCGCCTATGGCGTCGAGGATGCCGTGCTGGCCTCGCTGAAGGAGACCTTTCCCGGCATCGACTGGGAGAAGCAGGGCGCCTATTTCTTTCAGCGCGTGATCGAGCATGGCCGCCGCCGCGCCGAGGAGGTAAGGGAGGTCGCCGAGACCGTGCGCGACATCGGCCTGACGCCGTGGTCAGCGGAAGGCACGGCCGAGCGCCAGGCCTGGGTCGCCGATCTCGCCGATGGCGGCCTGTTCGGCACCCGCGGAGCCAAGGACTTCGCGCGCAGCCCGGACTGGCGGACCGAGGCCGATCGCATTCTCAACAAGATCAAGTCCAAGGAGTAGGGAACCTCATGGAGTTCCAGAAGACCCCGGGATGGCTCGACTGGTACGACGGTCCGTCGAAGCCGCGCTTCAAGGTGCCGGCCGGCAGCGTCGATGCGCATTGCCACGTGTTCGGCCCCGGGGCCGAATTCCCCTATGCGCCCGAGCGCAAATATACGCCCTGCGACGCCTCCAAGCAGCAGCTCTATGCGCTGCGCGACCATCTCGGCTTCGCGCGCAACGTCGTGGTGCAGGCGACCTGCCACGGCGCCGACAACCGCGCCATGGTCGATGCGCTCGTGCATTCCAACGGCAAGGCCCGGGGCGTCGCCACGGTGAAGCGCAGCGTCAGCGACGCCGAGCTGCAGGCGATGCACGACGCCGGCGTGCGCGGCGTCCGCTTCAACTTCGTCAAGCGCCTGGTCGACTTCACGCCCAAGGATGAGCTCATCGAGATCGCCAACCGCATCAACAAGCTCGGCTGGCACGTCGTGATCTACTTCGAAGCCGTCGACCTGCCGGAGCTGTGGGACTTCTTCACCTCGCTGCCGACCACCGTCGTCGTCGACCACATGGGTCGTCCCGATGTGACCAAGCCGGTCGATGGTCCCGAGTTCGAGCTGTTCGTGAAGTTCATGCGCGAGCACGGCAACGTCTGGTCCAAGGTGAGCTGCCCGGAGCGTCTCTCGGTCAAGGGACCGCCGGCGCTGAACGGCGAGCAGAACGCTTATCGCGACGTGGTGCCGTTCGCCAGGCGCATCGTCGAGACCTTCCCGGATCGCGTGCTGTGGGGCACCGACTGGCCGCATCCGAACCTGAAGGACCACATGCCCGACGACGGCCTCCTGGTCGATTTCATTCCGCATATCGCTGTCACGCCGGAGCTGCAGCACAAGCTCCTGGTCGACAATCCGATGCGGCTTTACTGGCCGGACGAATCCTGAAGGAGAGAAGCGATGTCGCTCGACAAACCCTATACCGACGTTCCCGGCACGACCATCTTCGACGCGGACATGTCGCGGATGGGTTATCACCTCAACCAGTTCTGCATGTCGCTGATGAAGGCGGAGAACCGCGCCCGCTTCAAGGCCAATGAGCGCGCCTATCTCGACGAATGGCCGATGACCGAGGAGCAGAAGCAGGCCGTGCTCGACCGCGACCTCAACCGCTGCATTTCGCTCGGCGGCAACATCTACTTCCTCGCCAAGATCGGCGCGACCGACGGCAAGAGCTTTCAGCAGATGGCCGGCAGCATGACCGGCATGACCGAAGATCAATATCGCGACATGATGGTGAAGGGTGGCCGCTCGGTCGAGGGCAACCGCTATACCGGGGAGAAGAAGTAAATGGCCCATATCTCCGCAAGCGTTTTCACCTCGCACGTGCCGGCAATCGGCGCCGCGCTCGACCTTGGCAAGACCGGCGAGGACTATTGGAAGCCGGTGTTCGCCGGCTACGACTTCGCCAAGCAGTGGGAGAAGGAGCAGAAGCCCGACGTCGTGTTCCTGGTCTTCAACGACCACGCCACCGCCTTCAGCCTGGAGATGATCCCGACCTTCGCGATCGGCACTGCGGCCGAATATCAGCCGGCCGACGAGGGCTGGGGTCCGCGTCCCGTGCCGAAGGTGATCGGCCATCCCCGGCTCGCTGCGCACATCGCGCAGTCGGTGATCCAGGACGATTTCGACCTCACGATCGTCAACAAGATGGACGTCGACCACGGCCTCACCGTGCCGCTGAGCCTGATCTTCGGCCAGGTGGATGCCTGGCCGTGCCCGGTGATCCCGTTCGCGGTCAACGTCGTGCAATATCCGGTGCCGTCGGGCCGCCGCTGCTTCATGCTGGGCAAGGCGATCCGCAAGGCGATCGAGAGCTATGACGAGCCGCTCAACGTGCAGATCTGGGGCACCGGCGGCATGAGCCACCAGTTGCAAGGGCCGCGCGCCGGCTTGATCAACCGCGAGTGGGACAACGCCTTTCTGGACCGACTGATCAACGATCCGGAAGGGCTGTCGAAGGTGCCGCACATCGAATACGTGCGCGAGGCCGGCAGCGAGGGCATCGAGCTCGTGATGTGGCTGATCGCGCGCGGCGCCATGAGCGACGTCAACGAAGCCAAGAAGGGCAACGCGCCGACCGTGCGTCACCGCTTCTACCATGTGCCGGCCAGCAACACCGCCGTCGGCCATCTGATCCTGGAGAACAACTGATATGGCCAAAGACGGTTCTAAGACCATCAAGGTCGCGCTCGCCGGCGCCGGCGCCTTCGGCATCAAGCATCTCGACGGCATCAAGAACATCGACGGTGTCGAGGTGGTGTCGCTGGTCGGGCGCCGCTTCGACCAGACCAAGGAAGTCGCCGACAAATACGGCATCAAGCACGTCTCGACCGAACTCGCCGACAGCCTGAAGCTGCCGGAGGTTGACGCCGTCATTCTCTGCACGCCGACCCAGATGCATGCGGCGCAGGCGATCGACTGCCTCAAGGCCGGCAAGCATGTTCAGGTCGAGATCCCGCTCGCCGACTCGCTCAAGGATGCGCAGCAGGTCGTCGAGCTGCAGAAGGAGACTGGGCTGGTCGCGATGTGCGGCCACACTCGCCGCTTCAATCCCAGCCACCAGTTCGTGCACAAGAAGATCAAGGCCGGCGAATTCCACATCCAGCAGATGGATGTGCAGACCTACTTCTTCCGCCGCACCAACATGAACGCGCTGGGCCAGCCGCGCAGCTGGACCGATCACCTCTTGTGGCACCACGCCGCGCACACCGTCGACCTGTTCGCCTATCAGGCGGGCTCGCCGATCGTGAAGGCCAATGCTGTGCAGGGACCGATTCATCCCAACCTCGGCATTGCCATGGACATGTCGATCCAGCTCAAGGCCGCCAATGGCGCGATCTGCACCTTGTCGCTGTCGTTCAATAATGACGGCCCGCTCGGAACTTTCTTCCGCTACATCGGCGACACCGGCACCTATATCGCCCGCTACGACGATCTGGTGAACGGCAAGGAAGAGAAGATCGACGTCTCCAAGGTCGATGTCTCCATGAATGGCATCGAGCTGCAGGACCGCGAGTTCTTTGCCGCCATTCGCGAGGGCCGCGAGCCCAACGCCTCCGTGGCCCAGGTGCTGCCCTGCTACCAGGTGCTGCACGATCTCGACGAGCAGCTCGCCAAGGGCTGACACTATCCCTCCTCGCGTGGTAGGCGCGGGGAGGGGACTTCCCAGGCGCGGCCCCGCGGCCGCTTATGGCGCCTTGGACGGCTTCAGCTTCGGCAGCGTCGCGACAATCTTCTGCTTGCCGTCGACGATCTCGGCCAGGAAGCTCTCCCGGTCGATGTCGCCGTTCTGGTCCCAGCTTGCCTCCATCAGCATGCCCGGTGCCTTGTCCGGCGTCAGCGTCAATCCCTTCATGGTGGCGCCGAAGGCGTGGCCGTCGAACTTGCCGATCATCTCGGTCACATATTTGATGAGGTAGACCGCGGTGTAGCCCTTGATGCCGTTATGGTCGGGCCAATAGCGGTAGCGCTCGTTGAACTTCTTCGCAAAGGCCTGGATGGCTGGGACCGGCGCATCCGCGCTCAGGCCGACATGGCCGCGCACGCCGTTGGCGGCGGGGCCTGCGAGCTCCACGACCTTCTGACTGAGCAGCGTCGTCTCTCCGAACAGCGGCACCGACAATCCCTGACGTTTGGCCTCGATCAGGAAACGCGCGCTTTCTTCCTCGTTGGTGTAGACGAAGATCGCGTCGGCCTTGACGTTCTTCAGCTTGATCACGTCCGAGCCGAAATCGACCTGGCCCTGCTCGGTCGAAATGTCGGACACGACGTCGATGCCGCGGGTCTTCATCTCCTTGACAAAGCTGTCGCGGCCGCCTTTGCCGAAATCGTTATTCACCCAGACCACCGCGACCGATTTCACCTTCAACTGGTCGTGCAGATAATTGGCGATCTTCGGCATGCTGAACTGTTGGCCGAAGGCGGTGCGGAAGATCCAGGGGTTGCCCTGCGTGGTGATGTCGGCCGCCTCGGCGCCGACGATCTGTGGCACCTCGGCCTGCTGCGTCAGCGCCATGTTGACCTTGACCGAGCCGGAGTAGATCGGACCGAGCACGACGTAAGGCTCGCGGTCGAGCACCTTCTGGACCTGGGCGCGGGAGACGCCCGGATTGCTCTGGGTGTCGAGATGCTCGGTCGCGATCCTGCGGCCGAGAATGCCGCCAGCGGCATTGATTTCGTCGACCGCAAGCGCGACGCCATCGCGCCAGTTCGTGCCCGACACCGCTCCCGGGCCGGACAGCTCGACGATGTTGGGAATGTAGACGGTGTTCTCGGCATGCGCATGGAAGCCCCACAGCGAAGCGGCCAGCGCAACGCCGCTCAGTCGTCCCAGATGTCTCACGATATCCTCCCCCTTTGTTTTTTGCTTATGGTGACGAACTCATCGGTATCTCTGCAAAGCCCAGCAGCCGCGATGGCGTTCGCCATAGCAGCCGATGCTGGTCGTTGGGATCTGGAAAGATTGCGGTGATGCCGGCCAGCAGCGGCCCGTAGTCGAGCCGTTCAGGCGCACGCAGGAAAGGCCAGTCCGAGCCCCAGACGCAACGATCGAGCGTGAAGGCATCGACGAGCGCGGCGATGAACGGCCACGTATCGGCGTAGGGATAGGGCTGCCGCGCGAACTTGTAGTAGCCGGATAGCTTCACATAGGCATCACGCTCGCGGCCGAGTGCGAGCAGCGCCTGGAAGGCGGCGCGCTTCAGCCCGTGTTCGACGGCAGGCCGGCCGCAGTGATCGAACACGAGACGGACTTTTGACCTTTCAATGAGCGGCAGCAAGTCGAGCAGTTGATCCTGCTCGACCTGGACCTGCAGGAACAGGTCGAGGTCGGCCAGCTTCTCCAGCAGCGCTGCGGCATCGCGGTAATAAGCGGTGCCGTGAAACGGCACGTTGAAGGCGATGCCGACGACGCCGGCAGCCTTGAGCCGCTGCAGCTCCTTGATCTCGACGTCCTTCTCGACGACAGCGACGCCCTTGAACCGCCCGTTTCCGAGTCCGAGCGTATCGAGCAGGATGCGGCTATCCGAGCCATAGCCGGAATTGGTCGCGACGATCAGCGCGTGCCGGACGTCGAAGACGTCGAGCACGCGAATGAGATGCGCGGCGGGCGCAATTTCCTGGCCGGTCGGACGATAGGGCGTATCCGGCGCGTAGGGGAAGCGCGCGGGATCGATGGCGTGGATGTGGCAATCGATCCTGGGGCCTGCCGGAAGTGCCATGGTCGAGCCCTCTCTGACCGACGTTCAGAACGTCGCCTGAATTGCCTTGATCAGTTCGGGCGTGACGTCGGGCAGCACCCCGAACCAGGCCTGGAAGGCGAGGCGGGCCTGGTTGAGCAGCAGGCCGAGCCCGTTCACCGTCGTGCAGCCGCGCCCGCGCGCGTCCGCGAGGAAGGGCGTCTCCAGCGGCGTGTAGATCAGGTCTGCCACGAGCGTCTTGGCTGAGAGCCGCCCCAGATCGATCTCCAGCGCCGGCTTACCGATCATGCCGCGATCGGTGCTGTTGATCAGCACCGCGACGTCGGCCACCGCCGCCGAGCGGTCGTCCCACGCCACCGTGCTGATCGCCGACCCGAACTCGGCCGCAATGGCCTGCGCCTTCTCGGCGGTGCGGTTGCTGATGCGGATGTCGCGGGCGCCATTCTCAAGCAGCGCCACAACGACCGCGCGCGCTGCACCGCCGGCGCCGAGCAGAAGAATAGGGCCTTCGTCGGCGCGCCAGTCCGGCCTGGCGTCGCGCAGGCTCTGGACAAAGCCGTTGCCGTCATTGTTGAAGCCGCTCAGCGTGCCGTCGGATTCGACGACAATGGTGTTGACGGCGCCGATGCGGCGTGCGGTTTCGTTCACCCGATCGAGCAGCGGCATCGCCGTCTGCTTGTGCGGCATGGTGACGTTGCAGCCGCGAAAGCCGAGTGCCACCAGTCCTGCGAGCGCATCCTTCAGCCGCTCCGGCTGAACCGCGAGCGGCACATAGGCGCCGCGCAGGCCGTGCGCGTTGAGCCAGAAATTGTGGATCGTGGGGGAGCGGGAGTGAGTAACGGGCATGCCGATGACGCCGGCCAATCCGAATCCATTCGCGTGCAACATGGTTGCGCTATGATCTCCCACCCTTCAGACCTCGGCCTGTCTCGGCCAATGTGAAACCGTCTTATGAGCAATGACGCGCACAGGCAATTGAAACATTCGACCACAAATCCTTGTCGCAATGCAGCGCATCGTGGCTCAATGTCCAGTTCATGGGCGTCATCGCGTGACCCGCCCCCTGGGCAAAGCCAGGGGTGATTTCTATGATTGCGCAAGTCTGCCTCGACGACCGTCCGCCGGACCCAAAGGATCGCCATTGACTGTCCAATCTCCGCCACCCGTGGCAACAGAAACCTTCACCGACGCGGCCGCCGCGGTGGCCCGGCTCGAGGAGATCTACGAGCGCAATACCGCTTTCCTGCGCGGCCATTTCGAGGCCTATGCCAACGGCGTCGTGCCGGCGACACGGATCCGCGCCACCTATCCCTTCGTGCGGCTGACCACCGCAAGTCACGCCCGGCTCGATTCGCGTCTCGCCTACGGCTTCGTTGCGGGTCCTGGCGTGCACGAGACCAGCGTCACGCGGCCGGACCTGTTCCGCTCGTACCTGACCCAGCAGATCCGCCTGCTGATCGAAAACCACGGCGTACCGGTCGAGATCGGCGAGTCGGCTGAGCCGATCCCGGTCCATTTCGCCTATCGGCGCGACATCAACATCGAGACGGCGCTGCCGCATCACGAGAGCCCGCTGGTGACGCGCTCCTTGCGCGACGTGTTCGACGTGCCGGATCTGTCGACCATGGACGACGCCATCGCCGACGGCACGCTCGAGCTGACGCCGGGCATGCCGGAGCCGCTGTCGCTGTTTCGCGCCGCGCGCGTCGACTACTCGCTGCGCCGTCTCTATCACTACACCGGGACCGATCCCGACCACTTCCAGAACTTCGTGATCTTCACGAACTACCAGTTTTACGTCGATGCCTTCGCGGATTGGGGCCGTCAGCAGCTCGCGGCGGGGCAGGGCGCCGCCGAGACGTTCGTCGAGCCGGGCAACGTCATCACGCGCAATGCGCGGCTCGGCGGCGGCACCACAGGCGCGGCGCCGTCGCGCACGCCGCAGATGCCAGCCTTTCACCTGGTCGAGCCCGGGCACCAGGGCATTACCCTGATCAACATCGGCACCGGGCCCTCGAACGCACGCAACGTCACCGACCACATCGCGGTGCTGCGGCCGCATGCGTGGCTGATGGTCGGCCATTGTGCGGGTCTTCGCAACACGCAGCGGCTCGGCGACTATGTGCTGGCGCACGGCTATGTCCGAGAGGATCATGTGCTGGACCAGGAGCTGCCACCCTGGGTGCCGATCCCGGCGCTTGCGGAGGTGCAGGTCGCATTGGAAGAGGCCGTCGAGGCGGTCACCGGCTTTTCCGGTTTCGAGCTGAAGCGGCTGATGCGCACCGGCACCGTCGCCAGCGTCGACAATCGCAACTGGGAGATCAGCGGTCCGGCGGTGATCCGGCGGCTGTCGCAATCGCGCGCCATCGCGCTCGACATGGAGTCGGCAACGATCGCGGCCAATGGCTATCGCTTCCGCGTGCCTTACGGCACGTTGCTCTGCGTGTCCGACAAGCCGCTGCATGGCGAGATCAAGCTCGCCGGCATGGCGGGCGACTTCTATCGGCAGCGCGTCGGCCAGCATCTCCAGATCGGGCTGAAGGCGCTGGAGCTCCTGAAACACCAGGAGTCGGAGCGGCTGCATTCGCGCAAGCTGCGCAGCTTCGCCGAAGTCGCATTTCAATAGCGGCCCGTGGCCGCCTGGGATCAGCGGCCCCGGCGCCCGTCGAACGCCTGACGCGCCTGCTCGACCTCCGGCATCTTGGCGATGGTCCAGGCGTAGAGCGCGCGGAACGGTGGCTGCAGGGTACGGCCGAGCGGCGTGATCTCGTATTGGACCGCGACCGGCGAGTCCGCGATCACCTCGCGGGCGACGAGGCCGTTGCGCTCCAGCCGGCGCAGGCATTGCGTCAGCGCCTTCTGGGTGACGCCCTCGAGCTGCTTTTTGATCGCGTTGAAGCGCAGCGGTCCGGAGTCGAGCACCGCCAGCACCATCATCGACCATTTGTCGGCGATCTGGTCGATCAGCACCCGGCTCGGGCATTCCGACGAGAAGTGTTGCGGCTTGCAGCGGAGCGGGGCGGTCTCTGATGTCGACGTGGCGGTCACGACAGCGGTTTCCTCGGATATACCTGAGCGACTTTGGGTGCCTGATTGACTTCAGGTTTACGAAGTATACTGGAGCGGTTCCGAACGCAATGGAGCCCCCTGAATGTCCGATCTCGATACCAGCGTGCTGTTTCGTCCCTTCCGCCTGAAGACGCTGGAGCTGAAGAACCGCATCGTCATGGCGCCGATGACCCGCAATGCGGCGCCGAACGGCATTCCCGGCGAGGCCAACGCCGCTTATTACCGCCGCCGCGCCGAAGGTGGCGTGGGGCTGATCCTCACCGAGGGCACGGTCGTCAACCGCCCGGCCTCGCGCAACGAGCCCAATATTCCCTTCTTCCACGGCGATGCCGCGCTGGCCGGCTGGCAGAGCGTCGCCACGGCCGTGCACGCCGCCGGCGGCCGCATCGCGCCACAGATCTGGCACACCGGCTCGACCAAGGGCATGAGCCGCTGGGAGCCCGATGCGCCGGTCGAGAGCCCGTCCGGGCTGGTTGCGCCGGGCAAGCCGCGCGGCAACGCGATGAGCGAGAACGACATTGCCGACGCCGTCGCCGCATTCGCGCAAGCCGCGGCCGATGCCAAGCGGGTCGGCTTCGACACCGTCGAGATCCACGGTGCGCACGGCTATCTGATCGATGAGTTCTTCTGGTCCGGCACCAACAAGCGCGAGGACCGCTATGGTGGCGCCACCATCAAGGAGCGCTCGCGCTTCGCTGGCGAGGTCGTCGCCGCGATCCGCAAGGCGGTGGGTCCCGATTTCCCGATCATCCTGCGCGTCAGCCAGTGGAAGCAGCAGGACTATGCGGCGCGCCTCGCAGAGACGCCGGCGCTGATGGCCGACTGGCTGCAGCCGCTGGTCGCGGCCGGCGTCGACATCCTGCACTGCTCGCAGCGCCGTTTCTGGGAGCCGGAATTCCCGGACGTGGACGGCGAGAAGGGCCTGAACTTTGCCGGCTGGGCCAAGAAGATCACGGGGGCTGCGACCATCAGCGTCGGCTCGGTCGGCCTGTCCGATGAATTCTTCTCGGCGTTTGCCGGCAAGCCGTCGACGACGGCCGATCTCGACGCGCTGCTGGAGCGCATGGCCAAGGAGGAGTTCGACCTCATTGCGGTCGGCCGCGCGCTGATCAGCGATGCCGAATGGGTCGCGAAGATCAAGTCCGGTGACAAGGCGGGCCTGAAGGGCTTCAGCGCGGCGGATCTCGGCGCGCTGGTGTAAGCTCTTGTCGACCCGTTGGTGCCCCTCGCCCGGCGCAAGCGGGGCGAGGGGGCGTACCGTCAGCGAGGCGCGAGCTCGAGCCTGCCATCCCGTCCTTGCGACGGACTAATGCACCGTCAGCTCGAGATACATCGGGCTGCGGAAGGTCGAGGACGGCATCCAGGGCAATTGCTCCTGGGTGCGGCGATAGTCCGGCACGACCTTGTGCAGCTCGTCGAACGCGATCCTGATCGCCATGCGCGCGATCGCCGATCCCAGACAGGCGTGCACGCCGCCGCCGAAACCGAGATGGCCGCGCGGTTTCCGCGCGATGTCGTAGACATCCGGATTGGGAAACTGCCGCTCGTCGCGGTTGGCGGAGCCGTAGGCGAGGCAGACGAAATCGCCCTCGCGCATGGTCTGGCCGTGCAAGGTGACGTCCTTCTGCAGGCAGCGGCGGAAGCGCTGCGCCGAGGTGTTGAAGCGCAGCGACTCTTCCACGGCGTCCGCCATCAGGTCGGGATTGGCGACGACGGCCCGGCGCGCCTCGGCGTGATCGGCGAGATTGTAAGCCAGCATCGTCATGAAACCGCCGAGCGACTCGATGCCGGCCATGATCAGCGTTGTCGTCGTCAGCAGCACCTCGCGCTCGTCGAGCTTGTCGCCGTCGATCTCGGCCATGCTGAAATGCGAGATCAAGTCGTTCTGCGGCCGCGCGCGGCGCTCCGCGATGATGCCGGCCGCATAGTCCTGCATCCAGTTGTAGGCTGCGATGTGCTGCGGTCCCTTGGCGCGGCTCACCGGATCGCTCTGCACCATCAGCACAGCCTTGTCGCGCACAGTCTGCTCGTCGCCGAGCGGCAGGCCGAGCGCGGCGAACAGCACGCGCACGGTGAATTTCGAGGAGAACGCCTCGATGAAGTCGAACCGGTCCTGGCCGCGCAGTGCCTCGGCGCAGTCGCGCGCGATGTCGCGGATCGGGCCTGACAGGCTCTCCAGATTGCGCTTCATGAAGGCATGCTGGACGAGGCCGCGCAGCCGGTCGTGGCGCGGCGGGTCGGTGGTGCCGAGCGTCGCGCCGGCACGGTTCGGCAGCTCGGTCATCAGGTTGCCCTTGGCCGACGAATAGGTCTGCCAGTTCGTTCCGGCCGCCGCCACATCGGCATAGCGCGACAGAATCCACACCTGGGCCTGCGGGCTCCAGAAGCATGGGTGCTCGTCCCGCAGCGTCTTGTAGAACGGGAACGGGTCGGCATCGACCGCAGGCGAATACGGGTCGAACGCGAACATGTTGGGCCTCCTCTCCATTGAGTGTGGTCGTTGTTGTTCTTTTCACTGATCTAGCCGAGCCGTGGCCGCGGCGTGAGACACGAAAGCCGGCCAAGACTTGTACTTTTCCGACATTCAGGGTTAGCTCTCGCTCATGCCCCGCTTTCGCACCAAGCCGTCGATCCCCGCGTTCGCGCTCTACGGCGAAGCGTCGGCCGCGCAGCCGGACATGCTGCATGTCGAGCCGATCCAGGTGCGCAGCAAGCTCTATCGCTGGGAGATCGAGGCGCATACGCACCAGGGCCTGCACCAGATCCTCTGGGTCGCTGCCGGTCCAGCCGAGATCGCCTTGGACGAAAGCCGCGAGCGCTGTACCGGCCCGGTCGCCGTGATCATTCCGCCCGGCGTGGTCCATGCCTTCCGCTTCTCGCGCGACACCGACGGCTATGTGCTGACGTTCAATCCGCGGGCGGTGGTGGAGGGCGATGTGCCGGCGACCGGCGAGGCGCTGCGCGACCTGTTCGCAACCGCGCAGATCCTGCACCTCGATGCGCAGGCGGTCGCGACGCGGCGCATCGCCGCGCTGTTCGTCGACCTCGCCGACGAGTTCGCCGCGGCCGATTCCGCGGCCTCACCGGTGCCGCATTGGCTCGGTCGCTCGATCGTGTGGCGGCTGGCGCAGCAGAGCGCGCGGCAGTCGCAAGGCGCGCGGCGCGGCAGCGGGCATGCGGCGCTGTTCACCCGCTTCATCGTGCTGGTCGAGGCGCATCACCGCGATCACTGGTCGGTGGCGCGCTACGCCGACGAGCTCGGCATGACGCCGGAGCGGCTCAATCGGTTGACGCGGGCTGAGACCGGCCAGTCCGCGCTCGACATCGTGCATGCGCGGCTGGCGCGCGAGGCGTGCCGGCGGCTCACCTATATTGCAGCGCCGGTGTCGAAGCTGGCGTTCGAGCTCGGTTTCAAGGACCCGGCCTATTTCTGCCGCTTCTTCAAGCGGCACACCGGGACGAGCCCGCGCGACTATCGCCGTGCGATGGGGGTGGGGGACGGCGCGGCGCCGCCGTAAGGGTGATCGGCGCCGCCCGATACCACCTTCGCATTCGTTTTTGCATCGCGGCATGGTGTCGGAAAAGTGCAAGAGAATGCCGCGTCCATCCAAGTGATCCCAGCACATTCCTTGCTAAAATCAGCGATTGAAAAGCATACCCAACAAGCCTGCGTCTGCGAATCCGGGAGAACACGCCCATGAAAGTCCAAGTCTGCATCATCGGCGGAGGCCCGTCGGGCCTGATGCTGTCGCAGCTCCTGCATCTGCAGGGCATCGATACGATCATCCTGGAGAAATCCAGCCGCGACTACGTGCTGTCGCGCATCCGCGCTGGCGTGCTCGAGCACGGCTTTGCCGAGCTGATGCGCGAGGCGCAGTGCGGCGAGCGCATGGACCGCGAGGGCGAGATTCATCACGGCTTCTACATCGCCCATGACGGCAAGCTCGACCGCGTCGACCTGCACAAATATTCCGGCGGCAACTCGGTGATGGTCTACGGCCAGACCGAGCTGACGCGCGATCTCTACGAGGCCCGCGACAAGCTCGGCGGCAAGGTCGTGCACAACGCGACCGACGTGACGCCGCACGACATCGCCTCCGACAAGCCTTACGTCACCTACCGTCAGGACGAGGAGGTCGTCCGCATCGACTGCGACTACATCATCGGCGCCGACGGCTTCCACGGCGTCAGCCGCAAATCGATCCCGCACGACAAGCTGACGGAATACGAGCGGGTGTATCCGTTCGGCTGGCTCGGCGTGCTGTCGCGCACCAAGCCTGTGTCGCCGGAATTGATCTATGCCAAGCACGAGCGGGGCTTTGCGCTGTGCTCGCTGCGCTCGCAGGTGCTGAGCCGCTACTATGTCCAGGTGCCGCTGACCGACAAGGTCGAGGACTGGAGCGACGATGCGTTCTGGGAGGAGCTGAAGCGCCGGCTGCCGGCCGAGATCGCGGCCAAGCTGATCACCGGACCGTCGATCGAGAAGAGCATCGCGCCGCTGCGCAGCTTCGTCGCCGAGCCGATGCGCTACGGCCGGCTGTTCCTCGCCGGCGACGCCGCGCACATCGTGCCGCCGACCGGCGCGCGCGGGCTGAACTCGGCTGCGTCCGACATCTACTATCTCTATCATGCGCTGCTCGATCACTACAAAAAGGGCGACGACCGCGGCATCGACGGCTATTCGCAACGGGCGCTGGCGCGGATCTGGAAGGCGCAGCGCTTCTCCTGGTGGATGACGACGCTCTTGCATCGCTTCCCCGACCGGCTGTCCTACGACGACAGACTGCAGGACACCGAGCTCGCTTATCTGTTCTCGTCGGAGGCCGCGCAGCGGTCGCTGGCGGAGAACTATGTCGGACTGCCTTTCTAGCGAGGTCAACGCGACGCGTTTCGCCTGCGCTGCTTGATGGCACCACGCATCAGTAGCCTCGCTGTCGTCCCGGCGAACGCCGGGACCCATACCCCCAGGGAGCGGTTTGAGGCAGGCTGGCGATTGGCTTTGTGCCCATCATGACTGCCGCGGAGTATGGGTCCCGGGTCGGCGCCGTGACGCGCTTCGCGCCTCACGGCTTGCCCGGGACGACGGTTGGGATAGATCGGATTCACGTCTCAAACAGCGCAGGCAGGACGTGGCAACGCGGTCTCGCGGCACATGATGCCCGAGGTCTGCGATCAACTCGCCCCTCCCATAATCGAGAGGGCGCAGGGAATGCCGGGTGAAGGCCTCACCCATGGCCCGCCTGCGTAAGAAAATGCAGGCGGCAGGTACCACAGGTGCAGCCGAACACTCCGGCATTCCCTGCGCGGCAGTCTCACGCTTATACGCAGTCTCCCTGGTGCGCCGGGCTTTCTGGCCACCATGATCCGCGCGGCGCCTCGAGCGCCGTCGCGAACGTGACACCAGCATCGGGGTGTCAGGACGCTGCGACTTCACGTCCGCAAGAGATCGCTCGTCCGCATGCTCTCGCGAGCCTGCTCTCGAACTCTCGCGGCCACCGCATCCCCGCCTCGCGTGTCGTGACGATCGCGCGCAACGCCCCTCTCGTTGAGGCGGGATGGCCGGAGATAAGCACATCTTCCGATAAGACGAAAGAGATATTTTCTGAAAAGCGGAAAATTTTCGAAGGGGGCCGGGCAGATCGCGTTCAATGCCGCGCAGGAACGTCGGCTGCCCGCGAGCCCCATGAGCAGGATGCAGCATGTTGATCGAACACGCGACCGTCAGCCCCGTCACCGCTCCGCGGCCGCTTGGAGGATGACGCCGTGTTTCGCTGGTGCAACTTCGCTCAGCTCGAGATCGGGGGACAGATGATCGGGGCGCGCTGTTGGATTAGCGCCAACTGCTAAAGTCTGTCGGCCTCCCCGCGCGCCCTGAAAAATGAGTTGCGCACCTCAAAAACCGCGCTATGGTCCTCAACCCAAAGGGGAGGATCATGAACGCGCCGCTGACATTGCGGGATATTGCGCGGCAGGCGGGCGTGAGCCTCGCCACCGTCGACCGCGTGCTGCACAACCGGCCGGGCGTGCGCCCGGACACGGTGCGGCGCGTCAAGGATGCGATGGCGCGCAGCGCGTTTCAGCCGCATGCGGCGGCCTCCGAACTCGCCCGTGCCCGCTCGCGGCGCTTTGCCTTCGTGATGCCGTCCGGTGCCAATCCCTTCATGCAGCAGATTCAGGCGCATCTCGGCGAGTTGGCGAGCTGGATGGCCGCGCGCCGTCTCTCGGTCGATGTCGTCACGACGGACGTGTTCGATCCGGCTGTGCTGGCCGGCAAGCTCGAAGATCTGGTCGGTCGCGTAGACGGTGCGGCGGTGGTGGCGCTCGACCATCCGAGCGTGCGAGCCGCGATCAATGATCTCGTCGAGTCCGGCGCCAAGGTCGTGACTCTGGTCTCCGACGTGCCGTCGTCGCGGCGGCATCATTATGTCGGCATCGACAACATCGCCGCTGGCCGCACCGCGGGTGCGCTGGTCGGACGCTTCGCCGGCGGCAGGGCGGGGCGGGTCGCGATCATGGCCGGCTCGCAAGGCCTGCGCGATCATGCCGAGCGCATCTTCGGCTTCGGCCAGGTTCTCGCGGCGGAGTTTCGGCAACTTGAGGTTTTGCCGGTTGCTGAGGGGCATGATGTGGACGATCGCTCGGAGCACCTCATGCGCGAGCTGCTGACCGAGTATCGCGACATCGTCGGGCTCTACAATGTCGGCGCTGGCACGGCCGGCGTCGCCAAGGCGCTGACCGAGTCGGGGCGGGCCGATGACATCGTGTTCGTCGGCCATGACGTGACGGCGCTGACGCGCAAGCTGCTGTTGAACGGCGTGATGGATGCGGCGATTTCGCAGAACCCGGGACACGAGGCGCGCTCCGCGGTGCGCGTGCTCCTGGCGCTGGCGCGCGGCGAGCCGATCCTGAGCGAACAGGAGACGATCCGCATCGACATCGTGATGCGGGACAATCTGCCGTGAGCGGGTGGCCGCGGTGACGCGGTCGGCCCGAACACGGAATGAGAAACGACCGAGGCGCTGGTTTCGAGGCGACGCAGATCGCCGAGGCGCCTGGCGGTCCGTGTGGGAGGAGTGGAGTCGTGTTTCTCGGACTGGATGTCGGCACATCCGGCGTGAAGGCCGTGCTGGAGGACGAGACGGGCGCGCTGATCGCGAACGCCTCGCGTCCGCTGTCGCTGTCGCATCCGCAGCCGCTGTGGTCCGAGCAGAATCCGGATCACTGGGTCGAGGCCGTCATCGGCGCGGTGGATGATCTCGCGCGTGAGCGTCCGCGTGAGACGTCAGCGGTGTGCGGCATCGGCTTGTCCGGCCAGATGCACGGCGCGACCTTGCTTGGTCGCGACGGCCGGCCGCTGCGTCCCGCGATCCTGTGGAATGACGGCCGCTCGCAAGCCGAATGCGCCGAGCTCGAACGCCGCTGCCCCGAATTGCACACGATCGCCGGCAATCTCGCGATGCCCGGCTTCACCGCGCCGAAGCTCGTCTGGGTGGCGAAGCACGAGCCGAAGATCTTTGCAGAGGTCGCGACGGTGCTGCTGCCGAAGGCCTATGTGCGCTATCGGCTGTCCGGCGAGATGGTCGAGGACATGTCGGATGCGGCCGGCACCCTGTGGCTCGACGTCGGAGCGCGGCGCTGGTCGGAGAAACTGCTGGCGGCGACCGGGCTCAGTCTCGATCACATGCCGCGCCTGGTCGAGGGCAATGAGCGCAGTGCCGTGTTGTCGCCCGAGCTGGCGCGGCGCTGGGGCATGGGCGCCGATGTCGTGATCGCAGGGGGCGCCGGCGACAACGCGGCGAGCGCAATCGGACTCGGCGCCATCCGGCCTGGCGATGCCTTCCTGTCGCTCGGCACATCAGGCGTGCTGTTCCGGGTGACCGACCGCTTCGCGCCGGCGCCGGAAGCGGCCGTGCATGCGTTCTGCCATGCGCTCGGCGGGCTGTGGCATCAGATGGGCGTGATGCTGTCGGCCGCGGCCTCGCTGGCGTGGCTGGCGTGCATTCTCGAGACGCCGGAAGCCGCGCTGCTGGCGCCGCTCGGCACGCGCGTCGAACGTCCGAGCCCGGTGCAGTTCCTGCCTTACCTCGACGGCGAGCGCACCCCGCACAACGATGCCCATGCCGCCGGCGCCTTCGTCGGCCTGCGCAGCGCCGCCGGCCGCGACGATCTCGTGCAGGCAGTGCTTGAGGGCGTGGCCTTTGCCTCACGCGACATGTTCGCCGCGCTCGCGCGTAGCGCGCAGCCGATCAGAGAGCTCGATCTGGTCGGCGGCGGCTCGCGCTCGTTGTTGTGGGCGCAGATCATGGCCGACGTGCTCGGCGTCACCGTACACCGGGTCGAGGAGGGCGAGGTCGGCGCCGCCATCGGCGCTGCGCGGCTCGGCCGTCTCGCCGCGACCGGCGAAGCACCGGCCGATGTCTGCCGCAGGCCACAGCGGCTGCAGAGTTTCGAACCCCGCGCGCCGCAGCGCGCGGCATACGACGCTGCCTACGCGCAATGGCGCAAGCTCTATCCCGCTCTCAAGGAGTAGACCCTCGTGAACGTTCAGGCTCCCTTCTTCCAGACCGGCGCAACCGTCACCTATGGCGGGCCCGAGTCGCGCAGCCCGCTGTCGTTCCGCTGGTACGACAAGGACCGCTTGATCAGGGGCAAGCGGATGGAGGATCATCTGCGCTTCGCGGTCTGCTACTGGCATTCGTTCTGCTGGCCGGGCAGCGATCCGTTCGGCGGCGAGACCTTCCTGCGGCCTTGGCAGCATGGCGATGATGCGCTGGCAATGGCGCGCGCCAAGGCCGACGTCGCGTTCGAATTGTTCCGGCTGCTCGACGTGCCGTTCTTCACCTTCCACGACGTCGACGCCGCGCCGGAAGGCGCGACGCTGAAGGAGTCGGTCGCCAATCTCAACGCCATCGCCGACCTGTTCGAGCAGAAGATGGCCTCTGCCAAGGTGCGGCTGCTGTGGGGCACGGCCAACCTGTTCTCGCATCGCCGCTACATGGCGGGCGCCGCGACCAATCCGGACCCGGACGTGTTCACCTACGCGGCGGGACAGGTGCGTGCCGCACTCGAGGTGACGCATCGTCTCGGCGGCGCCAACTACGTGCTGTGGGGCGGCCGCGAGGGCTACGAGACGCTGCTCAACACCGACATGAAGCGCGAGCTCGACCAGCTCGGCCGGTTCGTCTCGCTGGTGGTCGAGCACAAGCACAAGATCGGCTTCAAGGGGCCGCTGCTGATCGAGCCGAAGCCGAAGGAGCCGACCAAGCATCAGTACGACTTTGACGTCGCCACCTGCTACGGCTTCCTGCGGCGCTACGATCTGCTCGACGACGTCAAGCTCAACATCGAGCAGAACCACGCCATCCTCGCCGGCCACTCGTTCCAGCACGAGATCGCGCTGGCGCAGGCGCTCGGCGTGTTCGGCTCGCTTGACATCAACCGCGGCGACGATCTGCTGGGCTGGGACACCGACCAGTTCGCGATGAACGTGCCGGAGCTGGCGCTGGTGTTCCACGACATGCTCAAGGGCGGCGGCTTCACCACGGGCGGGCTGAACTTCGATGCCAAGATCCGCCGGCAGTCGATTGATCCGGATGATCTGCTGCACGCCCATGTCGGCTCGATGGACGCCTGCGCGCGTGCGCTGATCGCCGCCGATCAGATGCTCGAGGACGGTGCCCTGACGGCGCCGCTCGCGCAGCGCTACGCCGGCTGGGACAGCGAGGAGGGGCAGGCGATCCTCGCCGGCCGCCGCTCGCTCGCCGAGCTCGCCGACCGCGCCGTCAACACCGGCCTCGATCCGCAGCCGCGCTCCGGCCGGCAGGAATATCTCGAAAGCGTGGTAAATCGCTATGTCTGATGACAGCAGCCTGCGCACGATGACGAATGAGGCTGAGCGAGCCGTGATGAGCACCGCCGCGCAGCCAGTCTTGGAGCCAGTCTTGGAGCTGAAGGGCCTCGGCAAGCAGTTCGGCGCGATCCGCGCGTTGCACGGCGTCGATCTTTCGATCGACGCCGGCGAGGTCGTCGGCCTGATGGGCGACAACGGCGCCGGCAAGTCCACCCTGGTGCGCATCATCGCCGGCAATTTTCCGCCGAGCCAGGGCACCATCCGTTTCGGCGGCCGCGAGGTACATTTCCATCGTCCGATGGATTCGCGCAGCGTCGGCATCGAGGTCGTCTACCAGGACCTGGCGCTCGCCAACAATCTCACCGCCGCCGCCAACGTGTTTCTCGGTCGCGAGCTGAAGCGCAATTTCGGCCCGCTGGTGCTGCTCGACCACAAGGGCATGGAGGCGCGCGCGCTCGAGCTGTTCCGCGAGCTGCGCTCGGAGACACGCCCGCATGATCTGGTCAAGGACATGTCGGGCGGCCAGCGCCAGGCGGTGGCGATCGCGCGCACGCGGCTGTCCAATGCCAAGCTCGTGATGATGGACGAGCCGACCGCGGCGATCTCGGTGCGCCAGGTCGAGCAGGTGCTGAGCCTGATCCATCGGCTGAAGGAGCAGGGCATCGCCGTCATCCTGATCTCGCACCGTATGCCCGACATCTTCGCGGTGTGCGATCGCGTCGTGGTGATGCGTCGCGGCGAGAAGAAGGCCGACAAGCCGGTCGGCGAGACCAGCCCCGAGGAAGTGACTGCGCTGATCACCGGCGCCAAGGAGGCGGCGTGATGTCCGTTCCATCCGAGACCCGCTCCGCCGGCACCGAAGTCACCTTCACCAATGTCGGCGCCATCAGATGGTGGCACCGTGGCGTGTTCGCCTCGCAGACCGCTTATGTCACGCTGGCGCTCATCGCCCTCATCATCGTGATGAGCTTCGCCAGTCCCTATTTCCTGACCGAGGGCAATCTGCAGAACGTCGCCAAGAACTTCTCCTTCATCGCCATTGCGACGCTCGGCATCACCTTCGTGATCATCACCGGCGGCATCGACCTGTCGGTCGGCTCGATGATGTGCTTCGCGGCGATGATCACCTCGATGGTGATGACGACGCTGTCGACACCGGGGATGCCGCTGTCATCGCTGTTCGTGCATGTCGCCGCGGACGGCAAGACCGTGGTCGCCAACGTGCCCGGCCTGATCCTGATCGTCTCGGTGCTGGCAGGCCTTGCGGTCTCGCTCGTCGTCGGCCTGATCAACGGCGTCTGCATCGCCTTGCTCGGGCTGTCGCCGTTCGTGACCACGCTCGGCATGCTGTCGATCGTGCGCGGTCTCAGCTACGTGATCTCGAACGGCAAGGGCAGCTTCCCCGGCGGCCCCGACGCCGATTATTTCTATGCGTTGACGCAGGGCGATGTCTACGGCGTGCCGGCGCCCTTCATCTATCTGATTGCGTTGGCGCTGGTGATGGCGCTGGTGCTGCACCACACCGCGTTCGGCCGCCACGTGTTCGCGATCGGTGGCAACGAGAAGGCGGCGGAGCTGACCGGCGTCTCGGTGCCCCGCGTGAAGATCGAGGTCTATGTGATCGGCGCGCTCGCCGCCGGCCTGCAGGGCATCATCATCTCCGGCTGGCTCGGCTCCGCGCCCGCCAACATGGCGACGTCCTACGAGCTCAACGTGATCGCGGCGGCCGTGATCGGCGGCGCCAACCTCGCCGGCGGTCTCGGCGGCCCGCTCGGTGCCATCGTCGGCTGCGTGCTGCTCGAGGTGATCAGGAACGGGCTGGTGCTGGCGCAGGTCAACTCCTACTGGCAGCAGACTCTGGTCGGCGTGATCATCATCGCCGCCGTGCTGGTGGATCGTATCCGCGCACGCCTGCTGTGACGAATACTGGCCGGGATGACAAGCGCGTCTATCCTCACCCGGAGCAGACAATCATCAGGGATAGACATGGAGGAGGGAAACCCATGAAGAAGCTGCTCTATGCGGTCGCATCGCTCGCGATCATGCTGGCCCCGGCGCAGGCCGAGACCAAATACCGCTTCGCCATCGTGCCGAAGGCGATGAACAATCCGTTCTTCGACGTCGCGCGCGACGGCTGCCTGAAGCGCGCCAAGGAGCTCGGCAACGTCGAGTGCATCTACAAGGGTCCGGTCGAGCACGAGCCGGCCACCCAGGCGCAGATCATCCAGGACTTCGTCACGCAGAAGGTCGACGGCCTGGCGATCTCGGTGGCCGACGTCGCCGCGATGACGAAGTCGATCGAGGCGGCGACCGCCGCCGGCATTCCGGTGATCACCTTCGATGCCGATGCGCCGGGCTCCAAGCGCATCGCTTATATCGGCACCAACAACAAGGATTTCGGGCTGGCGCTCGGCAAGCAGTTGCTGCAGCTCCGACCCGACGGCGGCAAATATGCCGTCGTCTCCGGCGGCCCCGGCGCCAAGAACCTCGCCGAGCGCGTCGATGGCGTGCGTGAGGCGCTGAAGGGCTCGAAGTGGACGGAGGTGGCGGGCTCGCCGACCTTCTGCAACGACGATCCCGCGCTCGCCGTGCAGCAGATGGCCGATCTGCGCACCGCGACGCCGGATCTCGGCGCCATCGTGCCGATCGGCGGCTGGCCGATGTTCGCGCCCGAGGGCTACAAGGCCTTCGTCAACAAGAACCGCAAGGACATCGACGCCGGCAAGCTGACGCTGGTTGTCGCCGACACGCTCAAGATGCAGCTCGAATTGCTGCGTGACGGCTATTCCAACGCGCTGACCGGCCAGCGCCCGTTCGAGATGGGCGAGAAGGCGATGGACACGCTGCTCGCGATCAAGAAGGGCGAGAAGGTGCCGGACGTGATCTACACCGGCCTCGACCTCGTCACCAAGGACAACGTCGCCAAGCTTCTGAACTGAGTTCCTCCCGGGGAAAACCTGGCGGTCCGGCAACCGGCTTCGGCCGGCGGCTGGGCCGCCCTTTTTGTTTGGGATGCTTTTGTCGTGTGGAGCGGGCACCAAAGACGGCCTGCGTTTGCGTTGTCTCGCTCCACGAAGACGCTGCTGATCGTCTCCACAACACTGTCATCGTCCGCGACGGCGGACGATCCAGTATTCCAGAGACGGTCGTGGGCAATCGAGACGCCGCTGCGTGCTGGATCATCCGCCGGAGCCTGTCATTGGGCTCGCCGAAGGCGAGACCCGGTGGCGGACGATGACAGTGCGGGCAACACGGGCCCGGACGATTGACAGGGGGATATATCTGACTAAAGTCAGACATCATGCTCGACCCCATCTCTCGCGTCCGCCGCTTCAACCGCGCCGTCACCTCGGAGGTTGGCGCGCTCGACACCTCGTTTCTCGGGCGCCGGCGGCCGCTCGGGGCGGCCCGCGTGCTCAATGCGATCGGCCATGGCCGCAGCGACGTCGCCGATCTGCGCGACTATCTCGCGCTCGATTCCGGGCTGATGAGCCGGCTGCTGCGCAGCCTGGAGGAGGAGGGGCTGGTGACGACCAGGCCGCATCCCGACGACGCACGCCGCCGCATCGCCAGGCTCACGGCCGCCGGCCGGCGCGAATTCGAGGCCTATGAGACGCTCTCCAACGCCCAGGCCGAATCGATGCTGGCGCGTCACGCCCAGCCCGAGGCGCTCTTGGCGGCGATGGACCTGGTCGCGGCCGCGCTCGGACGCAGCCGCATCGCCATCGACGAGGCTGATCCGCGCGGCGAGCAATCGCGCTATTGCCTCGGCGAGTACTACGCCGAGCTGTCGAGACGGTTCGAACGCGGATTCGACGTTTCGCTGTCGCGCGATCCCGATGCCTCCGACATGGCGGCCCCGCGCGGGGCCTTCTTCGTCGCGCTGTCCGACGGCCTGCCGCTCGGCTGCGTCGGGCTGAAGGGCAGCGGCGGCGATGTCGCCGAGATCAAGCGGCTGTGGGTCGCGCCCGCGGCGCGCGGGCTTGGCCTCGGCCGGCGGCTGATGGATGCGGCCGAGGACGCCGCGCGAAAGCTCTCGATCACGACGCTCCGCCTCGACAGCAACAGCGCGCTGACCGAGGCCGTCCAGCTCTATCGCCGCACCGGCTGGACCGAGATCGACCGCTTCAACGACGATCCGTATCCGGATCTGTTCTTCGAGAAGCAGGTTTGAGGTCGATCTCCCGTGACGCTCGGCGCTCGTGCATCGGGCTTCAGGAACGCGAGCGCCTTGTGGTCGGCGAATTGCTAGGGGACCTCTGCGACGGACCCCGTCGGCCTGCTCGGCGTTAAGCGATGGGCAACCGGCGGGTGATTGGATGAGGGTTGGGTTCCAGCGATGAGAGGCAGACCGGCGTGCTTTGAGTCTAATTTGTTGCCTGAGCCTGACACAATTGCGGCGAGGGCCTCGTGATTCGGGGACGCTTCTTCGCCTCACTTCACCCCAAGACTTGATCGAGCGTATAGATCGTCCTGCGCCGATCGCGCCGGCGCGGGCGGAACAGCAATGACGAATCGGGACAAGGCATGGTGACACGATCCACGGCGGCTCAGAACCTTGCAGCGATGCGGCGTCGCGGACCGGTCTTGATGACCCTTGCGGCCTTGGCGGCACTGGCGATGCCCAGCTCCGCGGCCAACGCGCGGCAGGCGCGCCCCGCGCCGGCGACCGAAGCGACGGCGCCGCGCGCGCATGGCGATCCGATCATGGCGATCGTATCGATCAAGGCCCAGAAGGTGACGTTCTACGACGCCGACGGCTGGATCTGGCGGGCGCCGGTGTCGACCGGCGTCTCGGGCCGCGAGACGCCGGCCGGCGTGTTCGCCGTGCTGGAAAAGGACAAGGACCACCGCTCGACGCTCTATGACGACGCCTGGATGCCGAACATGCAGCGCATCACCTGGAACGGGGTGGCGCTGCATGGCGGGCCGCTGCCCGGCTATGCCGCCTCGCATGGCTGCGTCCGCATGCCCTATGGCTTTGCCGAGAAGCTGTTCGACCGGACCTGGATCGGCATGCGGGTGATCATCGCGCCCGGTGACCCCGCGCCGGTCGAGTTCTCCCATCCCGCCTTGTTCGTGCCGACCGCAGAGGCGCTCGCCGCGGTGCCCTCGCGCGCCGCGACGCTCGGCCGCGAAGCCGAGGACGCCGCCAGGCTCGCCGACGAGGCCAAGGCGGCGGCTGCCGCGGCCGAGCGCGAGGCCAAGGCTCTGAAGGCGTCCTTGCGCAAGCTGGAGCAGGCCAAGGTGCGCAGCGAGGCCGAGCTCAAATTCGCCGACAGGAAGCTGGCCGCCGCCAAGACCGATCAGGCGAGGACGCTGGCCGAGGAGGCGAAGCAGAAGGCCGCCGCCAAGGCGACCGACGCGGCGGCGCAGCTCGAGGCCGCCAAGTCGGACGCGACCGCGAAGCTCGCTGCGGCGACCTCGACCAAGGATGCCGCCAAGGCGGCTGCGGCCAGGAAGGCCGATACGAGCAAGGCTGCGACGGACGCCAGGCTCGCGACCGAGCCGGTCTCGGTCTATATCAGCCGTTCCACGCAGATGCTCTATGTCAGGCGCAACACGCACAAGCCGGCCCCCGATGGCGGCGGCGAGGTGTTCGACACCTCGATCGAGGCGCCGGTGACCATCCGCGATCCCGACCGGCCGATCGGAACGCATGTGTTCACGGCGGTGGCGCAGAACGGCGCGGGGCTGCGCTGGACGGCGGTGACCATCGACGACGGCGACACCGCCAAGGACGCGCTCGACCGCATCACCATTCCGAAGGACGTGCTCGCGCGGATCGCGCCGACGGCCGTGCCGCGCTCCTCGATCATCGTCTCGGACGAGCCGCTGTCGAGCGAGACCAATTATCGGACCGAGTTCGTCGCGGTGCTGAGCAACCAGCCGCAGGGCGGCTTCATCACGCGCCGGCCGACGACCAATGTCGACGTTGCCAGCGGTGACGAATATGACGATGGCTTCGGCAGCTTCTTCCAGCGCAGCTGGGATGGCCAGCCCGTCGCGGCGCCGCGCCGTCGCGGGCCGCCGACCTATTACCGGCCGGTGCAGCCGGGCTGGTGGTGACCAGCCGGCCTAATGCCTGACCGCGATTCGCGGGTCAGGCCGGATGGCACTTCAACTCAGTTGCGGCCCGCGGGGATGACGCCGGGCCACTGCATCAGGAAAGGCTGCGGCTCGTGCTGCTGCGCCTCGGTCGCGCGCGCCACGCGCCTGACACGGTGAGGCCTGCGGGAGATCGAGCTGGTCGCCTCGCGAGCGGTCTCGATGCGTGCCAACTGCTGACGCATCTCGCCGGTGGAGGTCCGGAGCTGCTCGATGGTGACGTCGCTGTTCGCGGCCGCGGAGCGCAGCCCGCTCAGCTCGGTCGCCGCATCTTCCTGGGCGCCGCGGAGGCGGATCGTCTGGCGCTTCAGCAGCGCGAGATCGGATTCGATCTTGTCGGCCGTATCGCGGCGGCGCGCCTCGGTCTCGTCGGCGGTGGTGCGCAAGGCGGCCAGGCCCGTTTCGGCCGTGGTGAGGCTGGCGCGCAATTGCAGAAGCTCGCCGGAGGTGTCGCTCTGGCGGTCGCGCAGCTGGGCGGTCTCGGCCTTGAGCTGCGTCAGCTCCGATGTCAGGGCGGCGACGCGGGTCTCGAGCGAAGGCGCTCCGGTCCCGAAGGAGAAGCTGTTGGCGCCGCCGCTGCTCCACCACATCGCACCGGCGCTGGCTGCGAGCGCCAGGCTCAGGACAATTCGTAGAGAGGCCGTGCCGCTGCTCGGCGGGGCGTCCGGCGTCTTGGTGGGTCTGCGCATCGACAGGTCTCCGGGATTTGATGGAGACAATTATGATCATATTAAGGTTGCCAATGTTCTAAGCGCGCCGCGCCCGCGGAACATTTCATCCACGTAGTTTTGCGGGAATGCAGGCTCGCAGCCTTGAGTCGTGAGCACGATCGGCGGCGCTCAATCGTGCGGATGCAGGACGGCGATGATCCGGCCTGGATCGTCGGCACACAATTCGAATCCGTCGGAAAAGGCTTCGTGCGTCCTCGGGATCGTGATCTAAATCGCGCATGTCCAACATTCCGCCCATCGCCACACCGCCGGCATTCGACGAACTCGCCGAGGCCATCAGGCAGCGCCGCTCGGTCTATGGCCATATCAGCGGGCTAAGGATGGATCGCTTCGCGCCCGGTGAGGCCTGGTCGACCTTGCCCTATCGTCCGGTGTTCGTCGGCGACAGCGAGACCGGCGTCATCCATGGCGGCGTCGTCACCGCGATGCTCGACGAGAGCTGTGGCATGGCGGTGCAGCTCGCGCTCGACGGCAGCCGGGCGATCGCCACGCTCGATCTGCGCATCGACTATCAGAAGCCGGCGACCCCCGGTCTCGACATCAAGGCCCATGCGGTATGCTTCCGCGTCACCCGCTCGATCGCGTTCGTGCGCGCCACCGCCTATCAGGAGGAGGAGACCGCACCGGTCGCCACCGCGACCGCCTGCTTCATGATCGGCGCCAACCGCACCAACATGCTGACCGACCGGGCGGCCTTCGACGGCGCGCCACCGCCGCTCGACGCACCGGACGATCCGATGGGGCCGTTTCCCACCAGTCCGTTCGCGCGCTGCCTCGGCATCCGCTTCGCCGAGAACGACACGCTCGTGATGCCGTTCTCGCACCGGATCATCGGCAATCCCGTGCTGCCTGCGATCCATGGCGGCATGACGGGCGCGTTTCTCGAAACCGCAGCGATCGTCACCGTGATGCGCGAGCTCGGCGCCACGGCGCCGCCGAAGCCGGTCGGCCTCACCATCAACTATCTGAGGTCGGGGCGCGCGCTCGACACCGTCGCATCGGCGTCGATCGTCAAGCAGGGACGCCGCGTCGTCGCCTTCGAGGCCCGCGCCTGGCAGGACGATGCGACGAAGCCGATCGCCACCGCCTTCGGCCATTTCATGCTGCGGCAGGCGCCAGGGCAGGAGCAGGACTGAGGAAGATCGCGTCGCGAGTCACGATCAGGCCTTGCGCAGGATCTTGTCCATTGCCTTTCCCCGCGCCAGCTCATCGACCAGCTTGTCCAGGTAGCGGATCTCCCGCATCGTCGGTTCCTCGACATCCTCCACGCGGACGCCGCAGATCATGCCCTTGATCAGGGTCCGCGCGGGATTCATCGCAGGCGCCTGCGCGAAGAAGGTCTCGAAGTCCGTCTGACGTTCCAACCGGGTCTCAAGCTCGTTTTGGCCATAGCCCGTCAGCCAGCAGATCACCTGATCGACCTCTGCCTTGGTGCGTCCCTTCTTCTCGGCCTTCGCGACGTACAATCGGTACACGCTCGCGAAGCTCGTCGTGTAGATGCGGTGTTTTGCCATGCTGGCTCCATCGGATCGTAGGCGACGCATGTCGGGTCTGAGAGGGGCGACGGCGCGCCCGAAGCGCGTGCTTCATGTCCGCGTTCAGATCGTAATACAGCACGTTCGTTCGCACACGTCGGAAACGCGCGCTAGCCCGGCAGGGACATCGGAAACGACACCCCGAGCGACCACGCCAGGATCAGGCCGAGACCCAAGCCTTCGGCCAGCGGCGAGCACGTCCTGCGACCGACACAGCCGCCGATCACTCCGAACACGATGAGGAACAGCACGATCACGGGGATGATGATGAGCAGGAAGAACAGCCGCTTGAGGTCGAGCGCGACTGCCCCGCCCAGCAAGGCCAGGAAGGCGGCACGAATCCACACGGTGCGCCACAGCGCGGCGTGGCCGCCCTGGTTGGCGATGCTGTCGGCCAGCCTGCAGGGCACCGCGCCGTGCCCTGCGCAAACCGATGGCGTCTCGTCTGCGCGGCGCAGCGTCCATGATCGGCTCCGTTTCAATCCCAAAACTGGCGCAGGAACTCGTGCGGTTACAGCGACGGCGTAGGCGAGCGTTGCGGCCGCGATCGAACGAAACGCACGCCGTTTCGTTGACAACGCCGCCGAGGCGATATTCGGTGACCCCGTTCAGCGGCGACAAGGAGGATACATGAAACCGGAAGTCATCTGCCTGATGGCGTCGAGCGTCGACGGCCGGACATTGCCGAGCCGCTGGCGTCCGAAGGGATCGGGCGATCTGTTCGAGCAGGTGCATGACCAGCTCGGGGGCGATGCCTGGCTGATCGGCCGCGTCACCGGCCAAGAATTCGCCAAGGGCTCGGCCTATCCGGCCGAGACCACCGAGCGAATCCCGCGCACCCATTGGATCGCACGACGCGGCGCCAAGGCCTACGGCATCGTGCTCGATCCCCATGGCAAGATCTGCTGGGGCCGCGCCGACATCGGCGGCGATCCGATCGTCGTCGTGCTGACCGAGGCGGTGTCGGATGCGCATCTCGCGGGACTGCGCGGCGAGGGTGTCTCCTACGTCTTCGCCGGCCAGTCGAAACTCGATCTCTCACGCGTGCTGGAGATTGTCGCGCAGGAGCTCGGCGTGAAGCGCCTGCTGCTCGAGGGCGGCGGCGGCGCCAACGGCGCGTTTCTGCGCGCGGGTCTGGTCGACGAGTTCAACCTCGTTCTATGTCCGGCCGTGGACGGCGCCAAGGGGGCACCCAGCGTGTTCGATTCGACCGAAGCCGAGTCCGGCGAGCGCGCGCCGATCACGGCGATGACGCTCGAAAGCAGCACGGCGCTGGAGGGCGGCGCGCTGTGGCTGCGCTACAAGATCACCAACGGCTCGCCCTTGCCGGCCCAGGCAGGTCATGGCTGAGCGGCGAATGCACGTCATCGTCGTCGGGGGCGGTGCCGCGGGCCTGATGGCGGCGCGTGAGCTGGCCCGCGCCGGCAAACAAGTGACGCTGCTGGAAGCGCGCGACCGCTGCGGGGGGCGCATTCATCCGCTGCCCGCGAGCAGGTTTGGATATCGCGCGGATGCCGGCGCGGAATTCATCCATGGCGAGGCGCCGGTCACCCACGCGCTGATGGCCGAGGCGGGGCTCACCTCGACGCCGGTCGATGGCGCGCGCTGGTACGTGACGGACGGCGCGTTCTCGCGCGAGGATCCGGCCGATCGGCAGATGCGCCAACTGCACCGCGTGGCGCGGCAGCTCGATCAGGATATGACCGTCACGGCGCTGCTCGAGCGTCATTTCGCCGGCGCGGAGTTTGCCGCCCTGCGCAAGTCGGTGCTCGGGATGGTGCAGGGCTATGATGCTGCCGATCCTGGTCGTGCCAGCGTGTTCGCGCTGCGCGACGAGTGGATGGGCGGCGACCGCGGTGCTCAGGCACGCATCGTCGGCGGCTACGCGGCGCTGCTCGATCATCTCTTGGCGGAGTGCCGGGCGCATGGCGTGGCGATGCAGTTCGAGGCGGTGGTCCGCGCGGTGGAGAGCTCCGATGATGGCGTCGTCGTGCGCTGCGCCGACGGCCGCGCGCAGCGCGGCGATATCGTCCTCCTGACCGTGCCGCTGCCGCTGCTGCGGACCATCGCGCGGCCGCCGGCGATGCGCTCGCAACTGGCCGCAGCCGAAGCCATCGGCTTCGGCAACGTCATCAAGCTGCTGCTGCGCTTCGAGCGCCGCTGGTGGCGGGAGGCTCGGACCGAGAATCTTTCCGATATGCTGTTCGTGCTGTCCGATGCCGACGTGCCGGTGTGGTGGACGCAGCATCCGAACGATGATGCGGTGCTGACCGGCTGGCTCGCCGGGCCGCCGGCCGGCGCTTTCGTCGCGCTCGACGATGTCGCCTTGATTGAGTCGGGTCTCTCGGCGCTTGCGAGTATTTTCTCGCAGCCGGTGGACTCGCTGAGGCAGCAGCTCCTCGCGTCGCATGTCACGGATTGGGCGAAGGATCCGTTCGCGCGCGGGGCCTATTCCTATGCGACGCTAGGATCCCGCGAGGCGCAGGATACGCTTTCGCGCTGGGATGGCGGTCGTGTCCTGATCTCCGGCGAGGCGCTGTATCGCGGGCGCGACATGGGAACGGTCGAGGCGGCGCTGGCCAGCGGGCAACAGACGGCGCGGCGCATCCTCGCGATGTGATCGCGCGCCGCGCGCATGATGTTGCGCCCGTAGGCCCACGGCGCTAGCATTCGCCGATCACCATGGAAAGGATCGTCATGCTCGATCACGTCGGCTTCCCTGTCTCCGACTTTGTCCGCGCCAAGGCTTTCTATGCGGCGGCCCTGGCGCCGTTGGGTTACGTCCTGATGATGGAGATCACCAACGAGCAGACCGGCGGCCACGGTGATCACGCCGGCTTCGGCGACGGTCGTCCGGATTTCTGGATTGGCACCGGCGGGACGGCCGCGACCTCGACGCATGTCGCATTCCACGCCAAGGATCGCGCCACGGTCGATGCGTTCTATCAGGCGGCGATCGCGGCAGGCGGACGGGACAACGGCGCGCCTGGACTGCGGCCGCATTATCACGCGAACTATTACGGCGCGTTCGTGCGCGACGCCGACGGCAACAACATCGAGGCGGTGTGCCACGCGCCGGCGTGAGGGCCGCTCACCCCTCGGGATGAGTCACGCCATCACCGGCATGTGCTCGGCGGCCGCGGCCAAGCTCGGCGCGACCACGATATCGAGCTGCTGGCGCAGCCAGCGGTGCATCGGATCTTCGTGGTGGCGCAGGTGCCAGACCATGTACATCGGCATCGCCGGGCAGGGGACCGGCACCGGCGCCACCGCCAGGCCGCGCAGCATGTAGGCGCGCAGCAGGCTCGGCAGCGTCGCGATCATGCGGCTGCCGCGCAGGAACGGGCCGATGCCGCCGAAGCCCGGCACCTGCGCCGCGAACCGCCGGACGATGCCGCGCTCGGCCATGACCTCGTCGATGTCGAGCCGGCGCCGCGGCTCGTACAGCACCGTGACGTGGTCGCTGGCGAGATAGTCCTCAAGGCTCTGCGGCGGTTCGCGCTGGCCCGCATCGTAGAACACGCGATAGCTGTCCTCGAACAGCCGCTTCTGCAGGATGTCGCTGCCCTCGGGCGGGCGCGGCGTGATGATGAGCTGACAGTGTTCTTCGCGTAGCATCTCCGGCGTCGGTGCGCCGGAAGGGATGACGCGCAGGCTGAGGCTCGGCGCCTGCGCGCGGGCGTAGCGGAGCAGGGACGGCAGCAGCAGGTCGCGCTGCAGATCATTGGCCGCGATCGTCACTTGCGCGGAGATTTTCGCCGGCTCGAACGCAGCGGTGTGCGAGAAGCTCCGGAGGTCGTCGAGCAGAGCGCGGGCGCGCAGCGCCAAGAGCTGCGCATGCGCGGTCGGCACGATGCCACGGCCAGACTTCACGAACAGCGGATCGCCGGTGATCGCGCGCAGCTTGTCGAGCAGATGGCTGACGGCCGACTGCGTGACGCCGAGCCGCTGCGCAGCGCGGGTGACCGAGCCTTCCTCGATGACGGCGAGCAAGAGCTGCAGCAGGTGGCCGTCGAGGTCCAAATGATCGAATTGGCTCATGGATCGGATCGGTCGCGCGGCCTTTATTGACGGTGTCTGCCAGTGATACTGGCGGGCACGAACGGCGCCGCGTTTGATCCAGATCAAGCGCGGCCGTCCGAAACACGACCAGGGGAGGCTCAGATGTCCACCACGTCAGCCCGGCAGCCCGTGCCCGGCACCACCATCTTCGACGGCGAGCAGGCCCGCAAAGGCTACGCGCTCAACAAGATGTGCTACTCGTTCAACGATGCCGCCAACCGCAAGGCGTTCGTCGCCGACGAGGACGGCTATTGTGCCAAATATGGCCTCAACGCGCAGCAGCGCGCGGCGATCAAGAATCGCAATGTGCTCGAGCTGATCGAAGCCGGCGGCAACGCCTATTACCTCGCCAAGTTCGCCGGCATCTTCGGTCTGGACATGCAGGACATCGGCGCGCAGCAGACCGGGCTGACGAAAGAGCAGTTCAAGGCCAAGCTTCTGGCGGCAAGGGGTTGATCATGGCGAAGATCGTAGGTTGCATCACCACGTCCCACGTTCCGGCCATCGGCGGCGCGATTGCCAAGGGGTTGCAGCAGGACCCGTATTGGAAGCCATTCTTCGACGGTTTCCCGCATGTGCGCGAATGGCTCGCCAAGGCCAAACCCGATGTGGTCGTGCTCGTCTATAACGACCACGGCCTCAACTTCTTCCTCGACAAGATGCCGACCTTCGCCGTCGGCGCGGCCGACAGCTATAGCAATGCCGACGAAGGCTGGGGCATTCCGCAGACCGCGCCGTTCAAGGGTGACAGCGAATTGTCCTGGCATTTGATCGAGCATCTGGTGAAGGAGGATTTCGACCTCACCACCTGCCAGGAGATGGTGGTCGATCACGCCTTCACGCTGCCGATGGCGCTGTGCTGGCCCGATCAGAAATGGCCGGTGCGGGTGGTGCCCGTGGTCGTCAACACGGTGCAGGCGCCGCTGCCGTCGGCCGCGCGCTGCTACAGGCTCGGCCAGGCGCTGGCGCGGGCGATTCAATCCTGGCCGAAGGACGAACGCGTCGTCGTCATGGGCACCGGCGGCCTGTCGCATCAGCTCGACGGCGAGCGCGCCGGCTTCATCAACAAGGATTTCGACGAGAAGTTCATGGCCAGCATGGTCGACGATCCCGCCTGGGCGACGAAGTATTCGACCACCGAGCTGGTCGAGCTGTCGGGCACGCAGGGCGTCGAGCTTCTGAACTGGATGGTGGCGCGGGGCACCCTGCCGGAGAAGGTGCGCAAGGAGCATTCCAACTATCACATCCCGATCTCCAATACCGCGACGGGATTGATGGTGCTGGAGCCGGTGTAGCGGCTCCAGCGGGGTTTTTGGTGCGGAAGGTGATGACCGAGAGCTATTCCGCCAACGACCATCACGCGGTATGGGTCCCGGCTCAAGGCCGGGACGACAGCAGTGTGTTTGGCACGACCGCGCCACATCACCGGTTTCGTCCCGTCGAACGCCGGGACCCATACCGCGGATGCTATCGAGGAACGTGACTGTCAGCGTCTGTGCGGCGGCGAGCACGGTCTCGATGCCGGCCGCTACGCCTCCGCCCGTGGCGGATGTTGATGTCAGCTCGCCGCGTTGTCGTCGTCGCCCTGGATCTCGGCGATGGCGCGGGTCAGGATGCCGCTGACGCGCTTGGCCTCCTCGTCGCTCCAGCCGGGGCGGTGCATCTTGAGCGCCATCTTCAGGGTCTGCACCGTCTGCAGCACCTGCTCCGGCGGGCGCATGCCGCCCATGGTGCGGGCCATGATGCGCAACCGGCTCAGCAGGCCCTCGATCGCCGCCTCGTCGTCCTTCAGCGCCTGGCGTCCGGCGTCGGTGATCGCGAACAGCTTCTTGCCGCCCTCGGCCGAGGCGGCTTCGATCTGGCCCATGTCCTCGAGCAGGTTGAGGATGGGATAGACCGAGCCGGGGCTCGGCGAGTAGGAGCCGCCGACCAGCTGCTCGACCGCCTTGATCAGCTCGTAGCCATGGCGCGGCTTCTCGCCGATCAGCCACAGCAGCAGGCTGCGCAGGTCGCCGGGGCCGAAGAAGCGACCGCCGCCGCCCCGTCCGAACTCCTCGCGGCCGCCGCGGCGGCCGCGCTCGAACAGGCCGGGTCCTCGCGGGCCGAAGCCGGGACCGCGGCCGCCGAGGCGGACGTCCTCGCAGGCCTCGCCGAAGCCATGCCCGCCGCGATGGCCCCAGCCGCGCTCCTCGCGATCATCGTCCCAGCCACGACGCCCGAATTTCCAATGATGATGTCTCATACGATATCTCCGTTTCATATAAACGATATATCGTTATCGTCTTACGTTTGTCAACATCGATCGCTTCGGTTGCCTCGGCCTTTGATTTAAGTGCATGAGTTAAAAAGTATTTTTACCGCGCGTCTTACGTTGTCGCTTCCGCCGTATGAGCCGTTGCCGCCGGTTCGGTCGCCGTGCCGCGATGAGCGATCAGCGCATAGGCGACGGGGACCACGAACAGCGTGAACAGGGTGCCGATGGCGAGCCCGGTGGCGATCACCAGGCCCATGTTGAAGCGCGACACCGCGCCGGCACCGCTCGCCGTGATCAGCGGGATCACGCCGAGCACCATCGCCGCCGTCGTCATCAGGATCGGCCGCAGCCGGACTGTGGCCGCCTCGATGATCGCCTCGGTGCGATCCTTGCCCCGCTCGCGCAGCTCGTTGGCGACCTCCACCATCAGGATGCCATGCTTGCTGACGAGGCCCATCAGGGTCACGAGGCCGACCTGGGTGTAGATGTTGATGCTGGCGCCGCCGATGCCGAGGCTGATGAAGATCAGCGCGCCGGCCAGCGACATCGGCACCGACACCAGGATGATGATCGGATCGACGAAGCTGTTGAACAAGGCGGCGAGCGCCAGGAAGATGATGATCAGCGCGAACACGAAGGTGGTGACGAAGCCGCCGGATTCCTGCTCGAGCTGTCGCGACGCGCCGCCATAGTCGATCGAGTAACCCGATGGCAGCGACTTCGCGATCTCCTTCAAGGTGGCGAGCGCGTCGCCCATCGCGATGCCCGGCATCGCCACGCCGGAGATGGTTGCCGCATTGATCTGCTGGAAGTGATTGAGCGACTCAGGGATCGTCTTGCGCTCGAGCCGGGCCACGGTCGACAGCGGCACCATGGCATTGCCGCTGGTGCGGATCGAATAGTCGAGCAACTGACTGTCGGTGAGGCGGTCGTTCTGCCGGACCTGGGGGATCACCTTGTAGGAGCGGCCCTCCAGGCTGAAATAGTCGAGATAATTGCCGCCCAGCATGGTCGCGAGCGCGCCGCCGAGATCGCTCATCTTGAGGCCGAGATCGGCGGCCTTGTCGCGATCGAACACCACGGTGGTCTGCGGCTTGTCGATCTTCAGATCGCTGTCGAGGAAGATGAATCGGCCGCTCGCCAGCGCCTTGGCCATGAAATCGCGCGACACGTCGTTGAGCTCGCCGAACGCGCCGGTGGTGCCGATCACGAACTGGACCGGCAGGCCGTTGCTGCCCGGCAGCGGCGAGGGCTGGAACGCCACCGAGCGGGCGCCGGCGATGCCGTTCAGGAGCTGCTGGAATTCCGGCTGCAGGGTCTTGGTCGTCGCCTTGCGCTGATCCCAGGGCTTGAGAACCCAGCCGCCGATCACCTGTGTCGAGGTGTCGATCTGGAACACGGTGCGCGTCTCCGGGCGCTGGGCGATCAAGCCATACAGCTGCTGGCCGTAGAACTGGCGCTGCTCGAGCGTGGCCGAGGGCGCCGAATTCGTCAGCGACAGCACGATGCCCTGGTCCTCGTCCGGCGCAAGCTCGCTGGTGGAACTGACATAGAGCCAGGGAATCATCGCGAGCAGCAGCAGCGCGAACACCACCACCACCGGCTTGGTCGCGAACACGCTTTCGAGCCAGCGGCGATAGAAGTGGGCGAGCCGTTCGAGCACATGGTCGATCGTCCTCACCAAACGCGCCTCGAACGTGGTGGCGTCGCGCTCGGTCCGGCGCAGCAGCCAGGCGCAGTTCATCGGCGACAGCGTCAGCGCGATCACCGCCGAGACGGTGACGGCGCCGGCGAGCGTGAAGGCGAACTCGGTGAACAGGGCCCCGGTCAAGCCGCCCTGGAAGCCGACGGGCACGTAGACCGCGATCAGGACCACGGTCATCGCGATGATCGGGCTCGCCAGCGCCCGCGCCGACTGGATCGCGGCTTCGACCGGCGGTACACCCTCGTCGATCAGGCGGTGCACGCTCTCCACCACGATGATGGCGTCGTCGACGACGAGGCCGATCGCCAGCACCAGGGCCAGCAAGGTCAGCAGGTTGATGGAGAAGCCCATCAGCAGCATCAGGCCGAAGGTGCCGATCAGCGACAGCGGAATGGCGATCACCGGGATCAGCACCGAGCGCCACGATCCCAGGAACATGAAGACGACGACAATTACGATCCCGATCGCCTCCACCAGCGTATGGATCACCTCGTCGATGGACGAGTTCACGAAATCGGTGGAGTCGTACAGGATCTCGCTGGTGATGCCGTTCGGCAGCTGTCGCTGCAGCTCCGGATAAACGGCCTTCACGCCGTTGATGACGTCGAGCAGGTTCGCCGTTGGCGCCACCTGGATGCCGATGTAGACCGCGGTCTTGTCGTTGAAGCGCGTCGCGCTGTCGTAGTCGTCATTGCCGAGCGTGACATTGGCGACATCGCGCAGGCGGATGATGGCGCCATTGACCTGCTTGACGACGAGATTGCGGTATTGCTCCAGCGAATGCAGATTTGTCGCGGCGGCGAGGTCGACCTGCACGAGGCGGCCCTTGGTGGTGCCGAGCCCGGAGATGTAGTCGTTGCCCGACAGTGCCGTCGACACGTCGGTCGCGGTCAGGCCATAAGCCGCGAGCTTGTCGGGGTCGAGCCAGGCGCGCAGGGCGAATTTCTTGGCGCCGAGCAATTCGGCGGTCTGCACGCCGGAGACCGCCTGCAGCTTCGGCTGCACCACGCGGGTGAGGTAGTCGGTGATCTGGTTCGGCGCCAGCACGTCGCTGGCGAAGCCGATATACATCGAATCGATGGTCTGGCCGACCTTCAAGGTCAGGGTCGGCTGCTGCGTGCCGGTCGGTAGCTGGTTGAGCACCGAGTTCACCTTGGCGTTGATCTCGGTCATCGCCTTGCCGGAATCGTAGTTGAGCCGCAGGTTCACGGTGATGGTGCTGCTGCCGGTGACGCTGGTCGACGTCATGTAGTCGATGCCGTTGGCCTGGGCGATCGCGTTCTCCAGCGGCGTCGTGATGAAGCCGGCGATGATGTCGCTATCGGCGCCGGCGTAGGCCGTGCTCACCGTGACGATGGCGTTCTGCGTGCGCGGATATTGCAGGATGGCAAGCGTCGTCATCGAGCGCAGGCCGAGCACCAGGATGAGGGCGCTGACCACGAGCGCCAGCACCGGCCGGCGGATGAAGATGTCTGTGAAACGCATGGTGATGACTCTGATGGGCGCGGGCTGGCCGGACTATTGATCGACGACATCCGGCGCGGCTTCCGCGACCGGTACGTGTGAGTTGTCGATTCTCACCGGGCTGCCGTTGCGCAGCTTGATCTGTCCCGCGATCACCACCGTCTCGCCCGGCTTGATGCCGTCGGTGATCGCGATCCGGTCGCCCTTGGCCGGCTTGCTCTTGACGAACATCTGCCGCGCCTTGCCCTGGCCGTCCTTGAGATCGTCGACGACGTAGACGAGATCGCCGTAGGGGTTGCTGACGATTGCCGTCAGCGGCAGCGTGACGAGCTGCTCCGGGCTGCCGGTCGCGATCTCGACCTTGGCGAACATGCCCGGCAACAGTCGGGCGGCCTCGTTGTGCAGGGTGGCGCGGACCTGGACGTTGCGGCTGGTGGAATCGACCTTGGCGTTGATCGCCGAGATCTGGCCGGTGAAGCGCTCGGATGGGAAGGCATCCACCGTGATGGCGACGTCCTGGCCGATCCGAATGTCGGCGAGCGACTGCTGCGGCAGATAGAAATCGACGAAGATCGGATCGAGGCTCTGCAGGGTGACAATGGTGGTGCCGGCGCTGAGATACTGCCCGAGATCGACGGCGCGGATGCCGAGCCGGCCGGCGAAGGGCGCCTTCAGGGTCTTCTGCTCGACGATCGCCTTCTGCTGCGTCACGAGCGCCTGCGCGTTCTTCAGATTGGCGCGGTCGCTGTCGAGCGTGGCCTGGCTGACGGCGTTGAACTTGATCTGCTCCTCGTCGCGTTTGACGACGATGGCGTAGTTCTCGGCGGTGGCCTGCAGCGATTGCAGCTTGGCGACGTCGTCGGTCGCCACGAGCTGCAGCAATTGCTGGCCGGCTTCGACGGTGTCGCCCGAATTGAACTGGATGCCCTGCACGATGCCTGCGGCCTGCAGCGCCAGATCGGCGCCGTTGACGGCGCGCAGCGAGCCGACCGCGGTGAGGTTGGAGCGCCATGGAGCGGTCGCCGCAACGACCGTCGAGATCGTCTGCGGCGGGTTGGCCATGGCGCCGATCGCCTTGGCGATCATGATGCCCTTGAATGTCTGAAAGCCGTAGAGGCCGCCGAACAGCACCGCCATGGCGGCCAGCATGATCGTCATGCGTTTCTTCATTACATTGCTTCCTGGGTCGTACGATTGGGACCGGCGAAGTAGCCGGGATTGGCGCGGGGCAGCGCCGCCGGGGTCTCGTCCTGGCGATTCCACCAGCCGCCGCCGAGCGCCTGGAACAGCGCCGCGGTGTCGGTGAAGCGCGTGGCCTGCGACTTGATGCGGGAGACGCGGGCGTTCAGATAGGATTGCTGCGCGTTGATGACGTTGGCGTAGGGCACCGCGCCGCTCTTGAATTGCTCGACCGCCATGGCGAGACTGTCGGCGGTGGCCTTCTCGGCGGCGGCCTGGGCCTTCAGCGCCTCGGCGTCGTACTGGATGGCGCGGAGCGAATCCGCAACGTTCTGGAACGCGGTGATGACCGTGCTCTTGTAGAGCGACAGGTCCTGCTCGAAGGTGGCGACGTCAGCCTCCTTGGTGTGATACAGCGTGCCGCCGTCGATCAGCTTCTGGCTGACGCTCGAGGCCGCATCCCACACGATGGTCGTCGGCGAGAACAGCCGGCCCGGTCCGCTTGCGCCGTAGCTGCCCGACAACGTCACCTGCGGCAGCAGATTGGCGACGCCGACGCCGACCGTCGCTGTGGCCTGGTGCAACGTAGCCTCGGCCTGCCGGATGTCCGGACGCTGCCGGACGAGCGAGGAGGGCAGTGACACCGGCAGCTTGCGCGGCAGCCGCAGCTCCGCGAGGGTCACATGCTCGCCGCGGTCCTGGCTCGGCAGCCGGCCGAGATAGGCCATCAGTTGATTGCGTTGCTGCGCGAGTTGCTTCTGCAGCGGCGCCAAGGTCGCCTTGGCCTGCGCCAGCGTCGCCTCCTGCGCCAGCACGTCGGACTTGGAGATGGCGCCGACATCAAACTGGTGTTGGATCCGGCCAAGCTGGTCGGTCTCGGCCTTGATGATCTCCTCGGTCGCTGCGATCTGATCGCGCAGCGAGGCGTCGTTGATCGCGGCGGTTACGACATTGGCGGTCAGCGCGAGATGCGTCGCCTCCAGCTTGAACGCCTGGTAGTCGGCCTGCGCCTGCAGCGCCTCGACCTGGCGTCGCGTGCCGCCCCACAGATCGAGCGCGTAGCTGACGCTTACCGACGTGCCATAGAGCGTGTAGAGCGAGGTCTGGCCGGGCCATTGCCCGCTCTGTGTGGTGGAGGCCTGGGTGCGTTCGGCGGATCCGCTCGCGCTCAGCTGCGGAAACAGCGCGCCCTGTTGCGACAGCGCGTTCTCGCGCGCAGCACGCAGCGCCAATTGCGCGGCTTCGATGTCCGGGTGGTTGCGAATCGCCTCCTCGACGAAGGCGTTGATCTGCCGGGAATGAAACAGCGCCCACCAGGTGCCGGGCAGATCGCCTCCGGGCGCGAAGCTCTGCACATTGCCGCCCGGCGTCGAGGCGCTGGCGGTCGCGGCGAGGCGTCGCTCGGCGACGTAACCGGTCGCGACCGGCGCCTCGGGGGACATGAAGTCCGGGCCGACGGCGCAGGATGCGAGCAGCACGCTGCAGCCAAAAAGGCCGAGCGGGACGGACATCGCGCGGCCTGTCGGGACCCCCCTCAAACGCGCGGGAAACATTCGGACATGATCGGACATAAAACTAAACCGTTTCGTTTTCCATCGGGACCATGCGGGGCAGCACAGACGTAGTCAAGTCACGTTGATGACAGGGCGGTGATGCGCACAGCTTCGTCCTGTGCGGCGCCGGTGCTCGCTTGCACCGGACGGGCGCATCAAATTTTTGAGGTGAGAGTAGACAACGCGCCGCTTCCATTTCCGCAGCGGTCGGGCAGCGACGTCGTTCTTGTCACAATGATCGAAAAAGGTCTGCCGCCGAGCTCGCGCGGCGCGGGCCGGCCTTTGGCGAAGCAGCGTGCGAGACGGAGTTGGAGGCCGGCTCGCGGCGTCGAGCCGGCTCCGTGGACGGTCGCCGCTCGTCAGGACGGCATCGAGGATGCGACCACCGGCTTTGCCAGCACGGTGCGCGCGCGATTCGGGCGCCGCAGCCGGCGCTGCGCCCAGATCAGCACGCCTGTGATCAGCAGTGCGAACAGCGCGATCGAGATCAGCACGTTGGCCGCGCTGCCGATCAGCGACCAGTTGCCTTCGTGCAGCAGGCGCGGCCAGTTGCGCGGCAATGCGGAGAGCCCGTCGGGCGTCACGGCATAGGCCCTGAGCTCATCGTCCTCGATGATCCTCGCCATCATCCGCCCGCCGCGATTGCCGATCGAGTTGACCGACGAAAGGTCGTGGTCCCTGGAGACGATGCTGACGGCGTCAGGCAGCGAGATGCGCTTGGCTGCGGTGGGCGGAGCGCTGCCTGCGAAGGTCAGGCCGAGCTCGAGACAGAGTCCGGTGAGCGGGCTGAGCAGAATCAGAGGCAGCGTGAACCAGGCCGTGCCCTTGTGCCAGCCGGACAGCGTGTTGCGCAGCCGCGGCAGTCCCATCAGGATGCCGATGATCATGATGCTGACCATTGCGATGGTCGAGATCAAGGTGAGGCCGGGGATTCCGATCAGATGCTCGTGGGTCCTGCGCGCCCACAGGAAGACGCTCGCCATCGCGGGCTTCTCGACCGCGGCGCCGGTCGTGATGTCGACCTCGGCGCCCGGCGTACCCTGCAAGGTGAGGTGCTGTGTGGACGCATCGATCGACAGGCCGCGTGCCTTGCCGTCGGGATCATGCTGCTTGATCAGCGCGATCACGCGCGCCGGATCGACGCTCTGCGGCTTGACGGCAGCGACCTGCGCCATCGGCTCGAAGGAGAGGATCAGTCCGGTCACGATGATGACAAGCAGCGGCAGCGCGAAGACGAGGCTGATCCAGCGGTGAAGTTTGAGCAGAAGCTGCTTGTTCATGATCGTCTCCAAGTATTCGCCAAGTGATCGTCGAGTGATCGTCACACACACGAACGACGCGGCGTGACTGTTGTCCGCAGGCGCTCACTCCGTAGTTTCAGATCGTTTCTTGCTGGACGACGCTGCGAGATCAGTCCGCCGCCGTTGCGCTTTCATTAGCCGAGCGCACCACTCATACGAAAGGAGATAACTATTAATTTTAGGTCATGCGCCGTTTGATCGGCGTCAATGCGGCGAAAGCAAATCGGTGTCTATGCAAATGATGTCAATTCACGACTGACGTTTCTCGGTGACCGGCTGAAACGAGATAGCGGCGGTATCTCAGGATGACGCGCTCATCTCGGACTTCAGCGCGTCATTGTGAGAGGCCCTTGGCGATGCGCTTCGCTTCTCACGTCGGTGTCGCACTGATCCGCAGTCTGTCGCTGTCCGATGCGGAGAACACCGCGATCCCCGGCGGCACTGCGCGCCGACGCGTCAGGGCGATTTCCCTGGCGACACAATGCCCTTCAGTCCGGCGCGCTCAGCAGCGGCGCTGACGAGGCCAGACGACTGGATCTCGGCCGTGAAGCTGCGCAGGAAGTCGAGCCCGGCGTCGCGGCCCCTGGGGATCGCGATGGCGTGGCGCTCCTCGCCCCAGCGCCCGTCGAGCACGCGCGATCCTGGCACCTGCTCGGCGATCTCGAACAGCGTCGCCTTGTTGGTGGCGAAGGCATCGATCTGGCGGCTCGTCAGCATGGCGACCGCATCCTTCAAGGTCGGCGCCCGGACCAGCGTCGCGTTCTTCAGCTCGCGCCCGAGCGTCGCATCCGACGTGCTGCCGGTCGTGACGCCGATCTTGCGGCCGCTCGCGTCGACATCGCCGGCGTCGGAAAGCGGGGAGCCGTCGGGCACGAGATACCCAAGCTCGATCTCGAGATAGACAGGACCGAAATCCATCTCCTTTGCGCGCGCCGGCGAAGCATTGGTGAAGGCGACGTCGACCGCGCCGGTCTTGACGGCCTCGAGCACCTCGGCGTTCTTGGCGAACACGACCGGCTCGTAGTCGACATGGAGCTGGCGCGCCATTTCCTTGCCGATGGTGTAGCCGACGCCGCGGGGATTCTCGGTCCCGTCGGGCAGGATCGATGTCGGCGTGCCCGGATAGAGTCCCGCGCGCAGATGTCCGGTCGGCGCGAGAGTGCGTGCCACGTCGACATCAGCGGAATAGCTTCGAACCGGAGCGAGCGTCGCGCACGCGACGAAAGCGACAATGACGGCCTGCCTCAGGATGGTAGCTGCGCAGTCCATCGGTCGCCTCGCTGATATCAGACTGATTCGGTCAGTTCGCTGCCGGCTTCGCCATCGAGCACCTGCTGGAGACGCGTCTTGTCGAGCGCATTTTCCCAGCGGGCAATGACGATGGTGGCCACGGCGTTGCCGATCAAATTCGTCGGCGTCAGCCCCTGCGACATCAAGCGATGAACGCCGAGCACGAGCGCGACGCTGGCGACCGGAATCGTCCCAGTTGCGGCGAGCGTTGCGGCCAGCACGACGAAGGCGGCGCCGGCGATACCGGCTGCGCCCTTCGATGTCACCAGCAAAATCAGCAGCAGCCCGATCTGGTGGCTGATGTCGAGATGAGTGTTGGTCGCCTGCGCCAGGAACACCGCTGCGGTCGCAAGATAGAGGCAGGTGCCGTCGAGATTGAACGAATAGCCGGTGGGGATGACGAGGCCGACGATGCTGCGCTCGCAACCGGCCGCTTCGAGCTTCGCCAGCATGCGCGGCAGCACGGTCTCCGACGACGTGGTCGCGATGCAGACCAGGACCTCATCGCGGATGTAGCGGATCAGCTTCCACAGGCTGAAGCCCGTGAAGGCGGCGATGGGCCCGAGCACCACCGCGATGAAGATGACGCAGGTAAGATAGAAGCTGCCGAGGAGGAGACCGAGCTTGGACAGCGAGCCCAAGCCGAACTTGCCGACGGTGAAGGCGATGGCGCCGAAGGCGCCGAGCGGGGCCGCCCACATCACGATTTTGACGATGCCGAAGATCATCTTGCCGCCGACATCGATCACATCCGTCACCGCCTTGGCGCGGTCGCCGAGCCAGATCAGCGAGAACCCGCACATCACCGAGATGAACAGCACCTGCAGGATGTTGCCTTCCGCAAACGCGCCGACGAAGGTCTGCGGGATGATGTTGAGCAGGAACGGCACGAAGCCGACCGCAGCGGTCTGCTTGACATAGGGCTCGATGGTCGCGGAGTTGATGGTCGCCGGGTCGATGTTCATGCCGACGCCGGGCTGAAACAGGTTCACCGCGGTCAAGCCGATGATCAGCGCCAGCGTCGTGATCGCCTCGAAATAGATCAGCGCCTTGATCGCGACGCGGCCGACCTTGGCCATGTCGGCCATGTGGGCGATGCCGTTGACCACCGTGCAGAAGATGATCGGCGCGATCAGCATCCGGATCGCCTTGATGAAGGCATCGCCCAGCGGCTGCATCTGGGCGCCGAGATCCGGCTTGACGGCACCGAGCAGGATGCCCGCTGCCATCGCGATCATGACCTGGACCCAAAGCTCCTTCCACCAGCCGCGGCGGGCGCCTGCCTTGCTGTCGGCGGTGAGGGTCGTGGCAGTCATGATCGGTCCTGTCGCTGAAGGGCTCGAAGTTGCAGCTGGCGGTGACTCAGCTCTTGGGCTCGAACTTGAACAGCCGTTCGGGATTGCTGACAAGCAGCTTTCGCTGCATGGCCGGATCCGGGGTGTAGAGCGGGATCAGATCGACCAGATCACCATCATTGGGCATGATCTTGACGTTCGGATGCGGCCAGTCCGTGCCCCAGATGACGCGATCGGGCGCATTCTCGATCAGTTTCCGGGCGAACGGCACGGCGTCGTGGAACGGCGGTCCGGAGGCCGAGGCGCGCTCGGGACCGGTGATCTTGATCCAGCACTTGCCGTCGCTCGCCTGCAGGTCGAGCAGCGCCTTGAACTCGGCGTCATCGATGCCCTTGGCGGCGCTGATCGTGCCCATGTGGTCGATCACATAGGTGACCGGCAGCGCCTTCAGGATCGGCACGAATTCCTGGATTGTCCCGGCCTCGAGATAAATGTCGACGTGCCAGCCGATCGCCGCGACGCGGTCCACCAGGGTGCGGAAGACGTTCATGTCGCCGACGCCGCCGAGGCGGCGGAGGAAGGCGAACCGGCAGGCGCAGATGCCGGCCCTGCCGAGCGCCGTGAGGTCGGCGTCGGACATCGCCGCGTTGATGTTGGCGACGCCTTTGTAGTTGCCGTTGCTCTGCGCGATGGCGTCCGTGACGACGCGATTGTCCGTGCCATGGACGGTGGCGTTGACGATGACGGCGCGTTCGACACCGATTTTGGCGTGCAGCGCCCGGAACATCTCCAGTGACGCATCGGGCGGCGTGTAGGGGCGGGTGGGCGAGAACGGATAGGTCGAGGCCGGCCCGAAGATGTGCGTGTGGGTATCGACGCTGCCGAGCGGCGGCCGGAAGCTCGGGGTCTTCGTCGCCGGATCCGGGCCGGCGATGCTGGGGATCTTGACCTCTTCGGCGGAGAGTTGCGCAGGGACAGCGCCGAGCACGCTCGCCGCTCCCAGTCCGGCCATGGTGGCCAGCAGATCTCGTCTCAACATCAGAGCGTCCTCCTCGGAATGGCCGCGGTCACAGGCAGGCGTTGCCTGCCAGGCTCCGGCATCGTTCGTGTTTGCTATCGTCACGCCACGATGGAGAGATCAGGCGACCTCTCAACATGGCGTCGTGATCATGGCGTGCTTCGGATCCGGAGCCGGCGGATCGCTGTGATCCCAGTTGTTCCTGATCGAGGATCTTGCAGCCTCTGCAGCATGACAAGAAGCATTGGGTGAACGGTCAGTTCGCTTGGTTGGACAATGCTCTGCAGTCCTACTGCCAACGTTGCTGAGACCCTCCGTTCGAGCTGCGTTGCAGCGCGACTGGGCGAGATGGGCTGCTCTTCAACCAGTCTGCGAGAAGGCAGCCCGAGCGCGCCGATCCGCGGAATTGTTCGTGCGACGGAAAGGTGAGTTGCGTCAACGCCATGGCGTGCGTTTTGGTCATGCGCCGGCGGCTTCGAGCGCCGTTGTGGAGACCGCATGCGCAATGCTATGCGACAGCAAAGAGGGTCGCGCGGGGCACCGAGACGCTGCGCGGCTGTCAGTTCACAACGGTATCGGGCAAAGGAAACACCATGGTCGACGCGCTCATCATCGATGCCTGCAGAACGCCGCGCGGTATTGGCAAGGCCGGCAAGGGCGCGCTCGCAGGACTGCACCCGCAGCATCTCGGCGCCACCGTGCTGCGCGCGCTGGCCGATCGCACCGGCATCAACACCGGCGACGTCGAGGACGTCATCTGGGGCTGCTCGTCGCAGCGCGGGCCGCAGAGCGGTGATCTCGGCCGCATGTCGGCGCTCGACGCCGGCTACGACATCCGCGCCTCGGGCGTCACGCTCGATCGCTTCTGCGGCTCCGGCATCACCAGCGTCAACATCGCAGCAAGCTCGATCATGGCCGGGCAGGAGGACCTCGTCGTCGCCGGCGGCTGCGAGATGATGTCGATGGACGGCCGGCGCGGCGAGGGGCCGCTGATGATGGACGCCGGCAATCTGCATCTGCGCGCGCTGCATCCGCAGTCGCACCAGGGCGTCTGTGCCGACGCCATTGCCACCATGGAAGGCATCACCCGCGCCGACGTCGACGCGCTCGGGCTGGAGAGCCAGAAGCGCGCGGCGGCTGCGATCGCTGCCGGCCATTTCAAGAAGAGCCTGGTGCCGGTGCATCGCGAGGACGGCAGCCTCGCGCTCGACCACGAGGAATACCCCCGGCCGCAGACCACGGCCGAGGCGCTGGCCGGGCTGAAGCCGGCGTTTCCGGCGATCGCCGACTACGCGCTGGACGAGAAGGGCACGACCTATCGCAACCTGATCCTGCAGCGCTATCCCGGCCTCGAGATCGACTTCATGCATCACGCCGGCAATTCCTCCGGCGTCGTCGACGGTGCGGCGGCGATCCTGCTGGCGTCGCCGTCCTATGCCAAGGCCCATGGCCTGAAGCCGCGGGCACGCGTCGTGGCGATGGCCAATATGGGCGATGACCCGACCCTGATGCTGAACGCCCCGGTGCCGGCGACGCGCAAGGTGCTGGCCAAGGCCGGGCTCAAGCTTGATGACATCGACCTGTTCGAGATCAACGAGGCGTTCGCCGTCGTCGCCGAGAAGTACATCCGCGACCTCGAGCTCGACCGCGCCAAGGTCAATGTGAACGGCGGCTCGATCGCGCTGGGACATCCGATCGGCGCCACCGGTTCCATCCTGATCGGGACGCTGCTCGACGAGCTCGAGCGGCGCGATCTCAAGCGCGGCCTGGTCACGATGTGCGCGGCCGGCGGCATGGCACCCGCGATCATCATCGAGCGGGTCTGAACGGTACATCTCCTCGATTTGAGTTGCGCGCGCCCGTTGCGGAGTCTCCCGTGGCGGGCGCCGTCGTTTTGCACCTGGGCCGCTTGTGACCTCGGCGGTGGCGCAGTTGAGGAGCGGATCGCGCGAGCCGCGGCGGTTCCACTTTCCGGACCAGTCAACCACGTTTCGACCGGAAAGGAATTCGCGCTTGTTCCGCTAGTTGCGACGGGTTATTGCCACGGCGAGGCCTCATCTTAGAAGAAACGGCTCTCCGTGCTGTCGACGCTGTCGCATATCATCGATCGCAAGGCTTCGAACCGGGTGGTCACGCGGCTGCGGGCACTGCTGCGCAGCAATGAGTTCTACCTGATACCGTTGGCCCTGGTGATCGGCGTTGCGACGGGTGCGATCGTGACGGTGATGAGCCTGATCGCGCAAGTCGCGCATGTGGTCATTTACGGCATCCCGATCGATGTCCGGCTCAGCGCTCATACCTGGGTCAACCCGGTGGTCGCCCTGATCGCGCCCGCCTGCGGCGGCCTTGCGCTCGGCATCATGGAATGGCTGCGGCGGCGCTGGAAGATCGCGGCCGCGGTCGACCCCGTCGAGGCCAATGCGCTGCGCGGCGGACGGCTGTCGATGCGCGACAGCATCGTGGTGAGCGGCCAGACCCTGGTCTCCAACGGCTCCGGCGCGTCGGTCGGGCTCGAGGCCGGCTACACCCAGATCGGCGCCGGCGTCGCCTCGCTGCTTGGGCAGTATCTCACGCTCCGCCGCAACGATATGCGCCTCATTCTCGGCTGCGGTGCGGCCGCCGCCATTGCGGCCGCCTTCGGCGCGCCGATCACGGGGGCGTTCTATGCCTGTGAGCTGATCGTCGGCGTCTACTCCGTCGGCAGCGCGGCGCCGATCCTGGCGGCCTCGCTGGCGGGTGCGCTGACCTCGCAATATCTCGCCGGCGCGCCGTATTCGCTGGAGGTCGCCAAGGTCGGCGCGGTCGGCTTCGAGCAATACATCGCGCTGTTCGTGCTGGCGCTCCTCGTCGCCGGCATCGGCATCGTGGTGATGCGTGCCTCGCCGACGGTCGAGCGGCTGTTCGTCCGCATTCCGGTGTGGCTGCGCCCGGTGATCGGCGGGGTCTGTGTCGGCGCCATGGCGATCGTGACGCCGCAGGTGCTGGCGGCAGGCCACGGCGCAATGCTGCTCGACCTGCATCGCGAGATGGCGGTCGGCATGATCGCCACCATCATCGTGCTCAAGCTCGCCGCCTGCCTGATCTCGCTGGCCTCGGGCTTCCGCGGCGGTCTGTTCTTCGCCTCGCTGTTCGTCGGCAGTCTGCTCGGCAAGCTGTTTGCGGGCCTGCTCGCGCTGGCCGGCCTCGGGCTCGCGATCGACCCGCTGGTGGCGATGCTTACCGGCATGGCGACGCTCGGTGTCGCCATCGTCGGCGGACCGCTGACGATGTCGTTCCTGGTGCTGGAAATGACCCGCAGCGTCGACGTCACCGCCGTTGTGCTGGCCGCCTGCATCGTGACCTCGGTGTGCGTCCGCGTCCTGTTCGGCCACTCGTTCTCGACCTGGCGCCTGCATCTGCGCGGCGAGACCATCCGCAGCGCCAACGATGTCGGCTGGCTGCGCAACCTCACGGTCGAGCGGCTGATGCGCTCCGACGTCGGGAAGGTGCCGACCACGACGAGCATCGCGGCCTGCCGGCGCGAGTTCGCGCTGGGCACGCGCCAGGCCGTGGTGGTGGTGAACAACAGCGACGATTATTGCGGGCTGGTCTCCTTGCCCGATTTGTTCTCGGGCGAATTGGATTCCATTGCCGACGAGATCCAGGTGGTCGAGCTCGCCAAATATTTCGACGTCGCGCTGTTGCCCGAAATGAACGTCAAGACGGCGATGAAGATCTTCGACGATTCCGGCGCCGAGGTGCTGGCCGTGCTGGAGTCGGAGAACAGCCGCAAGGTGATCGGCTTCCTGACCGAGTCCTTCGCGCGCCGCCGCTATGTCGAGGAGATCGACCAGGCGACGCGCGGCGTGCTCGGGGCGCTGTCGTGAACGCGTCCCATCGCCGCGACGCGTGATCCCTGGGCCGGCACCAGGGCAGGCTGACGGCCGATCGAGACGCGTGAGGACTGCATGACGAGACGGATGAGCACGGCTATCGTGGCCGCCTTGAGCGCGCTGGTGACGGCTGCGGCGACAGCACAGCCCGCGGTGCTCAAAGGCAAGGACGCGTTCGGCAGCTGGCAGGGCGATGCACCGGGCACGATCAGGCTGATCCGTCCCGAAGACCTGCCCAAACCGGGTGCGACGGCGTCCGCAGCCAACGTCTCCCGCGTGGTGCAACGACCGGCCTCCGCCGTACCGAAGGTCATCGACGGTTTCAAGATCGCGCTGTTCGCCGAGGGGCTGAGCGGGCCGCGCATCATTCGCACCGCGCCGAATGGTGACATCTTCGTCGCCGAGACCCGGGCAGGGCGCGTCCGCGTGCTGCGCCCAAGCGAGGACGGCAGCAAGGTCGCGTCGAGCGAGATCTTCGCCGACCGGCTCGGCCATCCCTTCGGCATTGCGTTCTATCCGAGTGCCGATCCGCAATGGGTCTATGTCGCGAGCACCGAGCGCGTCATGCGCCTTCCCTATCGTGCCGGCGACATGAAGGCGCATGGGCCGCTGCAGGTCGTCGTGCCCGATCTGCCGGCCGGCTACGGCCATTCGACCCGCGATGTTGTCTTCACCAGGGACGACAAGCGCATGCTGGTGTCGGTCGGCTCCGTCGGCAATGTCGGCGAGGCGCTGGGAGAGCCTGCCGGCGGAATCAGTGCCTGGATCAAGGCGCACCCGCTCGGCGCGGCCTGGGGCGGGGAGGCCGACCGTGCCGGCGTGCTCGCGTTCGATCCCGACGGCAACAACCGCAGCCTGTTCGCCACCGGCATCCGCAACTGCGTCGGCCTCGCCATCCAGCCCACGACCGGAACGCCGTGGTGCTCGACCAACGAACGCGACGGGCTCGGCGACGATCTGGTCCCGGACTACGTCACGCGCGTGAAGGAGGGCGGGTTCTACGGCTGGCCCTGGTACTACATCGGCGACAACCCTGACCCGCGCCATGCCGGCGAGCGCCCGGACCTCAAGGGCAAGATCACCGTGCCTGACGTGCTGCTGCAACCGCATTCGGCCTCGCTCGGTCTGACGTTCTACGACGGAAATCTGTTCCCGCCGGAGTATCGCGGCGACGCCTTCGCGGCGGAGCACGGCTCGTGGAACCGGTCCAAGCGCACCGGCTACAAGGTGATTCGGGTCAGGCTCAAGGACGGCGTGCCCACCGGCGAATACGAGGATTTCGTCACCGGCTTCGTCCTCAATGACCGCGAGGTCTGGGGCCGGCCGGTCGGCGTCACCGTGGCGCGCGACGGCAGCCTTCTCATTTCCGAGGACGGCAATGGCACGATCTGGCGCGTGAGCCGCTGAGCGCCGCACCACCACCTGTGACTCACTTCTTCGGCGCGCGGCAGTTGAAGGCGCGGCGGAAGCCGGCGGCCCTTGCGTCGTCCTCGGAGCAGAACCAGCGATCGGGCTCGGTGGTCGCGGGATAGCTCGGGCAGCCCTGCAGATGATAGATGCCGATGTTGCCGGTGACGCGCGCTCGCACCGCGAACTTGCCCTTGATGCTGCAGCCCGGCGGCGCGCTCGGCGCGTCCGGGAACAGCACGGCACGGATCTCGCGGTCGCGGTCGGTGCGGCAGGCGGCGCCGAGCAGGGCGCCGTCCTTCTTGTCGGTGCGGAACTCGGCCGGCGCGACGAAGCAGCCCTTCCAGAGTCCGCGCAGCGCCTCCTTGGCCGCGGCGACATCGTCCTTGACCCGCGCCTTCGCGGCCGGGTCGGCGCCGACGGCGAAACCTGCGCGCGCCATTTGCTGGTTGAGGCTGACCCTGTCGCCGTCGACGGTGCAGAGGCCGATCCTGCGGGTCTTGAGCGGCTTGTCCGGACCGAGATCGTCGCAGCGCACCGCGCGGCCGCCGATCAGCTTGCCGAGCTGCTCGCGCGCCTCGACGCCACAGCTCCAGGAATCGGCGTGATCGTCGATGCAGAGCTGGTCGACCTCCGGCGCATCGATGCCGTCGAGCCGGAACACCGTGTCGCCGAGCTGGATCGTGTCGCCGCTGCGCACCGTGGCGCTTGCGGCCAGCGACGCGCCGGTCATGCCGGCTCCCAGCACCATGGCCCCACACAACGACAACAGCCGGTCTCGCAGCCGCATGCTTCCTCCCGCAATCACATTCATCAAATACCCGGCCGAAGTCCTATCACAGCGCGCGTGAGTCTCGCCAAGGGCGGCGCCGAACGGTGCCGCCGGACGGCCACCTTGCGCGGGGGGCGGCTGCTACCCATCTGACCGGGCGAAGGAAATCTTGCCATGTTGGACTTTACCTCCGATCTTGCCGGCGCGCTGTCGCCGTCGCGCGCGTCTGCTGCTGCGCCGGCCGACGACCGCGCGCTGCTCGACGCCTATTCCAATGCCGTCATCGATGTCACCGAGCGCGTCGGTCCTGCGGTCGTGCGTGTCGAAACCGGCCCCAAGGCTGGGGCGACCGCCGGCTCCCGCGGCGGGCTCGGCTCGGGCATCGTGATCTCGCCCGACGGCCTCGTGCTGACCAATAGCCATGTGGTCGGCTCCTCCAAGAGCATCCGGCTGCGCGACGTCGAGGGCGTCGTCACCGATGCGCAGGTGCTCGGCGTCGATCCCGACACCGATCTGGCGCTGCTGCGCGCCAACCACGCGCGCGACCTGCGCTACGCCGCGCTCGGCAATTCCAAGAGTCTGCGCCGCGGCCAGCTCGTGGTCGCGATCGGCAACCCGCTCGGGTTCGAATCGACGGTCACCGCCGGCGTCGTCTCGGCGCTGGGGCGCTCGATCCGCTCGGTGTCGGGCCGCATGATCGAGGATGTCATCCAGACCGATGCGGCGCTCAACCCCGGCAATTCTGGCGGCGCGCTGGTGTCGTCTGCGGCCGAGGTGATCGGCATCAACACCGCCATCATCCAGGGCGCGCAGGGCATCTGCTTTGCGGTCGCGAGCAACACCGCCCAGTTCGTGCTGTCGGAGATTATCCGCCACGGCTATGTCCGCCGCGCCTATATCGGCGTGTCCGGGCAGACCGCGCCGGTGCCGCGGCGACATGCGTTGCTCGCCGGTGTCGAGAACAAGATGGGCGCGCTGCTGATGCAGATCGAGCCGGACGGGCCCGCGGCTCGCGCCGGCCTGCTGCCTGGCGACGTCGTGATCAGGCTCGACGGGGTCGAGATCAACGGCGTCGACGACCTGATCCGCGTGCTCGACCGCGACCGCATCGGCCGTACCATCGCGATGGACGTGCTGCGGCTGGGACGACTGCGCGGCATCGACATCCACCCGGTGGAGCGCAAGCCGGCGGCAAGGCAGGCGTCTTAGCATTGCATTCGTGAGATGCTGAGCTGCAGCCACGACCACAGCTGTCGCCCCGGCGAACGCCGGGACACATAACCCCAGGGAGCAGTTTGAGGCAGGTGCGTCGTGAGCACCTCGCGCCACACGTCCGCCGCGGCGTATGGGTCCCGGGTCGGCGCCGCGCCGCGCTGTCGCGCGTCACGGCTTGCCCGGGACGACAGCGGTGGGTGGGTCGGATATACGCTTCAAACAGCGATTGGTATAAGGTCTCGTTCCCGCGGCGCGTCGCGCCCGAGTTCTGCGATCAGTTCGGTCCCTCCTGATAGTGCAGAGGGCGCAGGGAATGCCGGGTGAAGGCCTCACCCATGGCCCGCCTGCTGAAAAAATGCAGGCGGCAGGTACCACAGGTGCTGCCGTAGCCGGCATTCCCTGCGCGATGGTCTTCACGCTTATACGCAGTCTCCCTGGTGCGCCGGGCTTGTTGGCCACCATTCGCGACAACGCTTGCGCATTGCGCGGGACACCAGCATCGGGGTGTCAGGACGCTGCGACTTCACGTCCGCAAGCGATCGTTCGTCCGCGCATCCGAAGACACACTGCGATCTCTCGCGGCCATCGCTCCCCGCCTCGCGTGTCGTGACGATCGCGCGCAACGCGCCTCCGCAGTGAGGCGGGATGCGCGCAGACAACCGCGATTTCTGGAAATACGCAGCATGTTTCTACCCAAAGTTCAAGGTGGCCATGGACCTTGCGGGACGCTGTCCGGAACGTCGGCTGGAGCCCAGATTCCGGACCGATGCACCGCTGGGCCCAAGACGGCTTGCTACACAGGATGGCCAGAGGGCGGCTGGTCAACGGTTAGCATCCACGATGATCTTAGCAAGCAACCACACTCCGAGACCAATGATCAGGATCGGAGCCAGTGGCCAAGGCAAGTTGAGAAGCGCCCAAAGCCCCCCTGCGAAGCACACGACCCCGCAAGCGACCCAGAAGCCTTCGATCCTGATGTCCATCTGCCAGCGGGCATACTCCGCCGCGAGGATGAGGATGCCAACACCCATGAGAAACCATTCCCAGGGCACCGGCACCAGCATGGCGATGCCGACCCAGATGAAGAACACGGCCCAGGCAACGGCGTCGATCTGCCCGGCGATTTCGGTGGACGATCCGCGATTGAACGCTGGCTGGCTGTTCATGCCTTTCTCCATTTCGTCGTTCGAAGGAACGAGCAACCGAAGACCTAGAGCTTGGGTTGCATGGACCGGATCATGGCCTGCGCTGGAACAAGGGCGGCAACTCTCCCCGACCCGGGGGGCGCAAGCGACCGATAGGCGGAGCTACTCCGACCACAGGATGTCGAAGCGGTTGAAGCCAATTGACTTCGTTACGAACTTGGGGGTCTTGCCGGACAGGCCTGCCAACGCGCCCGACGTGAACTTGATGAGGGCCTTGCCGGACCCGGCTAAGCCAACTGCCCTTCCGTCCTTCATCTCGATCGTTGCGGTTCCTTCCTGCATTTGGGTTAGGGCGAGACCCCCGGGCGTCCTGTGGACGCCGCCGACGAGGACCAGCTTTCCAGTTGGACCATCTCCGATCAAACTGAGCACAGAACACGTCACCATTGTAACTAATCGCTTGATCATGGAGTGTCCTACTGCGAAGTTGCGCGACCTTGATCTCAATACGAGCCCGCCCATTGACCGAGATCAACAGGGCAATCATGTGCGTCGGATGCGCACTCTCTAAGCTGGAAGGCGATGGGCCGCCCCCGGACCGCGCCGCCCGGGTCAATCCATCAACAATGAGGCCCGGTCAGGTCAGGCAAGCAGACGCATTTGGACCTCGGTCGACAAGTCGGGAAAGGGCACGTGCCGACATCGGCGGGGTGACCTTAATCTCTCATGCCATCAGAAACCTTGCACGACTTGAGACCGCGAAACCAGCCTTCGATCTCCTCGGACTTCATAGGATCTTTGTGAGCGCCCACTGAAGGGTGAGACGACACGGCATTCGTACACCCGACACACACCGGCGACTCAAAGGCGCACCAATTCTCTGCGGGGGATTTAGATGAATGCCTGAAGCAGTTAAGCCAAGGTGGCTCGGATGCGCCCATATGTCTGTCACTCCACGTAACAGGCTGCGACCGGAAATCTACAGTTTTTCGTGCGAGCGACCGCTGTTGTGGGCTGCTTGCAAGCCAAGGCATGCGCGGCAGTCAGGACAAGATTCCTGCACCTTCTCGATGGCGCGGCGACATAGATCGACCGGCTTCTCTTGGCCGTCAGCCGCCGAGGCCAAGATCTTCTCGGCGAGGCATGCCATCAAGGAAGGTGTCCGCTTTGCTTCGGGTATCGTTCTTGCAGCGTCCGCCAGAACACCCCGCAATGCGGCGCGAGGATACGTTTGCGACCACTCGCTCTGCGTCAGCGCCATCAGTTCCCCCACAGACAGACAACTCACACTACTTACAAACGAAAATCGGCTGTTGAGCTTTGCTCGGCGCCTCGCGCTCGAAAATTGGGCCGTCGAATGTGACATTCGACGGCCCAATTCGTTCGGTGTCACTGGTGAACGATCCAGGGGCGGTCACACCGAGGAGACGAAAGTATAATTAGGTCATTGAAAGCCGGACATCTTGGCTATCTCGACTTAGGTATCTCGATGCGCTTCGCGGAGGCGGGTAGTTTCCCCATTTCATTCTCGATCAGCCGGAGCAATATGCGGCTCTTATGCGGATCCGTCTCCTCTCGCAGGAGCGCTTTGTAGTGAACCAGGTTCTGGTTGACGATGAAGCTTTCCAAGTCAGTCATTCGAGCCTCGCCTTCCCACGCATCATTTATAAGGTATGCGGTGCGCGAGGCAGAACCATTTTCAGTGCCCAAATCCTGCAGACATTGCTCAATGCGCGTCGGGGGGCGTCCCCAACCGCCCTTGGCGTGCTCAATCTCGGTAGTCCGCATTGGGGCGCAAGCCGCTGCTTGGCGTTGGACTGCGGTAGATCGGCTCTGGCCTGAAGAACGGACATCGCGTTCGGGGCCGGGCGGCGCCTTGGGCCAGACGGAACCCGACAAGCGCTGCTCCATCGCCCTCCAGGGCCCCTCGCATTGTCCGATGTCAATGCTGCCGGGACCAGAGGATTAAGCTCCCGACCCGAAAGTCGTGCCGAGAGGAGGCCGCCATGTTGTTTGGTCCGTGTGGTTGATGACTCGATCGCCGTCGTTGTCGAGACGCCACCTGCTTTGCGCCGGCGGCGCGGGCTTTGTGTCCGCGATGGTGGGCACGCTGGTCGGGAGCGGGCGGAGCGCAAGGGCTCAGGCACTCGGCGGAGCCGTGCCGCAGGTCGATCGCTTGAAGGTTCGCATGGTCAGCGACATCATTGTCCGTCGCTTCGGGATATCGCAAAAGCTCGGTGACCTCTCGATCGCGCGCATGCAGGGCAATGAAACACCGGATGCGCCGCCCCGCGCCACCCTGGTCGGGGAATGGGGCCTCTCGATGCACGCTGAATCCCAGCGTGACAATGAGGTCCGCAATATCCTCGTCGATTTCGGATACAATCCGGTCACGCTGCTGACCAACATGGAGATCCTGAAGATCCAGCCCGAAGAGTTCGACGCGCTCGTCCTCAGCCATGGCCATTACGATCACTTCGGCGGTATGGTGGGGTTTCTCTCCGCGACAAAGGGCAAGCTTAAGAAGGATCTGCCCTTCTTCGTCGGCGGTGAAGACTGTTTCTGCACGCGGACCGTCGGGAATGGTGGTCAGTTCGGGGCGCTCGATCGCTAGGCCATCAAGGAGTCGAACCTCATCCTGATGATGGCGGACGGGCCGGCCGTCGTTGCCGATCATGCGTTCACGACGGGCAAGATCGCGCAGAGCAGCTTTGAAAAGCCGCTCAGTCCCAGTCGCGAGAAGGTCGGCATCGCCAATGGATTCGGCTGCTTCCCGGACAAGGTCTCGCCGGCGAAAAACGCCGGCGAGTTCGTCGTGGACGACTTCGAGCACGAGATCGGGACCAATTTCCTGCTGAAGGGAAAAGGTCTGGTGATTCTGACCTCGTGCAGCCATCGTGGCGTCATCAACACCATCAGGCAGGCCCAGCGCGCATCGGGAGTTGACAAGGTTCACGCGGTGATTGGTGGCTTCCACCTCGTGCCGCCGCTCGACGATGCCTACTTCAAGCAGGTCATCGCGGAGTTGAAGGACATCAACCCTGATTACCTCATGCCGGCCCATTGTACGGGCGAGCCGTTCTACGACATGGTCCGGCGCGAAATGCCGGGGAAAGTGTTCCAGTCGAACGTCGGAACGCTCTATACGTTTACGACCTAGGTGGTTGCCCCACCTTCGCGACGGGCTGACCATCGGGACCATGCGCCGCGTGCAGCGGCCGCCCAAGAAATAAGCTGAGGCGTCGGCGAGGGCGGCTGCCCGGCAATCGAGCAGCTTCAGGTCCTTTTCTCAAGTCATTGAAACGGTTGTCTCTTCCAAATCCGCGGCAAGCGCGAGCCGATTGTACACAATGGCACAGCGCTTGCTTCGTTACTTGCGAGCCATTCTCGCGGGGAGGCAATGGTCGCCATGGCGGACTCAATTGCATCGGGTGGAGTGAGCATCGCCGCCGAGCCCGAGCCGATCGCGCTCGACTGGGACGAGACGGCGCTGCTCATCATCGACATGCAGCGCGACTTCATGGAGCCGGGCGGTTTTGGCGAGACGCTGGGCAACGACGTCTCGCAGCTCGCGCGCGCCGTGACGCCGATCGCGAACGTCCTGGGGGCGGCGCGCAAGATGGGCATGCTCGTCATTCACACCCGCGAGGGCCACAAGCCGGATCTGTCCGATGCGCCGCCGGCCAAGGTCGAGCGCGGCGCGCCATCCCTTCGCATCGGTGATCCCGGCCCGATGGGGCGCATCCTGATCCGCGGCGAGCCGGGGCACGACATCATTCCTGCGCTGTATCCGATCGCCGGCGAGGTGGTAATCGACAAGCCGGGCAAGGGCGCGTTCTACGCCACCGAACTCGGCGATGTGCTGAAGCAGCACGGCATCGCCAACCTCCTGGTGTGCGGCGTCACCACCGAGGTCTGCGTCAACACCACCGTGCGCGAGGCCAATGACCGCGGCTATCGCTGCGTCGTCGTCTCCGATGGCTGCGCGTCCTACTTTCCGGAATTCCACGAGATGGGCCTGAGGATGATCAAGGCCCAGGGTGGCATCTTCGGCTGGGTCGCGGACTCGGCCGCGGTCCTGAAGGCGATGAACTGAGAGATGAGCCGAGAGACGAGTTGAGACGGATGAATTCGACGATGTAGGCGCTGACAGCAACAGGGGAGCAAGGCAATGAGCGGAAGCGGGACGGCAAGCGCGGTCAAGGCGGATTTCAAGCCGGTGCTGTGGACACCCGGCGATTGGAACGCATTCTTCGGTTTCGGCACCAACATCCTCGTCAACATGCTCGTGCTCACCGGGCTCCTGCGCTTCGTGCTGAAGATGCCCGACAGCCTGGTGTTCGGCCGCATCCTGCCGGCGCTCGGCCTGATGATGTGCCTGTCGACGTTCTACTACGCCTTCCTCGCTTATCGCCTCGCGCAGAAGACCGGACGCAGCGACGTCTGCGCGCTGCCCTCGGGGGTCAGCGTGCCGCACATGTTCATCGTTACCTTCGTGATCATGCTGCCGATCACCTTGAAGACCGGCGATCCCCTGAAGGGCTGGTCGGCCGGCCTCGTCTGGGTGTTCTTCCAGAGCTTCATCCTGATGATCGGCGGCTTTGTCGCGCCGTACATCCGCAGGATCACGCCGCGCGCCGCGCTGCTCGGCACGCTCGCCGGCGTCTCCGTCACCTTCATCTCGATGCGCCCGGCGCTCGAGATGTACATGACGCCGCAGATCGGCCTGGTGTGCTTCGCGATCATTCTGGTGAGCTGGTTTGGCGGCGTGAAATATCCCAAGGGGCTGCCGGCCGGGCTCGTCGCCATCGCGGTCGGCATGGTCATCGCCTGGGGCTCGAACCTGTTCGGTCTCGGCCTCGGTGGCCTCAGCCTCAAGGGCGTCGGCGATGCCTTTGCGAGCTTCGGCTTCTCGGTGCCGCTGCCGGCGTTCGGCACGGTGTTCTCAGGCTTCGAATATCTCGGTGTTATCCTGGTGACCGCGATCCCGTTCGGCATCTACGACCTCGTCGAGGCCATGGACAATGTCGAGAGCGCGGAAGCCGCGGGCGACGAATATCCGACCACGCGCGTGCTGACCGCCGACGGCATCGTCAGCCTGATCGGCTGCATGATGGGCAATCCTTTCATCAACGCCGTCTATATCGGCCATCCCGGCTGGAAGGCGATGGGCGGCCGCATCGGCTACTCCGCGGCGACCGGGCTGATGGTGATCGTGCTGTCCTGGCTCGGCATCATCTCGGTGCTGCTGGCACTGGTGCCGGTGGTCGCGATCTCGCCGATCCTGCTCTACATCGGCATGCTGATCGGTGCGCAGGCGTTCCAGACCACGCCGGTCAAGCATGCGCCCGCGATCGTGCTCGCCTTCACGCCGCATCTCGCCGCCTGGGCCAAGCTGCAGATCGACACCATGCTGGCCTCGACGGTGACGGCGGCACAAACCGTAGGCGGCCTCGCCGCCGACAAGGTCGATGCGGTCAAGACCGCTGCGATCGCCGCGCTGCCGCAGCAGGGCGTGCTCTATCATGGGTTGGAGGTGATGGGCGGCGGCTCGATTCTCGCCGGGCTCGTGCTCGGCGCGATCGGCGTGTTCGTGATCGAGCGCGACTTCACCAAGGCGGCGGCGTTCGCGCTCGCCGGTGCCGTCATGACCTTTTTCGGCTTCATGCACGGTGAAGCGGTCGGCCTCGGCGTGACGCCCGCGGTGGCGCTGGCCTATGTCGTGGTCGCCGGCGGATTGTTCGCGCTGGGCCGGCTCGGCATGTCCGAGAGCTACGTTCCGCATGCGGAGATGCAGGCGGCGCCCGCGGAGTAGTCCGATGACGTCACGACCACCGTCATTCCGGGATCGATCGTCAACGCGCAGCCGCTTTGCGCCTTCGCGTTGCCGATCGCCCCGGAATGACGGTGGAACGCCGGCAGGGCGAACAGCGACGCATCCGGGTCGGTCCGATGCGTCCCTGCGCATGCGGATCGGTGAAGGAGAGGCGGGGCATCGCGGCTCCGTTGCCCCATCAATCCGATCTTGGTTGGTTGCGTCGTGGTTTGGTTCGACGCACTCATGGCCGCACCGCCGGCGCGTCCATCGGCATGCCACGCGCGCGCGACATCAGGTAGAGCTCGAGCGCGATCATGTCGGGCGCGTCGAAGTCGAAGGCTTGCGCGCGGATGCCGGTCATGCAGCCGCGGAGGCGGCGCTGCAGCGAGCCCATGCCTTGCCATTCCAGCCGGTAGATCGGATAGCCCGTCGGCTGTCCCTGCGTGATCGCGGAGCCGGCAAGATGCTTGCTCCAATTGTCATCGTGACAATTGGAGCAGGCGAGGTTGAGCTGGCCCTGCCGCTGCATGAACAGCTCGCGCCCGCGCGCAACTGACGGCTCCAGCCGCGGATCGTCGCCGGCGGTGATCGGCATGCCGCGCGATTGCCGGGCGATCAGCGCTGTCAGAGCCAGCAGCTCGCGGCTCTCAGGGGCGAACGGCTCAGCTTCCTGATGCTGCCTGCGGCAGAGATTGACGCGCTGGCCGAGATCGACCGGAGCGGCGCTGGCGGCATTGAAGGCCGGATAGCGCGCGGCGACGCCCTTCATGCTGACGTCGACCTCGCCATGGCAATCGTTGCAGGATTTGTTCGCCGTGCCCGCTTTCGTCGTCCACAGCGTCTCACCATCGAGCACCGACAGCATCGCGGGATTGGCGGTGTCGTCGTCCTGCATCGCCCTGGTGTCGGACGACATGAAGTCATAGCCGGAGCGGCGCGCGGATTCCGCAATCTCACCCGCGACGACAGGCAACGCTGCGCCCAGCAAAGCTGTGACCGCGAGAAGCGCGCTCCGCATCATTCGACCGTGATCGTCGCCGAGGCGCTGGAAACGAAGCCGTTGTCGCCGATCCATTCGAACTCGAAGCGGCCGCTCTCGCGCGCGGTGGTGAAGAACGACAGGAACGGATTGGCGGCGATGGCGGGAAACAGATCGGCCCGAAAGATCTCGGTGCCGTTGAAGCGGCAGGTGAAGCTGGTGATGATGTCGCGCGGGATGGCTTCGCCTGCGGCCGTATGGCGATAGCCCGGCTCCATGACGTGGCTCATCAGCGTCTTGATCTCGATGACGGCGCCGCGCTTGGCCTTGGCGGGAACGTTGACGAGGGCGGCAGGCATCACGGCATCTCCTCGGTGCAGGCGGCCAAGGTCACGATGACGTCGACGCTCGCCGACCAGAACGAGCCGTCGGACAGTCTTGCGATCGCCACGACCTTCTGCGTGTCGGCGAGCCGGATGCGGGTCGTCACCTGGGCGCGGCCGGCGCTCGCTGTCAGGTGAAAGTTGGCGACGTTGGGCTGCGGATTCTTCTCGTTGAAGACGTGGATGCTCTTGACGTAGCTGTTAGGCGTCATCGGATGATCGACGCTGACGGTCATCGGCACGGTGTTGCCGTTCTCGACCAGCGGCGGGATGTCGAGCCGGACCTTGCCGACAGTCACATTGGCCTCGCCGACGAGATTGCGGATCGCCGACGCGAGCATCGCCGGCGTCGCCTGCGCAGGCCGGACCGTGATCAGCGGCAGCGCGCCGGCGGCGGTCAGCGTTCCCGCCAGTTGCAGCAGGTGGCGGCGCGAGATGTGGGACGATTCGAACATGCCAATCATATGGGCTCACTCGCGCAAGGTCGCGAGATAGGCGACGATGTCTTCGATCTGCTCCGCCGACAGGATCGGCTTGTCGCGCCAGGCGGAACCGACGCGCGTCAGCCCATCCACGCGGTAGTAGGACGGCATGATCGTTTCCGGATTGAGCCTGGAGGCATCGACCAGCCGCAGGCGGAGCTGCGCGGGCGTGGAACGGCTGCCGGCGCCGGCAAGGCTGGGCGCGAGATCGCCCTGGAAGCGTACCTCCGCAAACGGGCCGGAGTGACAGAGGAGGCAGGTCGAGCTGCGCGCGACCACCAGCGCGCGGCCGCGGGCGGCGTCGCCGGGCCGTCCGGTGAGGGAAGAGGCGATGCCGTCGCCGGTGATCGTAGTGGGCGCGAGTGTCTGCGCCGCGCCAGCGGCGGGCAGGGCGGCGACGATCGCGGCGATGACAAAGCTAGCCGAAGGCATCATGGGTCAGCGCCTTGAACCAGGCCGTCGCCGCGTCGGCCTCACGCGCGCGCGTCTCGCGCGGTGCGTCGACCGGGCTGCTCCGGCCGCCCTCGACCTCGGCGAAGATGTCTCCCTTGGGCTGATAAACGCCTGCCAGCGAGAACGCGTAGTCCGGCGCGACGATGCTGTAACAGATGCCGGTCAGCGGCGGCGGCTCCGACGGCCGTCCCGTCAGATCGCGCACGATCACGGCCGCACACGCCTTGCCCTGCGCCTGCGCGGCGCCGGCCGATTTCGGGATGCCGCCGCCGAGACAGGCGTCGCCGATGACGTGGACATCCGGGACGAGCTTCGAGGCGAAGGTCGCGGCATCGATCGGACACCAGCCGGTGCGGTCGGCCGCGCCGGCGAGCGAGGCAATGCGGCCGGCCTTCTGCGGCGGGATGATGTTGGTCACATCGGGATTGTAGTTGCCGAACTCGGTGACGACGGTGCGCGTGGCAACGTCGACGCCGGTGACGCGGCCGCCCTGCGACAGCGGGATACGCTCGATCATTCCGGCATAGAGCTGCTGCCACGCCTGCTCGAACAGCTTCTGCTGCGAGAAGCTGTCCTTGGCATCGAGGATCAGCACCTTCGACTTCGGCTTGTGCGCCTTGAGATAATGCGCGATCAGGCTGGCGCGCTCGTAAGGCGCGGGCGGGCAGCGCGACGGATTGGCCGGCACCGCGATGGCGACGGTGCCGCCATCCGGCATCGCCTCGATCTGCTTCCGCAGCAGCAGCGTCTGCTCGCCGGCCTTGTAGGCGTGCGGCATGACGCTTGACGCGGCTTCGTCGTAGCCTTGCAACGCGGTGACATCGATGTCGATGCCCGGTGCAAGCACAAGACGGTCGTAGGCGGGCGTCGTGCCGTCGGCGAGCGTGACCTTGTGCCCTGGCGCATCAATCGCGGTGGCCGCCTGCAGCACGACGCGCACGCCTTCGGCCGCGATCTTGTCATAGCCGAACTGCTGGGCATTGATATCGCGCAGGCCGGCGATGACCTCGTTGCTGAGCGGACACGCCGTGAAGGTCTTGTTGGCCTCGACCAGGGTGACGTCGAGCTTCGCATCCGCCTGGCGCAGCGCGCGGGCGCAACTGGCGCCGCCGAAGCCGCCGCCGATCACGATGACGCGCGCCATCGCTTGTGCGCGCAGCACGGCAGGGGCGGCGATCATGGCAACGCTTGCCGCGATCAGGCCGCCGACCTCTCTGCGCGTGCGCTGCCGGGACATCGTCATCATCTTGCAATAGCACGGCGGCGGCCATTGTTCCCAACGGCTGCCGCCACGTGGGTCATGCGAAGGTGATGTTCTGGGCGCGCAGCGGCACCGAGCGGATGCGCTTGCCGGTGGCAGCGAAATACGCATTCAGCACCGCGGGCGCGGCGACGCCGATGGTCGGCTCGCCGACGCCGCCCCAGAAGCCGCCGCTCGGGATCATGATCGCTTCCACCTTCGGCATCTCGCTGATCCGCATCGAGTTGTAGCTGTCGAAGTTGGTCTGCTCGATGCGCCCGTCCTTCACCGTGCAGCCGCCGTAGAACAGCGCCGACAGGCCGTAGACGAACGAGCCCGCGATCTGCCGCTCCACCTGCGCCGGATTGACCACGTAGCCGGGATCGGTCGAGGCGACGATGCGGTGGATCTTGATCTTGGTGCCGTCGATCACCGAGATCTCGGCGGCGCCCGCGACATAGCTGCCATAGCCATGGAGCTGCGCCAGCCCGCGATGAACGCCGTCCGGCGCCGGCGTGTCCCAGCCGATCTTCTCGGCCACGGCGTTCAGCACCGCCAGATGCTTGGGATGATCGGCCATCAGTTTGCGGCGGAATTCCAGCGGATCCTGGCCGGCCGCATTGGCGAGCTCGTCCATGAAGCATTCGAGATAGATCGCGTTCTGGTTCACGTTGACGCCGCGCCAGAAGCCCGGATTGATGTGCGGGTTGCGCATCGCGTGTTCGATCAGCAAATTCGGCACGGAGTAGCCGATCGTGGCTTCGCCCGATGGCGCGAGCCCCTGGAAGGTCGCGGGGTCCTTGCCGTTGACCAGCGCGTCGGGCCGCAGGCTGAACAGGATCGACTGGCCGGAGATGCGCATGTGCAGCGCGGTCAGATTGTTGTCGGCGTCGAAGCCGCCGGTCAGCTTGCACTGCGTGATCGGGTGATAGCGGCCATGCGTCATGTCCTCCTCGCGCGACCACAGCAGCTTGACCGGCGTGCCCGGCATCTCCTTGGCGATCTTCACGGCTTGGCGGACATAGTCGGTCTGGCCGCGCCGGCCGAAGCCGCCGCCGAGAATCAGCTTGTGCACCTCGCACTTGTCCGCCGGAAGCCCTGAGGCTTCGAGCACCGCGGCGAACGCCGCCTCGCCGTTCTGCGTGCCGCACCACACCTCGCAGCGATCGGCCGTGTAGAGCGCGGTCGCGTTCATCGGCTCCATCGTGGCGTGGTTCTGGTAGGGATAGTCGTAGACCGCCTCGACCTTCTTCACCGCGCTCGCCAGCGCGGCCTTGGCATCGCCGTTCTCGTTGCCGACGAAGGCCGGCCCGGAGTCCAATCCTTCCGCGAGCCATTTGGCGATCGACGCCGAAGAGACCTTGGTGTTCTCTCCTTCGTCCCAGACAATCGGCAGCGCATCGAGCGCCGTCTTCGCGTGCCACCAGGTGTCGGCGACGACGGCCACCGCGGTGCCGTCGATCGCCACCACCTTCTTGACGCCCTTCATGCCGGCGATCTTGGCCTCGTCATAGCTCTTCAGCTTGCCGCCGGTGACCGGACAGTCCTTGATCGCGGCGTTGAGCATGTTCGGCAGCTTCATATCGGCGCCGTAGATCATCGCGCCGGTGACCTTGTCGGCGGTGTCGAGCCGTCTCACGCCCTTGCCGATCAGGGTCCAGTCCTTCGGATCCTTCAGCTTGACGTCGGTGGGCGGCGTCAGCTTCGCGGCGGCTTCCGCCACCTTGCCGTAGGTCGTCGTGCGGCCCGAGGCCTTGTGGGTGATGACGCTGTTGGCGGCGGTGCATTCGGCCACCGGAACCTTCCATTCGTCGGCGGCCGCCTGGATCAGCATCATGCGCGCGGCGGCGCCGCCCTTGCGGACGTAGTCCTGCGAAGAGCGGATGCCGCGGCTGCCGCCGGTGGAGAAATCGCCCCACACGCGCTTGCGGGCGACGTTCTGGCCGGGCGTCGGATATTCGGTCGTCACCTTGCTCCAGTCGCAGGCAAGTTCTTCCGCGACGAGCTGAGCGAGACCGGTGAGCGAGCCCTGGCCCATTTCCGAGCGGGCGATGCGGACTACCACGGTGTCGTCGGGCCGGATCACGACCCAGGCATTGACCTCGGGCGAGCCATCCGCGGCGCGCACGAGTTGCGGGCCACCGAACGGGAGGTCGAGGCCGAGCGCGAGGCCACCGCCGAGCGCGGCGGTGCCGATGACGAAGGACCGGCGGTTGAGGCGCGGCGTCACATGCTGGTTCATGCCGTCCTCCTCAGGCGTTGGCAGCGGCGTGGATCGCCTCGCGCACCTGCGCGAAGGTTCCACAGCGGCAGATGTTGGTGATGGCGTCGTTGATGTCCTGGTCGCTCGGCTTCGGATTGTCCTTCAACAGCGCGGCGACGGCCATGATCATGCCGCTCTGGCAGTAGCCGCATTGAGGAACGTCGTTCTCCAGCCACGCCTGTTGCACCTTGTGCAGGCCGCCGTCGCTGGCGAGTCCCTCGATGGTCGTGATCTGCTTGCCGACGGCCTCGGAGACGGTGACGCCGCAGGAACGCACGGCGGCGCCGTCGAGATGCACGGTGCAGGCGCCGCATTGTGCGATGCCGCAGCCATATTTGGTGCCGGTCAGTCCGGCGTTCTCGCGGATCGCCCACAGCAGCGGCGTGTCGGGCTCGACGTCCAGAGCATAGGATTGTCCGTTGATCGTGAGGTTTGCCATCGCAGATCCCTTTCGTTCAACTCGCCAGTTGAACAGAAGGCTGCAATGTGGCGCGAACGTTTGCATCCTTCAAATCAAGAATATGCGTTTGCCGCGCGGGAAGATCTGTGATGAACCGGGGTTGTAGTTGCTTCGGCTCATGGGCCGCGCGGCGGAGCTACGGCAAGCCGCAGGAAGCTCATCACGCTGCCCAGCGCGGCGAAACCTGCGCCGAGGGCCAAGGCAAGGGTGGCACCTTCGCGCCCCGCAAGGCTGAAGCACAGGGCGGCCAGCGCCGCGCCCGTGGTCTGGCCGGTCAATCGGGCCGTTGCGACGATGCCGCTGGCGCCGCCGCTGCGATGGGGCGGGGCGCTCGACATGATGGCCTTCATGTTCGGCGCCTGGAAGAAGCCGAACCCGATGCCGCAGATCAGCATGCGCCAGACGATGTTCGCGATGCTCGGGTTCTCCGGCAGCATGGCCAGCAGCGCCATGCCGGATCCGAGCATCACCAGGCCGATGCCGCCGAGCAGGCCGGCGGGAAAGCGGTCCGACAGCCGGCCGGCGATCGGCGCCATGATCGTCACGGCGAGCGGCCAGGGCGTCATGAAGAACCCGGTCTCGACCTGCGAGCGTTGGAGAATGTCCTCGAAGTAGAACGGCAGCGACACGAAGCCGAGGCCCTGGACCGAGAAGGAGCATACGGCGGTCGCCGCCGAGAGCGCGAACACGCCGCGGCGGAACAGGTCGATCGGCAGCATCGGCGCGGGATGATCGGCCTGGCGGCGGGCCAGGATGACGCCGAGCACGAGCGCTGCGACCAGCTCGGCCACCACCATGGCCGGCGTCGCGCCATGCGCGGCGCTGCCGATGCCGATGATGAACAGGCCGAGGCAGAGCGCAGCCAGCGCCGCGCCGAGGAAGTCGAAGCCGTGGTCGGCGCGCGGCGTGCGCGGCAGCATCGTCATGCCGATCGCGATCGCAATCAGACCGAACGGCAGGTTGATCGCGAACAGCCACGGCCACGAGCCGAGCGAGAGAATGGCGGAGGCGATGGTCGGGCCGAAGGTGAAGGAGATCCCGACCACGAGCGCATTGTGGCCGAGGCCGCGGCCGAGCATTTTTCCAGGATAGACGTAGCGCACCAGCGCGGTGTTGACGCTCATGATGCCGCTGGCGCCAAGGCCCTGCAGCGCGCGGGCAACCACCAGCGTCGGCAGCGACCACGCCAGCGCGCAGCCGACCGAGGCGAGCGTGAACAGCAGGAGGCCGCCGAGATAGATGCGCTGATGGCCGACGATCTCGCCGAGCGCGCCGAGCGGCAATAGCGTCGCCACCAGCGCGATCTGATAGATGTTGACGACCCAGACCACCTCCGCCGGCGAGACGTGGAGATCGGCCGAGATCGATGGCAGCGCGATGTTGGCGATGGCGACGTCGAGCGAGGCCATCGACAGCGCCGTGAAGATCGCGGCGATCGCCCAGGGCCGCTTGCCAGGCGGCAGGCCGTCGGCCGTGCCGTTGCCGGCGAGCTTCGAAGCGTGGTGGCGGTTGGACATGGAGACCTTTGGGGACCTTCGGCTCGCGGGGCGCGTCCGGATCAGCATGTACACTCGAACAGACGGGCGCCCCAGCCGTCGCGGGCGCATGGCGGTATGCGCCCGGTCGCAAGGAACGGGTTGAAGCCGGCTACACGCCCGGCCGCGCCAACCGCTCGATCGTCTGGTTGTGCCGCGTCAACAGCTCGCAGGCGTGGCCGATCTGGCGGGCGCGCAGGGCCTGCAGGATCAGGCGGTGATCCTGGTTGGTGCGCGGACGCCAGCCGGCATTGCGCGCCATCGCCAGCACCAGCCGCGAATTCGCGAGGCGTAGTCCGTCGAGGCTCGCCAGCAGCCGCGGCATCGCGCAGGGCGTGACCAGCGCGCGGTGGAAGGCGCGGTTCGCTGTCTCGAACTCCTGAATGGTCTCGGCATTGTCGGCTTCGATCAGCGCGAGCTCGATCGCGGCGAGATGCGTCGGCGTATAGCGCGGCGCGGCATTGCGCAGCGCGATCACCTCGAGCGCTGTGCGCATCTCGACGATCTCCCTGGTCGACTTCGCATCCAGCGGCGCCACCCGCACGCCGCGTCGCGGTGCCGCGACCACCAGATAGAGCGCTTCGAGCTGCCGAAATGCCTCGCGCACCGGCACGTGGCTGGAGTTGAACTCGCGCGCGACGTGGTCCTGCCGCAACGGCGCGTCGGGCGGCAGCGCACCGCTGACGATGCGGTCGGTGATGGCTTCGGCGATCCGCTGAGCGGTGGTGAGATTCTCGTCCGGCATAGTCATAGATTATCTATCGAAAAAACCAATGCAGCGGAAGCTCTCGTCCGATACGGTGCTCAAATACAGAAAAATCATAGATAATATCTATGATAATCTATAATTTGCTGTGGAGCGAGCATGATAGATCGAAGCGGCGCGGGCCCTGATCGAATGGCGGTTGGCAATGCCATCCGTCATGACTGGACCAGAGACGAGGCCGAGGCGCTCTACCGCCTGCCATTTCCGGAACTAATGTTCCTGGCGCAGTCGGCGCATCGTCGGCAGTTCGATCCCACCCGCGTCGAGACGGCGAGCCTGCTCAGCATCAAGACCGGCGGCTGCCCGGAGGATTGCGGCTACTGCTCGCAGAGCGCGCACTACGACACCGGGCTCAAGGCGACGAAGCTGCTGGATCGCGACGAGGTGGTCGCCACCGCGCGGCGTGCCAAGGCAGCGGGAGCCGAGCGCTTCTGCATGGCCGCGGCCTGGCGCAGTCCGAAGGATCGTGACCTCGATCAGGTCTGCGACATGGTCAGCGCAGTGAAGGGTCTCGGCATGGAGACCTGCGTCACGCTGGGCATGCTGACCCCGCCGCAGGCGGAGCGGCTCAAAGCGGCCGGGCTCGACTTCTACAATCACAATGTCGACACATCGCCCGAGTTCTACGACCGCATCATCACCACGCGCACGCTGCAGGACCGCATCGACACGCTCGCGCATGTGCGCCAGGCCGGCATCAAGGTGTGCTGCGGCGGCATCATCGGCATGGGCGAGGAGGTCGATGACCGGGTCGGCATGCTGGTGCTGCTGGCCAATCTCGATGAGCATCCCGACAGCGTGCCGATCAACCTATGGAACGAGGTGAAGGGCGTGCCGGTCAACGATACGGCCGCGCGGCCCGATCCGATTGCGCTCGTGCGATTGATCGCGGTTGCGCGGATCCTGATGCCTGCCAGCGTGGTGCGGCTGTCCGCGGGCCGCCAATATATGAGCGACGAGCTGCAGAGCCTGTGCCTGCTCGCCGGCGCCAATTCCATCTTCATCGGCGACGTGCTGCTGACCACGGCCAATCCGCAAGCCGACCGCGACGCCGATCTGCTCGCGCGTCTCGGCATGACCTCGTCGCTGTCGGCGCGCCCGGCCGTGCCGGCCGCCGCGAGAGAGAGCGCGGACGCGTCGTCCCCGGCCTGATTCGAGCCTGATCGCGATCTCGGGGCGACCGCGCCCACGGAACTGCCTTGTCGTGCCGGTCCACGCCTGCGGCTGACCGAAACAGAGCGGAGCCATGCCCATGCCGTCCGACAGATTGGCGATCTATTCCGACGGTCTGCAGAGACTCGCGGCCGATGACCGGTTGCGGCGCCTCAGTCCACGGGCCGGTCTCGATTTCTCCTCCAACGACTATCTCGGTCTCGCACAGGCTCCGCGGATGAAGCGCGCGGTCGCCGCGGCCATGGAGGCCGGCACGCCGGTCGGCGCCGGCGGCTCGCGCCTGCTGCGGGGCAATTGCGAGGAGCACGAACGGCTCGAGGCGGACGCGGCGCGCTTCTTCGGTGCCGAGAGCGCGCTGTTCTTCGGCTCCGGCTACATGGCGAACTTCGCCGTGCTCACCACGCTGCCGCAGCGCGACGACCTGCTGGTGCTCGATGCGCTGGTTCATGCCAGCACCCATGAAGGCGCGCGCGCCGGCCGTGCCGAGACGTGCCAGTTCATCCACAACAACGCCCAGTCGGCCGAGGACGCGATCCTGATCTGGCGCAGGAGCGGCGGGGTGGGCCGGCCCTGGATCGTCGTCGAAAGCCTCTACAGCATGGATGGCGATCTCGCGCCGCTGGAAGATTTGATCGCGATCGCCGAGCGCCACGATGCCTTTCTGCTGATCGACGAGGCCCACGCGACCGGAGTCCACGGCGCGCAGGGCCGCGGTCTTGCCGCAGCCTACGAGGGGCGCGAGAGCATCGTGACCGTTCACACCTGCGGCAAGGCGTTGGGCGCCGCCGGCGCGCTGGTCACCGCAAGCCGCGTGCTGTGCGACACGCTGATCAATCGCTGCCGCCCCTTCGTCTTCAGCACGGCGCCGTCGCCGCTGATGGCGGTGGCGGTGGCGGAAGCGCTTGCGATCCTGCGCGAAGAGCCGGAGCGGCAGCGGAGGCTGGCGCAGCTCGTTGTCTTCGCCCATGGCGCGATCGCCGCGCGCTTCGGTGAAAGCTGGTCGCCGTCGCAGATCATTCCCTGCATCGTCGGTAACAATGCGCGCGCGATGAACCTGGCTGCAGCGCTGCAGGCGCGGGGCTTCGACGTCCGCGGTATCCGCCCGCCGACGGTGCCGCCGGGCACGGCGCGGCTCAGGCTGTCGCTGACCTTGAATATCGACGAGGCGGCCATCGCGGCGCTGCTCGATGCGCTCTCCGACGAGATCGGAGGGCTGCGGCCATGACGCTGCGCATCGTGGTCACCGGGACCGACACCGGGATCGGCAAGACGGTGTTCGCCGCCGGCCTCACGGCGCTGCTCGGGGCCTGCTATTGGAAGCCGGTCCAGGCCGGCCTTGCCGAGGAGACGGATGCCCGCTGCGTCCAGCGGCTCGCCGAGCTCGGCGACGACCGCGTGCTGCCCGAAGCCTATCGGCTGGCCGAGCCGGCCTCGCCGCATCGCGCGGCGCGCCTCGCGGGCATCAGCATCGATCCGCTCCGCCTCCGTCCTCCGCAGGCCGTCGGCCGGCCTGTCGTGATCGAGGGGGCCGGCGGGGTCATGGTGCCGCTCGATTCCGGAACGCTCTATCTCGACGTCTTCGCGCGCTGGCAGCTCCCGGTCGTGCTCTGCGCGCGCACCAGTCTCGGCACGATCAATCACTCGCTGCTGTCGCTGGCGGCGCTGCGCAGTCGCGGCATCGACGTGCTCGGCATCGCCTTCATCGGCGACGGCCACGACGACAACGAAGATACGATCTGCCGGCTCGGCGAGGTGAGGCGCCTCGGCCGGTTGCCCTGGGTCACGCCGCTGACGGCGCGATCGCTGCAGCACGTGTTCGGTACTCAATTCCAGCGCACGGATTTCGAAGGATGACGCGCAACGCAGCCTCGCCGATCTGGCATCCCTTCACGCAGCACGCCCTCCAGCCCGAGATGACACCGGTCGCGCGCGGCGAGGGCGCCTATCTCTTCACCGCCGACGGCAGGCGGATCATCGATGCGATCGCGTCCTGGTGGGTGGTCACGCACGGCCATTGCCATCCGCATATCGTGCGCGCGATCCAGGATCAGGCCGAGCGGCTGGATCAGGTCATCTTCGCCGGTCATACCCATGAGCCGGCCGAGCAGGTTGCCGCCGGGCTGCTCGCGCTGGTGCCGCCGAGCCTCACGCACGTGTTCTTCTCCGACAGCGGCGCCACCAGCGTCGAGGTCGCGCTGAAGATGGCGCTCGGCTATTTCAGGAACATCGGCGAGTCGCGCACGCGCATCGTGGTGATGCAGCATTCCTATCACGGCGACACCATCGGCGCGATGTCGGTCGGCGCGCGCGGCGTGTTCAATGCGGCCTATGAGCCGCTGCTGTTCGACGTCGCCGTCGTCCCGTTTCCAGCGCAAGGCAGGGAACAGGCGACTCTGGATGCGCTCGCTACATTTTGCGAGAAGGACCGGCCGGCCGCCTTCATCGTCGAGCCCTTGGTGCTCGGCGCCGGCGGCATGCTGATGTATCCGGCCGCGGTGCTGCGCGAGATGCACCGGATCTGCAAGGCGTTCGGCGTGCTGTTCATCGCCGACGAGGTGATGACCGGCTGGGGCCGCACCGGCACGTTGTTCGCCTGCGAGCAGGCGGACATCGCCCCCGATATCGCCTGCTACGCTAAAGGACTGACTGGAGGCGCGATGCCGCTTGCGGTTACGCTGTGCAGTCCCGCTATCTTCGAGGCGCACTATTCGACCGACCGCGCCTGCACGTTCTTTCACTCCAGCTCCTACACCGCCAATCCGATCGCCTGCGCGGCGGCGAGCGCCAATCTCGAGCTGTTGCGGCAGCCGCAGACGCGCGCCCGGATCGCCGCCGTCGCGGCCGCGCAGGAGCGCTGCCTCGACCGCTTGCGTTACGACGAGCGATTTGCCGACCTGCGGCGCTGCGGCACCATCACCGCGCTCGATCTCCACGCCGACGAGCCCGGCTACCTCGCCGAGGTCGGCCCCAAGCTGCAAGCCTTCTTTCGCGACCGCGACGTCCTGCTGCGTCCGCTTGGCCACACGATCTACGTCATGCCGCCTTACTGCGTCACCGCCAGGGATGTCGAGACGGTCTATGCCGCCATCGACGAGGCCGTCGATCACGTGCTCTGAGGGGCTGTTCTGCGGACCGCGATTTGCGCTCCGCGATCCCGCGCACTAGCATCGTGCCAACGTCGTTGCGGAGGAAGCGGTCATGAACGCGCCGGTCAGCGGAGATGGCACCAAGGAGTGCAAGGAGGCCAGCGCAGCCGTGGGCGCGGCGCAGCAGGCTCTGCTGGAGGCGCTGCCGTTCGGCGACACCGCCGATTTCGATGATGCCGCCCGCGGCTTTCTCGGCACGATCGATCAGGCCAAGGTGGCGACGGCGCAGGGGCGCACCGTCTGGAGCCTCGCGCCTTACGGCTTCCTCGACGCGGAGCAGGCGCCGCCGACCGTCAATCCCAGTCTGTGGCGGCAGGCGAAGCTCAACATGCATCACGGCCTGTTCGAGGTCGTGCCCGGCGTGTACCAGGTGCGTGGGCTCGACATCGCCAACATGACGCTGATCGAGGGGGACACCGGCGTGATCGTGGTCGACACGCTGACCTCGATCGAGGGCGCGCAGGCTGCATTGGAGCTGTACTACCAGCACCGCGGCGTCAGGCCGGTCACGGCGGTGATGTTCACGCATACCCACACCGATCATTGGGGCGGCGCGCGCGGCGTGGTCGACGACGATGCCCTGGCCAGCGGCCGCGTGCCGCTGATCGCGCCGAACCTGTTCATCGAGCATGCGGTCTCCGAGAACATCATCGCCGGCCCCGCGATGCTGCGGCGGGCGCAATATCAGTTCGGGCCGCTGCTCGCGAAGGGTCCGAAGGGCCATGTCGATTGTGGGCTCGGCAAGACCATGGCGGCGGGGGCCGTTGCGCTGTTGCGGCCGACCGACCTGATCATGGCAACCGGTGACACCAGGACCATCGACGGTCTCACCTTCGAATTCCAGATGGCGCCGAACAGCGAGGCGCCGGCGGAGATGCATTTCTTCGTGCCGCGCTATCGCCTGTTGAACCTCGCGGAGAACTGCACGCACAACTTCCACAACCTGCTGCCGTTTCGCGGCGCCGACGTGCGCGACGCGCTGGCGTGGTCGAAATATCTCGGCGAGGCGCTGCAACTGTGGGGCGGCAAGGCGGAGGTGATGTGCGGCCAGCATCATTGGCCGGTGTGGGGCGCTAGCCGTGTCGACGGCATGATCCGCGAGCAGCGCGACCTCTACAAGTTTGCCCACGACCAGACGGTGCGGCTGATGAATCATGGCCTGACCGCAAGCGAGATCGCCGAGCAGATCAGGCTGCCCCGGAGCCTCGAAGGGGCATGGCATGCGCGCGGCTATTACGGCCACATCCGCCACAACGTGAAGGCGATCTACCAGAAATATCTCGGCTGGTATGATGCCAATCCGGTCAATCTCGATCCGCTGCCGCCGGTCGAGGCCGGCCGGAAATACGTCTCCTATATGGGCGGGGCCGAGGCGCTGCTGGCGCGGGCGCGCGCGGACTTTGCCAACGGAGAATTCCGCTTCGTCGCGCAGGCCGTGGGTCATCTCGTCTTCGCCGAGCCGGACAATGCCGAGGCGCGCGCGCTGCTGGCCGACACGCTGGAGCAGCTCGGCTATGCCGCCGAGAGTGCGACCTGGCGCAATGCCTATCTGTTCGGCGCGCAGGAGCTGCGCCAGGGTATGCCGGAGGTTCCGGCCCGGCCCGGCCTGCCGCGCGAGACGCTGGCGGCGCTGCGCACCGAGCAGCTATGGGACGTGCTCGGGGTCAGGCTGAACGGGCCCAAGGCGGAGGGCAAGCACATCGTGCTGAACTGGACGTTCACCGACACCGGCGAGCGCTTCGTGCTCACCTTGCAGAATTGTGCGCTGACCTATGCGGTCGGCGTGCAGGCGTCGACCGCCGATGCGGGGTTCACGCTGGCGCGTTCGACGCTCGATGCGGTCATTGCCAAGGCCACGAGCTTTCCGGAAGCGGTCGCCGCCGGAAAGATCAGCTTCGCGGGCAATCCGATGCGGCTGGCCGAGCTGATGTCGCTGATGGATGAGTTCCCGCGCATGTTCGAGATCGTCGAGCCGAAACGGGGCGCCGTGACCTGAGTTGAGGCGGAGGCCGGGCTGCCGACTTGCCCGGCCTCCTCGTGCTATTCGGCGCTGCTGACCAGCCGGATGCGCGGCTTCGCGATGTCGATCAGGCTGCGATACGCGGCGAGATAATCGAGCGCCATGCGGCGCGCGGTGAAGCGGCGCTCGAACTGCTCGCGCACGCGGGCGCGGCTCAGGTCGGGCAGGCGATTGACGGCCGCGACCGCGCTGAGCTCGTCCTCGACGATGAAGCCGGTCACGCCGTCGTCGATCACTTCTGGAACCGAGCCGCGGTTGTAGGCGATCACGGGCGTGCCGCAGGCCATCGATTCGATCATCACGAGGCCGAACGGCTCCGGCCAATCGATCGGCAACAGCAGTCCGAGCGCGCCAGACAGGAACTCCGGCTTCTCACGATCGCCGATCTCGCCAATGAACTCGACGAGCGGATTGTCGTGGATCAAGGGACGGATCGTCTGCTCGTAATAGTCTTGGTCAGCGCGATCGACCTTGGCCGCGATCTTCAGCGGAATCCCGCAGCGCATGGCGATCTTGATGGCACGGTCGACACCCTTTTCCGGGGCGATGCGTCCGAGCACGGCGAGATAGCTCGGCGTCACCGGCTTGGGCATCAGGAGCGTTGCGGGCAGTCCATGCAGCACGGTGCGCACCCAGTTCGCATTCGGCACTGGCCGGCGCTGCGAGTCCGAGATCGAGACGACGGGAACATCCTTGAAGACCGAGAACACCGGCTGGTGCTCCGGAAGATCGAGCCTGCCGTGCAAGGTGGTCAGGAACGGTGTGGGTTGCCGGTGGAACAGGGAGAACGGGTAGTAGTCGAGGTGGAAGTGCAGAATGTCGAACTGTTCGTCGTCGCATTGCTGCCGGACGTTTTCGAGCATCACCATGTGCAGCGCGTTTGGATCCCTCACCGATCCGTCGAGGCGCAGAGCTTTCGGCCATGTCGGAGAGAGCTTCGCCGAGGTCTGAGAATCGCCGCTGGCGAATAGGGTGACGTCGTGTCCGAGGGCAACGAGCTCTTCGGTCAACCAATGAACGACCCGCTCAGTGCCGCCGTAGAGCTTCGGAGGCACGGCCTCCGTCAATGGAGCTATTTGCGCAATGCGCATCTCGTCGTCTCCTGTTCGTGACCGATCATGGATGAATCCCCAATGGCGCCGGCACTGCCACAGCGGGAACGTTGTCGCATGTGCGAAGTTCCATTCACGCGATCACTCTTTCTTCGACACAACGTGTTCCGCGCCGTCTCATTGATGCCATCCCCGCTCTCCAACGCTGCCCGCCGCGGCATCACCGGAGGGCAGGGTTGCGCTGCGAAGGCGCACGGAACCGGAGAAATGGTTCATCGTTCATCTGGCCCCATCAGGTGTCGCCACGACCTCGCTCATCAAGGGGAAGACCATGGATCAGCTTTCAGGCTACGCGCACCGACCCTTTCCCTTCGTGATGCGCTATCTGCGCAAGCGTCCCACCGCCCATCTCGTTATCCTGATGGCCGTCATCGGTGCGGTTGCCTGTTCGGTAGGCACGCAATATGGCGTGAAATCCCTCGTCGACAGCCTCTCCGCCGGGCCTGCGGGGGGCGGCAACGTCTGGGCCGCGTTCGTGCTGCTGATGGCGCTGATCGCGACCGACAACATTCTGTGGCGCGTCGCCAGCTGGATCGCGAGCTTCACCTTCGTCCGTGTCACCGGAGATCTCCGGCGCGACATCTTCCGTCATCTCACCGGGCATTCGCCGAGCTATTTCGGCGACCGTTTGCCCGGCATGTTGTCGAGCCGCATCACGGCGACGTCGAACGCCGTGTTCACCGTCGAGAACATGTTCGTCTGGAACGTCTTGCCGCCATGCCTCGCCACCGTCGCGGCGATCTGTCTGATCGGAACCGTGAGCGGCCCGATGGCCATCGGCCTGCTGCTGATCGCGGCGATGATGGTGGCGGCGATGTTCCGTCTGGCGGCAGCCGGCAAGCCGCTGCATGACGATTTCGCCGACAAGGCGGCCATGGTCGACGGCGAGATGGTCGACGTGATCTCGAACATGCCGCTGGTGCGCGCGTTCTGCGGCCTGCGCCACGAGCATGACCGATTCGATGCGACGGTCGACAGGGAGCTGGAGGCGCGCGGGCGCAGTCTTCGCTACCTCGAGAAGCTGCGCATTCTGCACGCGACGGTCACGATCGTGCTGACGGTCGCGCTGATGGCTTGGGCGATCTCGCTGTGGCAGCGGGGCGGGGCGACGACGGGCGACGTCGTGCTGGTCTGCACGCTCGGCCTCTGCATTCTCAACGCGACGCGCGATCTGGCGGTGGCGCTGGTCGACGTCACCCAGCACGTGGCGCGCATGAGCGAGGCGATCGCGACTCTGCTGCAGCCGCACGAACTGCGCGATCACCCCGAGGCCGAGCCACTGGTCAAGAGCGGTGCGGCCATCGCCTTCGACAACATCACCTTCCACTATCCAGGCGGCGACAAGCTGTTCGACAATTTCACGCTGCGTCTGCAGCCGGGCCAGCGCGTGGGCCTGGTCGGACAGTCCGGCGGCGGCAAATCGAGCCTGTTCACGCTGCTGCAACGGTTCTATGATCCGCAAGCCGGGCACATCAGGATCGATGGTCAGGACATCGCCAAGGTCACCCAGCAGAGCCTGCGTGAGGCGATCTCGGTGGTTCCGCAGGACATCTCGCTGTTCCATCGCTCCATTCTGGAGAACATTCGCTACGGACGTCCGAGTGCGACCGACGACGAGGTGTTACGGGCGGCGATCGCGGCGCGCTGCGACTTCGTCGAGACGCTGCCGGAAGGACTGCAGACGATGGTCGGGGATCGTGGCGTCAAGCTGTCGGGCGGGCAGCGCCAGCGCATCGCGATCGCGCGGGCGTTCCTCAAGGACGCGCCGATCCTGCTGCTCGACGAGGCCACGGCTGCGCTCGACAGCGAGTCCGAGGAGGCCATCCGCGAGGCGTTGAGTCGGCTGATGCGCGGCCGCACCGTCATCGCGATCGCGCATCGGCTCGCGACCTTGCGGAATTTTGACCGCGTGGTGGTGCTGAAATCGGGCAGGATCATCGAGGACGGCGCGCCCGACCGGCTGATGCAGGACGAGGGCCCGTATCGGGATCTCGTGACCCAGGAGATGAACCGGCTCGCCAAGTTCGCCGCCTGATCGTAGCGTCGGGTCGCGTCGAGAACGTGCACTCTCGGTTGTCTGGGCACTTCAACATCGCATGAGGCCAACATGTCCGCCGAAGTCGCAAGCACACTGTCGTCGATCACCCAGACGGACGAGCCCGCGGAGCAGCCGTTCTACATTCCCATGACGGGGCCGGCGTCCCGGCCGCGGCGCTCGCTCAAGCACGACGATACGTTCATCGTCCTCGACGGCCACGGCGACATCGGCGCCTCGGCCGGCGGACCGGACGGTCTCTTCAACGCTGATACGCGCTATCTCGCGCGGCTCGAATTGACGCTGGACGACGTTCAGCCCCTGCTGCTCGGCTCGAGCCTGCGCGACGACAACTCCGCGCTGACCGTCGATCTCACCAATCCCGACATCTACAGCCAGGGCCGCCTGGTGCTGCCGAAGGATATGCTGCACATCGTGCGCACGATCTTTCTGTGGCATGGCACGGCCTATCAGCGCATCGGGCTGCAGAACCATGGCGATCGCCAGGCCAGCTTCGATCTCAAGCTGACATTCGACAATGATTTTGCCGACCTTTTCGAGGTGCGAGGCACCGTGCGGCCGCGGCGCGGCATCAGCGCGAGCCGGCTGGTGGACCCGTCCGAGGTCGTCCTGCGCTATCGCGGCCTGGACAACGTCCTGCGCACCACCGACGTGAGCTTCGATCCGCGTCCGACGCATCTCACCGTCAATGCCGCAACCTATCACTTCGATCTTGCCCCGCAGGAATCGGCCTCGCTGTTCGTGGCCGTGATGTGCAACGCCAAGGCCGGCGAGCGGCCCCGGCGCTTCTTCCGCAGCCTGCTCGCCCATCGCCGAGAGATGCGCCGATGCACCGTAGGCGCCGCCAGCATCGAGACCTCCAACGACATCCTCAACGAGGTGCTGTGCCAGGCAGCGGCCGATCTGAACATCCTGATGACGGATACGCCGGAGGGGCGTTATCCCTATGCCGGCATTCCCTGGTATTCGACGACATTCGGTCGCGACGGGCTGATCACCGCGCTGCAGATGCTGTGGGTCGATCCGCGCATTGCCCGCGGCGTCCTGCGCCGGCTCGCCGTGCATCAGGCGCGCACGACCGATCCGCTGTCCGATGCCGAGCCCGGCAAGATCCTGCACGAGATGCGCGGCGGCGAGATGGCGGCGCTGCGTGAGGTGCCGTTCGGCTGCTATTATGGCAGCGTCGATTCCACGCCGCTGTTCGTGCTGCTCGCCGGGCTCTACATCGAGCGCACCGGCGACATCGACACCCTGAGGGAGCTATGGCCGGCGATCGAGCTGGCGTTGCGCTGGATCGACGGCCCCGGCGATCCCGATCGCGATGGCTTCGTGGAATATCAACGCGCCTCCGAGCAGGGTCTCGCCAACCAGGGCTGGAAGGACTCCTACGACGCGGTGTTCCATGCCGATGGACGTCTCGCGGAAGGTTACATCGCGCTTGCGGAGGTGCAGGGCTATGTCTTTGCCGGCAAGCAGCTGGCGGCGCGTTGCGCCCGTCGGCTCGGCAAGGCCGAGATGGCGGACCGGCTCCAGGCCGAGGCCGCTGATCTCGCGGAACGGTTCGAGGACGCCTTCTGGTGCGAGGATCTGAACACCTATGCGCTCGCGCTCGACGGCCACAAGCAGCCCTGCCGCGTCCGGACGTCCAACGCCGGGCAGCTGCTGTTCAGCGGCATGGTGCGCGAGGATCGCGCCCGCAAGCTTGCCGCCGAACTGCTGCGGCCGCATTTCTTCTCGGGCTGGGGCATCCGCACCGTCGCCTGCGGCGAGCCGCGCTACAATCCGATGTCCTATCACGACGGATCGATCTGGCCGCACGACAACGCGCTGATTGCGCTCGGCCTGTCGCGTTATGGCCTGAAGCATGCGGTCGAGCAGGTGTTCGGCGGCCTGTTCGAAGCAGCGTCCTACATGGATCTGCGCCGGCTGCCGGAGCTGTTCTGCGGCTTCCGGCGCGAGAAGCATCGGGGCCCGACGCTCTATCCGGTGGCCTGCGCGCCGCAGGCCTGGGCGAGTGCGACCCCGTTCACCTTGCTCGAGGCGGCGCTCGGGCTCGAGTTCGACGCCGCGCGCGGCGAGATCCGCCTGCGCAATCCGCGGCTGCCGGCGTTCCTGGACTGGGTGGTGCTGCGCGATCTCAGGCTCGGCAACTCGACGATCGACCTGCGGATTCGCCGCCATGGCGAGGACATCTCCATGGAGGTGCTGCGGCGGCGCGGTCAGATCCAGGTCTCGCTGGTGCTGGCGCAATGATGACGCTGAAACGCGCCCTCCGCCGAGCTGCTCGCAGCTGCCTCCTCATGCTGCCGCTGCTGATCGGTCTGCATGCGACTCATGGGCATGCGCAGCAGCCGTCGCCGACACCGCCTGCCAAGGATGCGGCGGCGCCCGCGAAAGAGCCGGCACCACCCCCTTCGGTCACGATCCTCGGCGCGCGCGATGCGCATGGCGTGCTCGGTCGCGACGTGCGCAGCTCGACCGGCGAGGACATGGGCCACATCGTCGACGTCATCGTCGATCTCACCGGCACGGTGCGCGCCGCGGTGATCGATTTCGGCGGCTTCCTCGGCGTCGGCAGCCGCAAGATCGTGGTCGACTGGACCGCGCTCGATTTCAAGCACATTGCCGAGAAGAGCGACCAGGTCACGCTCGACCTCACCAAGGAGCAGGTGAAGGCCGCGCCCGAATACAAGGAGGACAAGCCCGTCGTCGTGCTCGGCGCGTCCGGCAAGCTGTCACCCTGGGATTTCGATCATTGAGTTGATGCGTGAGATTGCCGGTCCGGCCTGCGCGTGCAGCGGAACACGGTGGGGATGTTCTGTCCCGTCAGCCTCATGAGTTGAGATGTGAGAGCCATGCCGATTGCACGGCCGTCGAGATCGCCTGACCGGGAGTCCGAGCCTGACGGCGCGGCAGAGGCGGGCGCGCGTCCGGATGCTGGGGAGGATCATGGCCAGACTTCAAGACCAGCGCCGTCGCGGCAGAGCCTGCGTGGGCTGGACTGGTTCATCTTCTTCCTGGCCGACGTGCAGACCGGCTTCGGTCCCTTCATCGCGGTCTATCTGACGACGCAGAAATGGACGCAGGCGCAGATCGGCCTGGTGCTGTCGATCGGCGGCATCGTCGGGCTGATCGGGCAGATGCCGGGCGGCGCGATCATCGATGCGGCCAGATCCGAGCGCCGCGTCGCCGGCCTTGCCATCGCGGCCATCGGCGGCTGCGCGCTGGCCTATGCGGCTTGGCCGATCTTTCCCGCGGTCGCGGCTGCCGCAACGTTGCATGCGGCGGCGAGCTGCGTGCTGGGACCCGCGATCGCGGCGATCAGCCTCGGCCTGGTCGGGCCGCGCGGCATGGCGGAGCGGCTCGGCCGCAATGCGCGGTTCGCGTCGCTTGGCAATGGCGTGGCCGCGGCCGTGATGGGCACCTGCGGCTATCTGCTGTCCAGCCGCGCCGTGTTCCTGGTCACCTTCATTCTCGCCTTTCCGACGCTGATCGCGTTGTCGCGAGTCCGCGAGCGCGAGATCGACGTCGCGCGGGCGCACGGCCGGGCCGATCACGAGGACAAGGAGGTCGCGCGGCTGTCGAATCTGCTCGGCCTGCTGCGTCAGCGCGCGCTGCTCGTCTTCGCGCTCGGCGTGTTCCTGCTGCAACTCGCCAATGCGGCGATGCTGCCGCTGATGGCCGGCGTGGTGACGACGAAATCGAGCGAATGGGCGCCGATGCTGATCGCGTTCTGCATCGTGGTGCCGCAGGCGATCGTGGCGCTGACCTCGCCCTCGGTCGGCGCGGTGGCGCAGCAATGGGGCCGCAGGCCGCTGCTGATGCTGGGGTTTGCCGCGCTCGCGATGCGCGGCGCGCTGTTCGCGGTCGTGCACGATCCCTACGTGCTGGTGGCGGTGCAGATCTTCGACGGCGTCACCGCGGCCGTCTTCGCCGTGATGATTCCACTCACGGTGGCCGACGTCGCCTTCGGCAGCGGGCACTTCAATCTGGCGCAGGGAATTGTCGGGACGGCGTCGGGGATCGGCGGATCGCTGTCCACCGTCGTCGCCGGCTTCGCCAGCGATCGCTGCGGCAGCGCCACCGCCTTCATGGGTCTGTCGGGCGTGGCGCTGACAGGTCTTCTTCTGATCGCGCTGCTGATGCCCGAGACCGGGCATCGCCGGCGCAGGGCGTGAACGGGCAGGGCGCCTCAGGCGTCCATGCTGCGCAGGCGCTGGCGGTTGCGCAGCACGATCTGGCGGGCACCGGAGAAGCCGAGAACGCCCTGGCTGTGCAACTGCGACAGCGCGCGCGACACGGTCTCCAGGGTCAGGCCGAGATAGTCGCCGATATCGCGGCGGCACATCGGCAGCGCCATCATGCCGGCGACGGCGAGGCGGCGGTCCATCTCGAGCAGGAAGGTGGCGACGCGCTCCATCGCGGTCTTGCGGCCCAGCAGCAGCATGTGGTCCTCGGCATGGCGGAGATCGCCGGCCGTCATGGTCCAGAGCTTGCGGGCGACCGTGACGTCGACGCCTGCGGCCTGTTCGAGGCTGCGGCGTTTCACCAGGCGCACGGTGGTGTCGATGATGGCTTCGGCGGCGAGACGGTGCATGGAGCCGAATTCGAGGCCGAAAACGTCCCCTGGAAGATGGAAGGCGCCGATCTGGCGGCGGCCGTCGGAGAGCAGCTTGTAGCTGCGAACCGCGCCGGAGATCACCTGGTAGACGTACTCGGCCGGCTCATCCTCGCCATAGATCTCCTCGTCCTTCTTGTACGAGAACTCGCTGGCGATCAGCCCGGTGTGGCCGGTGATCTCGGCAAAGGGATTGGCCGCAGGAGAGGGGACGGTGTGGGGAACGTTGGTGCTGACGACCGAATTGATAATCGACTGATTGAGCATGACCATCTCCTTGCGGCGGATGGCGATGTGGTACACGGCGGCTCCCGTTAAGGACATTTCGCGCGATATCTTAAGGGGGGTCCCTTACGTAGATATACGTAGGCCGGCCGGGTCAGGAGACGCGCTGTGCGGTACCCGAATGGTCGTTGGCGATCGCTTTGCGGATCCGCTTCACCAGATTGTCGTCGAGCAGCGGCTTGAGCAGGAAATCCTGGATCCCGACGGCCGCCGCGCGCGCCGCAAGCCTGTCATCGTAGTGGCCGGTGATCAGCACCACCGGAGCGGTGGCGCCCTGCTTGCGCAACCGTTCGGCGAGCTCGACCCCGTTGATCTCCGGCATCTTGTAGTCGACCACGAAGCAGTCGACGGGCGCGTGGTCGGAGGCCTTGAGCAGCGCGGTGCCGCTGCGAAACGTGCGCACGTCGAAGCCGTCAGCCTCCAGCAGGAAGCGCAGCGAGCCGAGGACGTCAGCATCGTCGTCGGCTACGTAGACCGTAAGTTTTGTGTGAGCCGACATCGCACGTGCCGCGAGAATGTGATGTTGAACCGAGGCACAACATAACACTCGATTCTGTCAAGGTATCTTGATCTAGCTCAATCCTTCAGCGCGCCTGCGCGCATCGCCAGGCGCACCAGCTCGGAGAGGCTGTTCGCTCCCATCTTGGTCATCACGTTGGCCCTGTAGACCTCGATGGTGCGCGGACTGATGTCGTATTCGCGCGCGATCAGCTTGTTGGAGAGCCCGGCCATCAGTCCATCCATCACCTGTCGCTCCCGGGGGCTCAGGCTGGCGACGCGTGCCAGGACATCCTGCGTGACCGATTCGTTCTTCGCGGCCGGCTCTGCCTGCTGGATGGCCGTTTCGATCATGGCAACCAATCGCTCGTCCTCGAACGGCTTCTCCAGAAAATCGACCGCGCCGAGCTTCATCGCCTCGACCGCGAGCGGCACGTCGCCATGGCCGGTCATCACCAGGATCGGAAAGCTGCTGCCGGCGGCCTTCATGCGCTTGAGCAGCTCGATGCCGTCGATGCCGGGCATCCGCACGTCCGAGACGACGCAGCCGAAAGGGAGCGTCGGCAGTCGGCCGAGGAAGACCTCCGCGTTCTCGAACAGCGTGACGTCGAAGCCTGATGAATCGAGCAGGAAGTTGAGCGAATCCCGCATCGCCTCGTCGTCGTCGATCACATAGACCTTGGCCCGTTCAGCCATCGTGCTCAACCCTGGTCGAGGCCGCCGGCAGGGTGAAGCGGAACGTCGCTCCGCCCGCCTCGTTGTTCTCGGCCCACATGCGCCCCCCGTGGGCCTCGATGATGGACCGGCTGATCGAGAGGCCGACTCCCATTCCAGTGTCCTTGGTGGTGAAGAAGGTCTTGAAGAGGTTGGGCATGACGTCGTCGTGGAATCCCGTTCCGGTATCGGAGACCGAGACCTCGATCAAGTCGTCGCCGAGTCTGCGATTTGTCGCACTGAGCTCGCGGCGGGCGGAATGAGACATCGCCTCGAGCGCATTGCGGAACAGATTGACCAGGACCTGCTGGATCTGGACCCGGTCGGCCAGCACGAGGTCGGCCTCCGGATTGAGCTGGAAGCGCAACTGGACGTTCTGCTCGCGGGCGCCGGAAAGGCCGAGCGCGCCGGCTTCCTCGATCAGCTTCGACAGGCTCTCGACCCGCTTCTCCGATTCGCCGCGCGAGACGAAGTCGCGCAGACGGCGGATGATCTGGCCGGCGCGAATCGCCTGCTCGGCGGCGCGGTCCATCGCGCTCTCGATCTTGGGCGTGTTCGGATCGCCGCTGCCGGCCAGCAGCCGGCGCGAGCCTTTCATGTAATTGCTGATCGCGGCGAGCGGCTGGTTCAGCTCATGCGCCAGCGCCGAGGCCATCTCGCCCATGGCGCTGAGGCGCGACACGTGGACCAGCTCCGACTGCAATTCGCGCAGCCGCGCCTGGGTCTGCTGATGCTCGGTGAGATCATGGGCGAAGCCGGTGAAATAGGGCTTGCCGCCGGACTGCATCTCGCCGATCGACAGATGCATCGGGAATGTCGTGCCGTCGCGGCGGCGGCCGGTCACGATACGGCCGATGCCGATGATACGGCGCTCGCGGCTGGCATGGTAGCGGGTGAGGTAGCCGGCATGGCGGGAGCGGTCCGGCTCGGGCATCAATTCGCTGACGTCGAGGCCGACCGCCTCCGCCTCGGTGAGGCCGAACATGCGCTCCGCCGCGGAGCTGAAGAACTGGATCGTACCGCTGCCGTCGATCACGATCATCGCGTCCGGCACGGTGTCCAGGATCGAGCGGAAATGCTGCTCGCGCAGCCGCAGCGTCTCCTCCAGCCGCTTCTCCTGGTCGATGTCGAGGGCGATGCCGCGCAGACGGTGCGGTGTGCCGGCCTCGTCGGGGACCACGCCGGCAAGCACGCGAATCCAGTGGCCGCTGCCGGACATCTTGAACGACATGTCGAACCCGGTGCTCTGACGGCGCGAATCCTCGATCGCCGCCTCAACCGGCGCGCGATCCTCGGGCGCCAGCAGCGCCAGGAAGGAGCCGTAGGTCACCGGCTCGTCGGTCGCCACGCCGAACAGCTTCCGCGTCGTCACCGACCAGTAGAACTCGCCCGACGCCAGATCGAGATCCCACGCGCCGAAGCCCAGCGTCCGAGCGTCGTCGGGTCTGGCGGATGCATCCGGGAAGGGTTGGGTGAAGCCGCGCAATTCGAAGCCTTTGATCGATTCGCCGTTGTTCGATTCGCCGTTATCGCCGCAGCCGGGAGGCCGACCACCGCGGTATCCTATACCAGATTGCGCCCCCGCAACCCGGCCCGACTTAAACTTTGGTTCGACAATTCAAGGCTTTCTCCGATCGTGGGCCGGGTTCCAACGGTGTCCTGCCGCCCGTGCTTTACCGCCGCACCTTGATCTATCTCATCACGGCAGGTGATTTCACCTCTAAGAGCTGCATGGAAGCAATGTTTGGAGAGACGGGATGACGTTCGCGACTGTGATGGTGAGCCTTGCGCTCAGTCAGCCGAATGAGGCCCGCCTTCAGGTCGCGGCCGACCTTGCGGCGCGCTTTGACGCGGGTGTCATCGGCGTGGCGGCTGCGGAATTCGCGCCGCCGCTCTACTTCACGACCGGCGAGCAGGCGCAGGATCTGATCGAGCAGGGCGAGGCCGCGCTGCGGAATCGACTGGCCGAGCTCGAACAGCAGTTCCGCACCGCCGTTGGTGACCGGGCTGCGTCGTTGAGCTGGCGCGGCGCGGTAGATTTTCCCGCGCGCCATGTGCTGGCGCAGGCCCGTGCCGCCGACATTCTCGTCACCGGCAGCGTGCCGCCCGGGATGTCCGATGCGTTCGCGGTCGCCAATCCCAAGGATCTCGTCATGCAGGCCGGGCGCCCGCTGCTCGTGGTGCCGGACAACGCCAGTTCGCTCGATCTTGGGACCGTGCTGGTGGCCTGGAAGGAGACATCGGAGGCGCGCCGGGCCCTGACCGATGCCCTGCCGCTGCTCGCCAAGGCGAGCGGCGTCGTGGTCGTCGAGATCCTGGAGAACACCTCGGAATATGACGCCTGCGCAGCGCGTCTTGCGGACGTGGTCGCATGGCTCGGCCGTCACAAGATCGTCGCATCGGCGCGCGTCGCGGAGCCGGGGCAGGGACGGAACGTTGTGGCCACGCTCGACGCCGTCGCCGCCGATCTTTCGGCAGGCCTCGTGGTGGCCGGCGCCTATGGCCATTCCCGGTTCCGCGAGCTCGTGCTCGGCGGGGTTACCGAGCATCTGATGACGCGCAGTGAGCGTTGCGTTCTGCTGTCGCACTGAAATTCGACCCGCTCCATCCGAGAACAGGATTGCCGCCTTGTACAGATTTCTCGAGGAAACCGCCGGCAACTACATGACGCGCAACGTCACGACCGTGAGCCGGGAGACGACGATCCGCGAGCTCGGCGAGATGTTCGACCGCGACGATTTCAACACCTACCCCGTCGTCGAGAACGACGAGGTGATCGGCATCGTCACCAAGTTCGACGTGCTGAAATGCTTTGCCTTCACGCCGAATCAGATGCTGCCGCGCTACAGCGACCTGATGAACCGGACGGTCGCCGACGTGATGACGTCCGAGTTCATCTACGTCAGGCCGGATACGAAGCTGACGCGCGTGCTGCAGCTGATGGTCGAGCATCGCATCCGCAGCCTTCCCGTGACCGATGCCGACAACCGCGTGGTCGGGATCGTCGCCCGCGAGGACATCGTGCGAGCGCTGGCGGCTGCCGCCAAGGATTGAGCGCGGCGCGCTGAGTCCGAAGCCTGCTACGAACGTCTAATGACGGCCGGCATGCATCGCTGCATGCCGGCCGTCGCCGTGTCTGCGACCGAAACCGCGTCGTCGTGCAACACTCCGCCTGTTTACCGGCGAACCGGTCGCAAAGTTGATTTCGATCAATTCCACGTGTGAACGATTGTGGTTGCTGGGCTCGTGTTCTTTCAGCGAGATTCCGCATGAGCGCGTCCTCATCCACAAAATCCATGACCATCGGCGAAAGTGGCTTGTCGCTCACTTTTGCCGTCACCGCCTTCCTGTGCGTCTTCGCTGCGGCGAAGGCACTGGATACGGCCTTCGCGTTCCACGCCTCGCTCGCGGCTGCCGCCAGCGCGGCGTCCGTCTTCTTCATCCTCAACCGCTACTTCGAGCGCGGCGAGCTGCCTCCACAGGAGATCAATGGTCGGCCGAACTACAATCTCGGTCCGATCAAGTTCGCCTCGTTCATGTCGATGTTCTGGGGCATCGCCGGCTTCACGGTCGGCCTCATCATCGCCTCGCAACTGGCCTGGCCCGCGCTGAACTTCGACCTGCCGTGGACCAGCTTCGGCCGCCTGCGGCCGCTGCATACCTCGGCGGTGATCTTCGCCTTCGGCGGCAACGTGCTGCTGGCGACGTCATTCTACGTCGTGCAGCGGACCTGCCGCGTGCGCCTCGCCGGCGATCTTGCGCCCTGGTTCGTGGTGATCGGCTACAACTTCTTCATCCTGATCGCGGGCACAGGCTATCTGCTCGGTGTCACCGAGGGCAAGGAGTACGCCGAGCCCGAATGGTACTCGGATCTTTGGCTGACGATCGTCTGGGTGGTCTACCTGCTGGTCTTCCTGACGACGATCATCAAGCGCAAGGAGCCGCACATCTTCGTGGCGAACTGGTTCTATCTTGCCTTCATCGTCACGATCGCGGTTCTGCACCTCGGCAACAACCCGGCGCTTCCGGTGTCGCTGTTCGGCTCCAAGTCCTACATCGCCTGGGGTGGCGTGCAGGATGCGATGTTCCAGTGGTGGTATGGCCACAACGCGGTCGGCTTCTTCCTGACCGCCGGCTTCCTCGCCATCATGTACTACTTCATCCCGAAGCGGGCGGAACGGCCGGTCTATTCCTACCGGCTGTCGATCATCCACTTCTGGGCGCTGATCTTCCTCTACATCTGGGCCGGCCCGCACCATCTGCATTATACGGCGCTGCCGGACTGGACGCAGACCCTGGGCATGACCTTCTCGATCATGCTGTGGATGCCCTCCTGGGGCGGCATGATCAACGGCCTGATGACCCTGTCGGGAGCGTGGGACAAGCTGCGGACGGACCCCGTGCTGCGCATGCTGGTCGTCTCGGTCGCCTTCTACGGCATGTCGACCTTCGAAGGTCCGATGATGTCGATCAAGGTGGTCAACTCGCTCAGCCATTACACCGACTGGACCATCGGTCACGTGCACTCCGGTGCGCTCGGCTGGGTCGGCTTCGTCTCCTTCGGCGCGCTGTACTGCCTGGTGCCGTGGATCTGGAACCGCAAGGGTCTCTATAGCCTCAAGCTCGTGAACTGGCACTTCTGGACGGCCACGCTGGGCATCGTGCTCTACATCTCCGCGATGTGGGTCTCGGGCATCCTGCAGGGTCTGATGTGGCGGTCCTACACGGCGCTCGGCTTCCTCGAATACTCGTTCATCGAGACCGTCGAGGCGATGCACCCCTTCTACATCATCCGTGCCGCCGGTGGCGCGCTGTTCCTGATCGGCTCACTCATCATGGCCTACAATCTCTGGATGACGGTCCGTGTCGGTGAGGAAGAAGTTCAGTCGCCCGTCGCCCTTCAGCCGGCGGAGTGAGGTATCAACCATGTCTTTCTGGCAACGACACCAAGTCTTCGAGAAAAACTCGATCATCCTGGTCATCGGCATCCTGCTGGTGATCGCGATCGGCGGCCTCGTCGAGATCACTCCGCTCTTCTACCTGAAGAGCACGATCGAGGCGGTCGACGGCGTGCGTCCCTATACGCCGCTCGAGCTGGCCGGCCGCAACATCTACGTCCGCGAGGGCTGCTATCTCTGCCATTCGCAGATGGTTCGTCCGCTGCGCGACGAAGTGGAACGCTACGGCCACTTCTCGCTCGCCGCGGAGAGCATGTACGACCATCCGTTCCAGTGGGGCTCCAAGCGTACGGGTCCTGACCTCGCCCGCGTTGGCAACAAGTACTCCGACGACTGGCATGTCACCCACCTGACCAACCCGCGCGCCATCGTCCCGCAATCGATCATGCCCGGCTATCCCTTCCTGAAGGAGACCGAGCTGAACGCCGACAACGTCGCCGATCACCTGAAGACGCTGCGGGCGGTGGGTGTGCCCTACACCGACGACCAGATCGCCAACGCCGCCACCGACCTCAAGGCGCAGGTCGATCCGGACGGTGCCGGTGCCGAGGCGCTCACCAAACGCTATCCGAAGGCGGTGGTGCGCAACTTCGACGGCAAGGCGGGTGCTCCGACCGAGATGGATGCGCTGGTTGCGTACCTGCAAATGCTCGGCACCTTGGTCGACTTCAAGATCTACAACGAAAAAGCCAATCTGCGCTGAGATCAGAGGCGAACATCATGAAGCCCATCATTGCAGTCGAAAACATCGCGTCGTCACTCGTGACGACGCTGTGGACCCCGATCTTCGTCGCGATCTTCATCGCGATCGTGACCTATGCCCTCTGGCCTCGCAACAAGGCCGCTTTCGACGAGGCGGCGAGCATGCCGTTGCGGGAGGATTAATTCATCATGGCTGACCATACCGAAGTCGACAGTGTCTCCGGCACCCCCACCACCGGCCACGCCTGGGACGGCATCAAGGAGCTCAACACCCCGCTGCCGCGGTGGTGGGTGATCACCTTCTACATCACCATCGTCTGGGCGATCGGCTACTGGATCGTGTATCCGGCCTGGCCGACCATCTCCAGCAACACTCAGGGCCTGTTCGGCTACTCGTCCCGTGCGGACGTGGCGGTCGAGCTTGCCAATCTCGAGAAGATCCGCGGCGCCAAGATGGCGGCGCTCGCGACCGCCTCGCTCGCCGACATCGAGAAGGATCCGGCGATGCTGGCCCTGGCGCGTGCCAAGGGCAAGACCGTGTTCGGCGACAATTGCGCCGCCTGCCACGGGACCGGCGCGGCCGGCGCCAAGGGCTTCCCGAACCTGAACGACGACGACTGGCTGTGGGGCGGCTCGCTGGAGCAGATCCAGCAGACCCTGCTGTACGGCGTGCGCTCGGGTCACCCGAAGACGCGTGAGGGCCAGATGCTCGCCTTCGGCAAGGACGGTGTCCTGAAGCCGGCGGAGATCGTCACGGTCGCCAACTACGTTCGGGAGCTGGCGGGCCTGCCGACCCGGCCGGGTTATGACGCCAAGGCCGGCGCCAAGGTCTTCGCCGAAAACTGCGCGGCCTGCCATGGCGACAACGCCAAGGGCAATCCGGACCTCGGGGCGCCGAACCTGACCGACAAGATCTGGCTCTACGGTTCCGACGAGGTGACCCTAATCGAGACCATCACCAACGGTCGCGCCGGTGTCATGCCGGCCTGGGAGGGCCGTCTCGACCCGACCACGATCAAGGCGATGGCCGTCTACGTCCACTCGCTGGGCGGAGGAAAGTAACGGAAATCCAACGGAACCTTTCCTTCAATTGAGCTGGATCAACTGCGCGGCCGGAGGTGGGAATACCTTCGGCCGCAACTGCGAGAAGATCCCCCAGCCATGACCCGCCAGCCATGAACCAGACGGTAAGACCGGACGACCTGAAGCCTCAGGACCTGCAGCCGGTGGACGATTACGGTCCGCTCTATGCCGCGCACAAGAAGGTCTATCCACAGAGCGTCTCAGGAACCTTCCGCCGGATCAAATGGGGCCTGATGGGCTTCTGTCTCGGTGTCTATTATTTCCTGCCGATCGTGCGCTGGAATCGCGGCTTCGGCGCGCCCGACCAGGCGGTGCTGATCGACTTCCCGAACCACCGCTTCTATTTCTTCTTCATCGAGCTATGGCCGCAGGAGGTGTACTACTTCACCGGCCTCCTGATCATCGCCGCCATCGGCCTGTTCCTGATGAACGCGATCGGCGGCCGCATCTGGTGCGGCTATCTGTGCCCACAGACAGTGTGGACCGACCTGTTCTACGCGGTGGAGCGCCTGATCGAGGGCGACCGCCGGGAGCGCATGAAGAAGGATGCCTCCAACGACCCGATGAAACTGGAGCGGATCTCGGAGCTCGTGCTCAAGCATTCGATCTGGCTGATGATCGCGTGGTGGACCGGCGGCGCCTGGGTGCTGTATTTCAGCGATGCGCCGACGCTCGTGAAGGATCTCATCACCTTCCAGGGGCCGATGCTCGCCTATGTCTGGATCGCGATCCTGACCGCGACGACCTATACGCTCGCCGGCTTCATGCGCGAGCAGGTCTGCGTGTATATGTGCCCGTGGCCGCGCATCCAGGCGGCACTGACCGATGAATGGGCGCTCAACGTCACCTACCGCTACGACCGAGGCGAGAGCCGCATGTCGGTCAAGAAGGCCGCCGAATTGCGCGCGCTCGGCCAGCCGGCCGGCGACTGCATCGATTGCAAGCAATGCGTGGCGGTGTGCCCGACCGGCATCGACATCCGCGACGGCGCCCAGATGGACTGCATCCAGTGCGGCCTCTGTATCGACGCCTGCGATACCGTCATGACCAAGATCGGCCGCCCGACGCGGCTGATCGGCTATGACAACGACATCAACATCCATCGCCGGCAGGAAGGCAAGCCGCCGATCTACAAGCTCGTGCGCCCGCGGACCATCGTCTATGCCGCGATCATCGCCGCGGTCGGCGGTGCCATGGCCTACAAGCTCGCGACCCGGTCGCTGCTCGAGGTCAACGTGCTGCACGATCGCAATCCGATTGCGATCAAGCTATCCGACGGCTCGATCCGCAATGCCTATACGGTGCGCGTCCTCAATAAGCACGGCTTCGATCGCGTCATCGCCATCGACATCGAGGGTCCCGTCAATTCGACCGTTCACGTCGTCGGAGCCGACTCCGTCACGCCGGACCGACCGATGATCGTGGTCGGCCGCGACCAGACCGAGGAGCTGCGCCTCCTGGTGACCGCGCCCGAGGAGAGCAATCCTGCGAAGTCCATCCCGGTGAAGTTCCACGTGACGGATATCGGTCTCGGCGTCGTCGCCTCCGCCACCGACAATTTCGTCAGCCCGTAAGCAAGGAGCCTGTCAATGGCCAGCCGTTCCAATCCTTCTTTCCAGCTGACCGGAGGCATGGTGCTCGCGATGCTCCTTGCCTTCTTCGGGACCGTGATCGGGGTCAACGTCTACATGATGAAGATGGCGATCTCGACCTTGCCGGGCACTGAGGTCGACAGCGCCTACAGCGCCAGCCTCGGCTACGAAAAGGAGATCGCGGCGGCGCGCGCCCAGGAGGCGCGGCGCTGGCAGGTCGAGGCGCATATCGAGCGTGGCGCCGGCGGCGCCGCCATTCTGCAGGTCAACGCGCGCGACGCGAGCGGCAATCCCGTCTCGGGCCTGACCTTCCAGGGCCGGCTCGAGCGTCCCGCCGACAAGCGCGCGGATCAGGAGGTCGCGCTCGCCGAGGTCGGCATCGGCATCTATCGCGGCACGGCGGAGGCGATCGCGCCGGGCCAGTGGGACCTCGTGCTCGAAGGCGATTCCAGCGGCCGACGCCTGTTCATGTCGAAGAACCGCGTGCTGCTGAACTGAAGGGATTTCGATCATGCATGCGACGCGTGACTTCTCTCACTACGTCAAGGATCTCGGGGCAGGGCTGAAGCATATCGACCTCGCGGTCGAAGGCGTCAGCTGCGCCGGCTGCATGGCCAAGATCGAGCGCGGCCTCTCCGCGCTGCCCGACGTGACGCTGGCGCGCGTCAATCTCACCGACCGCCGCGTCGCGCTGGAATGGAAGCAGGGCACGCTCGATCCGGCCAAGTTCATCGATCGGCTCGCCGAGCTCGGCTACAAGGCCTATCCGTTCGAGAAGGCGAGTGCGGAAGCCACCGAGGCCGAGGAGTCGCGCTTCCTGCTGCGCTGTCTTGGCGTCGCGGCGTTCGCGACCATGAACGTGATGATGCTGTCGATCCCGGTCTGGTCCGGCAATGTCAGCGACATGCTGCCCGAGCAGCGCGACTTCTTCCACTGGTTGTCGGCCGTGATCGCGCTGCCGGCCGCGGCCTATGCCGGCCAGCCGTTCTTCCGCTCCGCCTGGCGTGCCTTGAAGACCGGTAACGTCAACATGGACGTGCCGATCTGCATCGGCGTGATCCTGGCTTTGGGCATGTCGATCGTCGAGACGTTTCATCACGCCGAGCACGCCTATTTCGACGCCGCGATCATGCTGCTGACCTTCCTGCTGGTCGGCCGCTATCTCGACCAGAACATGCGGCGGAAGACCCGCGCCGTCGCCGGCAATCTGGCCGCGCTGAAGGCGGAGACCGCGACCAAGTTCATCGGCCCCGACGAGATTTCGGAGGTGCCGGTCGCCGCTGTTCGCGCCGGCGATCTGGTGCTGCTGCGTCCCGGCGAGCGCTGCGCGGTCGACGGCGTGGTCGTCGAGGGCCGCTCCGAGATCGACCAGAGCCTGATCACCGGCGAGACGCTCTACGTGCCGGCCGAGCAGGGCACCGCGGTCTATGCGGGTTCGCTCAACATTTCCGGCACGCTGCGCGTCCGGGTCTCGGCCGCCGCCGAGGGCACCTTGCTCGCCGAGATCACGCGCCTGCTCGACAACGCGCTGCAGGCCCGCTCGCGCTACATGCGGCTGGCCGACCGCGCCTCGCGGCTGTATGCGCCGGTGGTGCATGCGACCGCAGCGCTCACCGTGCTCGGCTGGGTGCTGATGGGGGCGAGCTGGCACGACGCCATCGTCACCGGCATCGCCGTGCTGATCATCACCTGTCCCTGCGCCCTCGGGCTCGCGATTCCGACGGTGCAGACCGTGGCTTCTGGCGCGATGTTCAAGTCCGGCGTGCTGCTCAATGCGGGCGATGCGATCGAGCGCCTCGCCGAGGCCGATCAAGTCATCTTCGACAAGACCGGCACCTTGACGCTGCCGGAGCTCGAGGTCGTCAACGCCGCCGACATTCCTGCAGACGTGTTCGCACTGGCCGGCCAGCTCGCGCTGTCGAGCCATCATCCGGTGGCGGCGGCGGTGGCCCAGGCTGCCAATGCGCGTTCGCCGCTGATGGGCGCGGTCGAGGAGCCGGGGCAGGGTGTCCGCGCCGTCGTCGACGGCGTCGAAATCAGGCTGGGGCGTCCGGCTTTCTGCGGCGCGGAGGCGCTGGTTGCGCAGACCAGCAGCGTCGATCCCGAGGCTTCGGTGGTTGCCTTCAGCCGCGGCGATAGCAAGTACCTGTTCTCGGTGCGCCAGGGCCTGCGCCCTGACGCTGCCAAGATCGTCGCCGGCCTGCAGCGGCGCGGCATCAAGGTCGAGATCCTCTCGGGCGATCGCGAGGCGGCGGTGGCCGCAGCCGCCATGGCGCTCGGCATCAGCGAGTGGCGCGCCGGCGTGACGCCGGCCGACAAGATCGCGCGCATCGAGGAGCTGAAGCGGGCCGGGGTCAAGGTCATGATGGTCGGCGACGGCATGAACGATGCGCCGTCGCTCGCCGCCGCGCACGTTTCGATGTCGCCGATTTCGGCCGCGCATCTCAGCCAGGCCACCGCCGATCTCGTCTTTCTCGGTCGTCCCTTGGCGCCGGTGCTGGCCGCGATCGACTACGCGCGCAAGGCGCTGCATCTGATGCGGCAGAATCTGTGGCTCGCGGTCGGCTATAACGTCCTGGCGGTGCCGCTTGCGATCAGCGGCGTCGTCACCCCGCTGATCGCGGCAGCCGCGATGTCCGGCTCATCGATCATCGTCATGCTGAATGCGCTGCGTGCCCGCAAGGTGGCTGGGGAGGCCGTGTCATGGAAGTGATGATCATTCTCGTTCCGCTCGCTTTGGCGCTCGGCCTTGCCGGTCTGGTCGGCTTTCTCTGGTCGCTGAAGAGCGGCCAGTACGACGATCTCGAAGGGGCGGCTTGGCGCGCGATCGCCGACGACGATGAGCAGGCCCCGCCGGCTCAATCCGAGCCCGCGCCGAGCCGGTCCTGAACGCCCGGCAGCGTCAGCCAACGCGCCAGACATCCCGCGACCGCGAGCGCGGCGGCGATGCCTGCTCGGCGCAGTTGCTGGCGATGGTCTCGCCCCGCTGAACGAAGATCAGCGTCGCTATCGATAGGCAGGCGCTATCATCGCGATTGGACAACGGCATTTCTCAAGCAGCGCAGGCCGCGCGTGCAATGCGAACGCCCGATGACGGGCGACGGCATTCATGAGGACGAGAGCCACGACCCGCCCGTGCAACATCCTGGAGCGCAGGCCCTGGTCGGGCGAGCACGATCCGCTCTCCGGCGAGGTGTTACGCGATTCGTCGGTGACGCTCGCAGCGGCTGCGGAGTAGAGGGGCCGATGCGCTGAGTCGATCCGATTAGTGCGGCATCTCGGCATTCCGATACCGCTCGGATCAACTCAGTTTAAGGGATTAGTCGCCATTCGTTCTTAATCATTATGGCGCGGCGGCGTCGCCGCGATCCTTGTTTGCCGACCGTGCGAAGACGTCGCCGGAGGGCCGCTGCGCAAGCGCGTATCGGCCGATGCGAGCGTGACCGGCCGGGCAGCGGTATTTGATTGGGATTGGCCAATGTCCGAACGCGCGGTGCTGCAGAATGAGACGGTTGAGCCGGAGACCGGTGCGGTCAGCCTCAAATGGAAAATTCTCGCCGGCAATCTGCTGACCGGATTTTTCGCGATGGCCTTCGCCTTTGCGCTCGCGTGGAGCGGGTGGGGCGACTTGCGCAAGCGCGAGCAGGCGGCCCGGGTTCTGGACGCCTTCGAGCTGGCACTGAAGGTCAATGCGCAGATCCCGCTCGAGCGCGGCCAGTGGAATCTGCTCGCGGCGGCCGGGTCCGCCTCGGCGGATGATGTCGCCAAGCTCGACAAGGCCATCGCCACGACGGACGAGTCGCTGGTCCAGGCCAAGACCGCCGCGGAAGTAGCGGGACTGCCGACCACCAATCTCGATGCCGCAGCGACGACATTGCGCGGCGTCCGTTCCGCGGCGCGCAGCGCGGCACCGCTTCCGGCCGCGCAGCGTCCGGCGAACATCCAGGCGACGACCACGGATGGTCTCGGTCGCGCGGCCGAGTCTCTGAATGCCGCCATCGACGAGTCCGCGATCGAGCTGTCGCGGGCCGGCGGCGAGATCGAGAACCTGTTGCCGTCGGCCCAGCTTGCGCAATTGGCGCAATCGATGCGCACGATCAATGGCGCGCGCTCCGCCGTGTTGCGCTTCTTCATCCAGAACACCAGCTGGACCCCGGCGCGTCTTGCCGAGGTGACCGAGCAGAGCGGCCAGGTGACGTTGCTGTGGCAGCAGATCGAGCTTGCGGCGCGCAGCGTTCGCAATACGCCGGAAGTGTCCGCAGCGCTCGAGCACGTTCGCACGACCCTGATGGGCGCGGGCGAACAGCGCTACCGTCAACTCGTCACGGCGGGGCGCGACGGACAGCCGTCGCCGGTCACGGCGGAGGAGTGGGGCCGCTGGACGACGCCGATGCTGAACAACGTCATCGTGCTGCGCGATGCGGCGCTCAAGTCCGCGCATCAGGCCATCGATCAGGCCATTGGCGCGGCGCGGCTGCGGCTGTTCATCGCGCTCGGCGTTCTGCTGCTGGTGGCGATCGTGTCGGTCGCCGTGGTCATCGGCATCGTCCGTGGCGTCGTCGGCCCGCTGGTCGGACTGACCGGCGTGACCCTGCGGCTCGCCAACGGCGAGCTGAGCGCCGACATTCCGAACGAGTCCCGCAAGGACGAGATCGGCGCGATGGCGCGCGCCCTGAAGATCTTCAAGGATGCGCTGATCGCCAAGAAGGCCTCGGACGAGGCCGCGCAGCGCGACGCGCAGGCGCAGATCGACCGGGCCCGGCGGCTGGATGCGCTGACGCGCAACTTCGAGTCGACGATCGCCGACATCGTCAACACCGTGTCGTCGGCGGCCTCGGGCCTCGAAACGTCAGCGGATATGCTGACAAACACCGCCAACCGCTCGCAGGAGCTCAGCACGGTGGTGGCGGCTGCGTCGGAGGAAGCTTCCGCCAACGTTCAGTCGGTCGCCTCCGCCACCGAGGAGCTCTCCTCGTCGGTGACCGAGATCAGCCGTCAGGTCCAGGCGTCGGCGCGCATGGCCGGCGACGCCGTGCAGCAGGTGCGCCAGACCAATGGGCGCGTCGCTGAATTGTCGCAGGCCGCAGCCCGCATCGGCGACGTCGTCGAGCTCATCAACAGCATTGCCGGACAGACCAATCTGCTCGCACTCAACGCCACCATCGAGGCGGCGCGCGCGGGCGACGCCGGGCGCGGTTTCGCGGTGGTCGCGACCGAGGTCAAGGCGCTGGCCGAGCAGACGGCGAAGGCGACCGAGGAGATCTCGCAGCAGATCTCAGGCGTGCAGGCCGCGACGCAGGAATCGGTGAATTCGATCCAGGCGATCAGCTCGACGATCGAGCGGCTTGCCGAGATCGGCGCGGCCATTGCGGCGGCGGTCGAAGAGCAGGGGGCTGCGACGCAGGAAATCTCCCGCAACGTGCAGCAGGCCGCCCACGGCACCCAGCAGGTCTCGTCCAACATCACGGACGTGCAGCGCGGCGCCTCGCAGACCGGCTCGGCCTCCGCCGAGGTGCTGTCATCGGCCAAGTCGCTCGCCGGAGATTCCAACCGGCTCAAGCGCGAGGTCGGCAGCTTCCTGGAAGCGGTCCGCGCAGCGTAAGAAGCCCGCCTTTCAAGCGCACAAGAAAAAGCCCGGACGACGTCCGGGCTTTTGTTGTTTGACCGTAGCCCGGATGAGCGAAGCGATATCCGGGGCCTGTTCGACAGGATGAGATGAACCTGGATGTCGCTTCGCTCATCCGGGCAACGGGAGCGGGCTACGACGCCAGCATCTTCCGGTACAGCGCGTTGTAGCAGGCGGCCGACAGGTTCCAGCTGAAGGAGCGTGCCATCGCCGACAGCCGCATCGCGTTCAGTCGCTCGGTGCTGGTGAACGCGGAGAATGCGCGCTTCACCCCGCCGAGGAAGGATTCCGCCGACGGCTTCTCGAACAGGAATCCGGTCTCGCCATCGGTGATGGTCTCGGCGAGGCCGCCGGTCTGGTGGCCGATCGGCAGCGAGCCGAAGCGCTGGGCATACATCTGACTCAGGCCGCAGGGCTCGAAGCGCGACGGCATCAGGGTGAAGTCGCTGCCGGCGAAGATGCGCCGCGCCTGCGCATCGTTGAAGCCAATGGCGACCCCGATCGCGTCCGGCCGGCGGCGGTGAGCCTCCAACAGCGCGCGCTCGATGGCGGGCTCGCCGGTGCCGGTGACCACGATCTGGCCGCCGGCGCCGACGATCTCGTCGGCGGCTTCCAGCACCAGGTCGATGCCCTTCTGATGGACGAGGCGCGCGACGATGCCGAACATCGGACCGCGCGACACGGCGAGGCCGAACTGCTTGCGGACGTAGTCGGCGTTGGCCTTCTTGCCCTTCCAGTCGCCGGCGGCGAAGGGCTGCGCCAGCTGCTGGCAGTAACGGGGATCCCAGCTCTCGTCGATGCCGTTGAGAATGCCGGTCAGCTCATGGGCATTGGAGCGCTGCCGGAGCAGGCCCTCCAGCCCGCAGCCGAGCTCGGGCGTCGTGATCTCCTGGGCGTAGGTCGAGCTGACCGTGGTGAGATGCGACGCATAGACCAGGCCGCCCTTGAGAAAGGACAGCTTGTCGTAGAACTCCAGACCGTCGATGTGGAACGAGGATTCGGGGGCGCCGATCCGGCGCAGCGACTCGCGCGGGAACAGGCCCTGATAGGCGAGGTTGTGGATGGTCAGGATCGAGGGAACCTCGACCCCGCGCCATGCCAGATAGGCCGGCACCAATGCGGCCTGCCAATCGTTGGCGTGCACCAGATCGGCTGCCCAGTTCTCATCCAGCGTGCCCGCCGCCAGCTCGGCGGCGGCGGCGGCGAGACGGCCGAAGCGGATGTCGTTGTCCGCCCAGTCCTGCCCGTTCTCGTCGCCGTAAGGATTGCCCGGACGGTCATAGAGCTCGTCGCAGAGCAGGACGTAGACCGGCAGGCCGTCGCGGGTCGAAGACCGTCCCAGCGCGCAGGCTGGCATCTCTGCCAGAGGAGCGCATTGGCCGACGATCTCGATGTGAGTGAGTTGCTCGATCACGTCCCGGTAGCCGGGCAGCATGATCCTGACGTCGGTGTGTGAGCGTAGTGCCCGGGGAAGTGCCGCCGAAACGGCAGCCAGTCCGCCCACCCGGACGAAATCGTCCATTTCGGTCGTAACGAACAGAACCCGCAAGAGATGTCCTCGATCAAGCCCCATGTTCGTCCTATGCAAGAAAAGGTCCAAATTCAGTCGTGACAGAAAAGCGTCGCCCCACCGCGGCGGAAGGCCAAACGCTTTCGACATCGAATGGTTCGAACTAGACTCCCCACGCACCGCGCCCGATGGCTTACGCTTCGTGAATCGGCGAAGAGGAAGTGGATCATGCCGGCTTCGGCGTGCGGAAAAGAGAACTCCACCAGGGAGCTGCGCTCGTGAGTCTAGTTGGAAACGATGAGAGCCGTTTGACAGGATGCTTCGCGGGGCTGCGCGTCCTGGATTTTTCGACCACGATCGCCGGCCCGCATTGTGCACGCATGCTTGCAGACATGGGTGCGGAGGTGATCAAGATTGAGTCAGCCGAAGGTGAAACCATGCGCATCCGGCCTCCGATGCGCGGCGGCTGCTCCACCGCCTTCGGTCAGCTCAACGTCGGCAAGAAGAGTGTCGTGCTCGATCTGAAATCGCGCGATGGCGGCGACGCGGTGCGTCGGCTCGTCACAGGTGCCGACATCCTGGTCGAGAATTTCCGCCCCGGCGTGATGCAGCGGCTCGGGCTCGACGATGCGACCTTGCGCAAAGTGAACCCGCGGCTGATCTACTGCTCGATCTCCGGCTACGGCCAGACCGGCCCCTCGGCGGAGCTTCCGGCCTATGCGCCGGTGATCCACGCGGCCTCGGGCTATGACATGGCGCATCTCGCCTACCAGCCGGGGCGCAGCCGGCCCGATTATTGCGGCATCTATCATGCCGACGTGGTGACGGGGACCTATGCCTTCGGCGCCATCGCCTCCGCCCTGTATCAGCGCGAGCGCACCGGCCGCGGCCAGCACATCGACTGCTCGATGCTGGAATCGATGCTGAGCCTGACCTTGAACGAGATCCAATGGTCGCAATTTCCCGTCGCGCAGCCGTCGCGGCCGACCTTCGGCCCGGCGGAGTGTCGCGACGGCTTCGTGATGATCGCCATCGCCAGCGAGAAGACGTTCCAGAACCTGATGACAGTGATCGGACATCCGGACTGGGTCGATGATCCCAGATTCGCAAAATATTCCGACCGGCGGGCAAACTGGGGCGCGCTGATGGATGGCGTCGAGGCCTGGTCGCGCCGGCTCAACGTCGCCCAATGCCTGGAGGCATTGAACGCGGGCGGCGTGCCCAGCTCGGCCTACCGCAGCGTGGCCGATGCGCTGGCTGATCCGCAGATCGCGCATCGCGGCGCGCTGGCCGACGTGGAGGATGCCGCCGGGACCTTCAAGGTCGTCAACCTGCCGTTCCGGATGTCGGAGGCAAAGGTTGCGGCGGGCCCGCGGGCTGCAAGCCTCGGAGAGCACACCGTGGAAATCCTGCGGGGGGCTGGCGTAAGCGACGCTGCAAGACCTTGAGCTCGTGAGCCAATCCGCTGCAGGGCTGCCATGACCGCACATGTTGCGCGCAGCCTTGCCGCTCCTCGCGTTTCCAGCCAATGTCGCGATATCGCAAGAACAGTCCGGACCAGCCGGACGCGCTCATGCCGGGAGGAGGTCCAAGGCGACGTTGCCGCGCGCAGCCTCGCCGCTCGTCCCGTCGATGCGCCGTCTGGGCCCGCCCGCATCGGACTACGGGAGTGAAAGCATGAAGAGCTTCAAGGTCACCGATTTCAATGCACCGCTGACCGAGGTCGACGAGCCGACACCGCAGCCCTTCGGCAAACAGGTGCTGATCAAGGTGAAGGCGGCCGGCGTCTGCCATAGCGATCTGCACATCTGGGAAGGCGGCTATGATCTCGGCCACGGCCGCAAGCCGCTGTCCCTCAAGGATCGCGGCGTGTCGCTGCCGCGGACCATGGGCCATGAGAGCGCCGGTGAGATCGTGGCGTTCGGGCCCGAGGTCACCGAAGCCGAGAAGGGCGGGCTGAAGGTCGGCGACGTCGTGCTGGTCTATCCCTGGATCGGCTGCGGCAAATGCGCCACGTGCCTGGCCGGCGACGAGAACATGTGCCTGAAGCCGGCCTCGCTCGGCGTCTATTGCGACGGCGGCTATGCCGACCACATGACGGTACCGCATCCGCGCCACCTGATCGATCTCAAGGGGCTCGATCCGGTGACGACCGCGCCTTACGCCTGCTCGGGCGTGACGACCTACAGCGCGCTCAAGAAGGTCGAGAAGGATTTCGACACGCCGATCGTGATCTTCGGCGCCGGCGGGCTCGGGCTGATGGCGCTGTCGCTGTTGAAGGCCATGGGCGGCAAGGGCGCGATCGTGGTCGATATCGACGCGCGCAAGCGCGAGGCCGCGTTGGCGGCCGGCGCGCTGGCGGCGGTCGACGGCAAGGCGCCAGACGCGCTCGAGCAATTGAACAAGGCTGCAGGCGAGCCGATCCGGGCCGTCATCGACCTGGTCGGCAATGCCGCCACCGCGCAGCTCGGCTTCGACTGCCTGACAAAGGGCGGCAAGCTGGTCATCGTCGGCCTGTTTGGCGGCGGTGCGCCGTGGGCGCTGCCGCTCATTCCGATCAAGGCGGTCACCATCCAGGGCAGCTATGTCGGCAATCTCCGCGAGACGAAGGAGCTGCTCGACCTGGTCCGCGCCAAGAACATCGCGCCGATCCCGGTGACGCCGATGCCGCTCGCCAAGGCCAACGATGCCCTGCGCGAGCTGCAGAAGGGCCAACTCGTCGGCCGCGCCGTGCTGACGCCGTAACTCCCAGCCACTCCCGTCATTGCGAGGAGCGAAGCGACGAAGCAATTCAGAGTCTCAACCTGAGCCCTGGATTGCGTCGCTTCGCTCGCAATGACCGAGCTAACTCACTCGTATTGCGAAGAAAACATGCCCTCCACCAACGCACTCCACATCGCAGTCCTTCCCGGCGACGGCATCGGGCCGGAGGTCATGGCGCCAGCGCTCGAGGTGCTGCGCAAGGTCGAGGCCAGGGCCGGCCTGTCGTTCCGTTTCACCGAGGCCCAGGCCGGCGCCACCAACTATCTTGCGACCGGGGTCTCGATCGCCGACGCCACGATCCGGCTGTGCGAGCAGGCGGACGCGATCCTGCTCGGCGCCTGCGGCCTGCCGTCGGTGCGCTATCCCGACAACACCGAGATCGCGCCGCAGATCGAGCTGCGCTTCCATTTCGATCTCTATGCCGGCGTGCGGCCGGCGCGGCTGATTCCGGGCGTGCCGAGCCCGATCGTCGGCGCCGCCGAGCACGGCATCGACTTCGTCGTCATCCGCGAGTCGACCGAGGGCCTGTTCGCCTCGATGGGCAAAGGTGTGGTGACACATGAGGAGGCGCGCGAGACGCTCGTCATCACCCGCAGGACGTCCGAGCGGCTCTTCAACTTCTCCTTCAAGCTCGCCGCCCGCCGCAAGGATCGCGGCCGCTCGGGGACATTAGCCTGCGTCGACAAGGCCAACGTCTTCAAGGCCTTCGCCTACTTCCGCAAGATTTTCGACGAGGTCGCTCAGCTTCATCCGGATGTGAAGGCAGATCATCTCTACGTCGATGCGTGCGCGTTGATGCTGGTGAAGCGCCCCTGGGATTTCGACGTCCTGGTCACCGAGAACATGTTCGGCGACATCCTCTCCGATCTCGCCGCCGGCCTCGTCGGCGGCATGGGCATGGCGCCCTCGGCCGACATCGGCGACCGCCATGCGGTGTTCCAGCCCTGCCACGGCACTGCGCCCGACATCATGGGGCAGGGCAAGGCCAACCCGACCGCGATGATCCTGTCGGCCGCGATGATGCTGGACTGGCTGGCGGACACCCATGGCATCGAGGGCGCAGCCGAGGCGGCCCAGCGGATCGAGCAGGCCGTCGACCAGGTCTATGCATCCGGCCTCAAGCCGTTCGAGTTCGGTGGCAATGCCGGCACGATCGACGTCACGAAGGCGGTGCTGGAGGCGCTTTAGAGCATGATCCGGAAAAGTGGGAACCGGTTTCCGAAACGATCATGCTCAAACAATGAGAGATAGGATCATGATGCGTTTTCTTGGAAGCGCATCATGATTTAATTAGCGTCCCTTGAAGGCCGGCTTGCGCTTCTCCATGAAGGCGCGGCGGCCCTCGCGGAAATCCTCCGAATCCATGCAGGCATCGCCAATCCGCTTGATCGCGGCTGTGTCGCGGCGGCTTTCGTCCTTCAGCACTTCGGCGATGGTGATCTTGGCGGCCTTAACCGCCAGCGGCGCATTGCCGGCAATGGTGCGGGCGATCTCCAGCGTGGCCGGCAGCAGCTCGTCGATGCTCATCATCCGATCGACGAGGCCGATCCGCAGCGCCTCCGCGGCATCGATCCGCAGGCCCGTATAGAGCAGCAGCCGCGCCTGCGACGGGCCGACCAGGGACACCAGATTGCGGAGGCCGTCGTAACCGTAGGCGATGCCGAGCCTGGCGGCGGGGATGCCGAACTGGCTGTCCGCGGCGGCGAAGCGCATGTCGGTCAGCATCGCGATCTGCAGGCCGCCGCCGAGGCAGAAGCCGCGGATGCAGGCGATCGTCGGCTTCGGGTAGCCGGCGAGCAGCGCCCGCTGGGCGGCGCTTCGCTCGGCATAGGCCTCGGAGGCTGCGGCATTGTGGCGGCTCTGCTCGAACTGGCTGATGTCGGCGCCGGACACGAAGGCCTTGTCGCCGGCGCCGGTCAGCACCACGACCCGGATCGCCTCGTCGTCGCGCAGCGCCACCAGCGCCTGGCCGAGCCCCTCCCACATCTCCAGCGACATCGCATTGCGTTTGTCCGGGTTGTTGAAGGTGATGATGCCGACGCCATCGCCCGCTCTGGTCATGAGGATCTTGTCCCCAGCGAAGGTGGTGGGGAGCTCGGAGATGGTCGGCATGAAGGGTCCGTCGGCAGGAGGGCAGGCGGCCGGCATCGTTCACCGCGCCGGTGACGGCGTCAATGTGAGTTCAGGACATGATGGGCAGGCAAGGGACGTCCGGGCCGATGCTCTCGACCTGTGCACGGATCGTCCAGGAGAGAACGCGAGCCCTTCACGATCAGCGTCGGCCGGACGGGACCGAAACGCCGGCATGCCGCCACTTCCTATGACGGCAGGGGAGCACGAAAAAATAAAGGCGACGAAGCCTCAGACCGCGCAGCGATCGCTGGGCGGACGAGAAGGGCCGGTGTGTCGGCCACGCCGATCGCTCGGCCTTGAGCCGAGGCAGTGAACTCGCCCGAGCTGGCAGATCGCCTGGCGCCCCCAAGTTGCGCCCTCGAGCGAAGATGGCCCATATCCATCACGGGCAGACGTGTCTGACGGATCAGACAGCCTTGCCTATTCTTCGTTCGCTGCGATCGATTCCATCAAGGATACCAGCTGACGTTGTACCGTCTGGTCCTTGATCTTGCTGTAGGCGCGCAGCAACCGCAGGCTGAAGGCGCTGTCCAGGAACAGGAGGCTCTCGACCTCACGGGCCTTGCTGTCGCCGTCGTAGAAGAACGTCACGGGCACGTCGAGCGCGGTGGCGATCTGCTGCAGACGCGCAGCGCCGACCCGGTTGACGCCCTTCTCGTACTTCTGGACCTGCTGGAAGCTCACGCCGAGCTTCTCGCCGAGCTCAGCCTGCGAGATCTTCTGCTCTACACGCCGCAGGCGAATCCGCTTGCCGAGCTCGATGTCGGGCTTGCCCGCACTGCGCTGCTTCATTTTCTTTGCCGCTGATTTGTTCATACTGATTTTACCGTCCTTCCATCGGAAAGCCCCCGAAAAGATGGGTCAGGGGTTCACCCATATATACTGTTTTAAGTTGCTGTGGATGGATGAATTCGTCCTTAAACCACGGGTATTTGCCAGGGTTAAAGGCCTCCACCAGCCAGTCGATCATGTGACGCACCCTAGGGATGCGTCCAGTGGTGGCATGGTAAGACAGCCAGATGTCGTAGGACCACTTGAGATCAACCTCAAGCGGTATGATCTTCCCGCCCAGGGCACTCGCGTAGGTTGGGAAGACTCCAATACCGGCGCCGTGCGCCACCGCCCAGTAATTGGCGCTCGAGACATTGGTGGTCATCGCGATCAGGTCCCGCTGCTCAAAACCGGGAAAGATGGTGGCGAAGGCGGCGTTGGCGGCGGCTTCGTCCGCCACCTGCAGAACCAAGCGATGTTTGACGAGATCGTCAATCGTCTTTGGGATGCCAAATATCTCCAGATATTTCTCGCTCGCAAAGCACATCAGGTGCATGCGGCCGAGCCGGACCAGCTTGACGTCGAGCGCCGCCGGCCGGGTGAGGTGGATGGCGACATCGGCCTCGTGACGCGACACGTCGGCCGAGCGCATCGCGCAATAGAGGTCGACCATGACGTTGGGGAAGCTCTGCTGAAATTCGACCAGCCGGGGCGCCAGCCAGAACGTGCCGAGCCCCTCGGTCACCGCGACCCGGACCTCGCCCGACGCGGCGCCGGCGAGACCATCGCCCGCGCGCAGCAGCTCGAATGACGCGGCCTCCATGTGCTCAACGGCGGAGACCACCAGCGCGCCTTCGTCGGTCAGCCGAGCGCCGTGGACATCGCGCGTGAACAGCGTCGCGCCGATCTGCCGCTCGAAATCATCGATGCGCCGCCGTACGGCATTGATCGAGAGCGTCAGCCGCTCAGCCGCGGAGCGAAAGCTGCCGGCCCTGACAACCTCGAGGAAGATCCGCGCTGCATCCCAGTCGGTGAGACTTGCCAGCGCCGATTTGCTCACGGTTGACTTGGCCGGGGCGGCCCGGCCCGTCACAGTTCTTGCCGGCTTGCTCGCCGCGGCGCCACTGGCGCCGCCACTCTCTCGGCTCAGTTCGATGCTCGATCCTGCCGCAGCAGACGAGTCGCCGTGCTCCCCTGGCGCCAGCGTCGCAGGGGTCTCGGCTAGGTCCTGGCGTTCCTTCTGAGGAACGCCCCGTTCCGCCGCAACGCGCATACAAGCTCTCTCCGCCTGCTAGAGTGATTCCGATAAATTACGGGCAAGACACGTTCGTGCCATGATTTGGTTGAGCGATCGAGGGTCGATGAGTCTGCTACCTTCAGTTCTCTGCAGCATGGTCTTACCGCCAGCAGACGCGCGGTCTGACACATCATGTAGGACAAGGACACGCTTAGCGCGAGTCGAATCTAAGATCGATGGTTTTTGCCTCGACCGCAATGAAATGGTATTCGAAGATGGTCCGTTGTCATGCTATCTTGATGAACGGATTGTGGCGCTGACTCATCGAATGCCGGGGAGCGGTGGCGTGTCTTCACCCTGCGTCATGCCAGGACTGAGCCGCATGGGCAAAGCGCAGGGGAGCAAGGACATGACGCATTTGGAAGCCATCCGCGAGTCGGGAGTTGCTCGGCTCGATCTCGTCGCACGCTAGAACGGAAACGACGCCTGTGGCCAATTCAGACGAACAAATGCTTGCAGTGCTTGCATCCCTGGAGCAGTGCCGCGCCATGCTCGCGGCAACGGGCAATCGCGAATCGGCACATTTGGTCTCGGTTGCCATCCTCGACCTGCGTATGAAGCTGAACCGTCTGAGCGAAGACGATCTGAAATCGCTTTGCGATGAGATGGTTCAAGCTGACAATCCCGACAAGCTGCGCGATGCGAAGCTGCAGCCGGGTCAGCGCCGGCCACCACTGCTTCGAGTGGTGAAATAGCACAGTTCGATGTGTGCACAAGGGTGCATTTAGCGCATTTGTGATATGTCGTGATCCCACAGTGAGCGCGCACCGGCTCGCAGACGAGCCGGTTGGAACGAGGCGGACACTCCCATCGGGGCGGGGGACTTCGCCAATGAGGCTCCCGATCCGGGGATGTCGGGCTCTGTCCTCGCGAAAGCCCGCAGGCGGTGATCATCGGTGACCGCCGTAACTTCGGCACGTCTGTTGCGTATTCCCGGCATCGGCGGCAAGAAGCGTCGTGCCCCGGCTTGCGCCTGGAGGGGCGTATCGCGGGACTCGCATGATCCAGAACGTATCGATTCCGGCCGCGTTCATTGCTGGCCTGGTCAGTTTTCTTTCGCCCTGCGTGCTACCGCTGGTTCCGCCTTATCTGGTCTATCTCACCGGCGCCACGATCGAGCACATCGAGAGCGAGGAGCCTCCGGCCGCGTCGCGCCGCGCCGTGATGATCTCGGCTGCACTGTTCGTGCTGGGCTTCTCGACCGTGTTCGTGATGTTGGGGGCGAGCGCTTCGCTGATCGGCGGCCTGATCCGGGCCTGGTCGGAGCAGTTGTCCATTCTCGCCGGCATCGTCATCATCGTGATGGGCCTGCACTTCCTCGGCCTGACCCGGATCGCGTTCCTGATGCGCGAAGGTCGGCTGCCGATCCCCAAGCCGGTCGGCCTGTGGGGCGCCTACGTCATGGGGCTCGCCTTCGCCTTCGGCTGGACGCCGTGCATCGGGCCGATCCTGGCGGCGATCCTCTCGATCGCAGCCGCGGAGACGACAGTCGCCAAGGGGGCCGGGCTTCTTGCCGTCTATTCCGCCGGCCTCGGCATTCCGTTCCTGGTCGCGGCGTTCATGATCGAACAGTTCTCGGCGCTGTTCATCCGCATGCGTGGCCATCTCGTGAACATCGAGCGCGCGATGGGCGTGCTGATGATCGCCACCGGCATCGGCTTTCTCACCGGCGCGGTCTCGACCTTCAGCATCTGGCTGCTCGAGACGTTCCCGGCGCTGCAGAGGTTCGGCTGACGCGGCTCAATCGTCGAGCTTGCAGGTGATGGTGTAGACCACGCCCGGCGGCAGGAAGTCGACCGTCGCCTCGCCGCCGAGCTGATCGCGCGCGCTGCGCACGATCAGGCGGGAGCCGAAGCCGCGCTGGATCGGCGCCGAGACCACCGGCCCGCCGGTTTCCTGCCACACCAGCCGCAGCCGTGCCGGCAGCTTCTTCGCCGCGTCGGCCGCGCTCGCCAGCTCCCAGGACAGATCGACCGTGCCGGTGTCGTTGGAGAGCGCACCATATTTGGCGGCGTTGGTTGCGATCTCGTGCACGATCATCGACAGCACCACGGCGAGCCGCGGCGACAGCGCCACCTTCGGGCCGGAGATCCTGATGCGCTCGGGCGTGTTGAGGCGGTAGGGCTTGAGCACGCGCTCGATCACGTCCTCCAGCTCAGAACCCTGCCATTTCTCCTTGCTGAGCAGATTATGCGCCTCGGCGAGCGCGCCGAGCCGGCCCTCGAACTTCTCACGCTCATGGCGGCTGGCGCTGCGGAAGGTCTGCACCGCGATCGCCTGCAGGATCGCCAGCGTGTTCTTGACCCGGTGATTGAGCTCCTCGATCAGCAGGTCGTGCAGCATCTCGGCGCGCGCGATCGTCGTCGCCATCCGCACCGCAAAGGCCAGACCGATCGCCAGCATGATGCCGCCGAGCAGGCTGGTGACGGCGAGGTTGCGCCACAGCGGCGCCACAAGCGAATCCTCGGCGATGCCGGCGCCGATGGTCCATCCGGTGAGGGTGGAATGGGTGAAGCTCGACAGCAGCGGCACGCCCTCGAGCGATACGCTCGACAGCGTCGCCTCCTGCTCGCTGCGCATGCGATCAAACACCGATGGCGAGGCCTGCTTGCCTATCGTGTCCGCCGGATTTGGCACGCGTGCGAATACGGTCGCCTTGCGGTCGAGCAGCGACAAGGTCCAGTCCGGGTTCGGCCGCTGCTTTTCCAGGATGGTCTGGAACATCTCGATCGGCGGGCTGAACGAGATGTCATAGACGACCTCGCCGTCGCGAAAGACGGGCACCTCGACGGTGACGATCAGGCTCTTCTTCACGACGCCGTAGAAAAGGTCGGAATATTGCGGCTGCCGGGTCTCGAACACGCGGCGGGTGATCTCGCGGTTGTTGCGCGTCGGCAGGTGAGCCGTATCCGTCGTCGCCGACGAGAACAGCTGGCGTCCGTTGCGGTCGGCGACCACGATCGTGCCGTTCTTGCCGTACTGCTCGAGGAAGCCCATCGCGATCGGCCGGAAGCGTTCGAAATCGCCGGTGGTCAGGGCATCGGTCAGCGCCAGCACCTGGACGCCGCCAGTCATGCGCTGCATTTCCGCATCGAGCGTCAGCCGAATGCTGCGCACCGTCTCCAGCACGCGCTGACGGGCGTCGCTGCGGTCCTGCATGTAGTTGTGCAAGACGATTCCGCCTGCGAACAGGATGAGCGGCAGCGTGGTCCCTGCGACCAGAAGAGCAAGCCGGATCGGCAGGGAGAGTTTTGGCACGGATGCCCCGTTTGAGCTGGCGCTGCTGATCGCCGTTGGGACTGACGCAGGCGGAGGTGCGTCGGGCGGAGGCGAACTTGTGCAGCGAGCGCATTTCAGGCTGGAGCGGCTGCCTCCGCAAGGGCTCGGCGGTTGCAACCGTTCACATGACTGTCAGCATAGGAGAGCACGGCGTGCACGCCAAGCGCAACGCGCGGCGATCGCCGGTTCCCTGAGCGGCTTTACCGCCACAGCGCTCTTAGACGTTGCTCTCTGTGATTGCCGCGTACACCATCGTGCGCAACTCGCGGCGGATCGGATAGGCGCTCGACGGCAGCACCTGGGTCATGAAGATCGTGATCAGCTCCTCGGCCGGATCGATCCAGAACGCGGTGGAGGCCGCACCGCCCCAGGCATATTCTCCGGCGCTGCCTGGAATGAGCGTCTTGGCCGGATCCATCGTCACCGAGAAGCCGAGACCGAAGCCGATGCCGTTATAGGCTGCTTCCGCGAACATCGAGCGCGACAGCGCCGGCAGGTCGACGCCGCCCGGCAGATGGTTCGAGGTCATCAGCTTCAGCGTCTTCGGGCCCAGCAGCCTGACCCCGCCGAGCTCGCCGCCATTGACCAGCGCGCGGCAGAACGTCAGATAGTCCGCCGTGGTCGAGCACAGACCGCCGCCGCCTGAGATGAAGTCGGGCGGGCTCAAGAAAGAGCTGGTGGCGGGATCGTCCTGCAAGGTCAGGCCGCCCTTGCGATCGGCCGCGTGGAACGACAAGGCGCCGCCGGCATCGGCCGAGTAGCACGCCGCCAGCCGGTGCGCCTTCGCGGCGGGGACGTGGAAGTCGGTGTCGCTCATGCCGAGCGGATCGAAGATGCGGTCTTTCAGCACTTGCTCGAACGGCTTGTCGGCGATCTTGCCGACGAGATAGCCGACCACGTCGGTGGAGACCGAGTAGTTCCAGGCTTCCCCCGGCGAGAACTCCAGCGGAATGCGCGACAGGTCGTCGATCATCGACTGCAGCGTTCCCGCCTTTTCGACCGCGCCGATCTTGGCGTCGCGATACGCGGCATCGACGTTCGAGCGCTGCTGGAAGCCGTAGGTGAGGCCGGAGGTGTGGCGCAAGAGGTCGACGATCAGCATCGGCCGCGCCGGCGGCCGGCTGACAAAGGCCGGCGCGGTGCCGGCGACGAACACGCCCAGATTCTTCCACTCCGGAATGTATTTCGCGACCGGCTCGTCGAGCGCGACCTTGCCTTCCTCGACCAGCATCATGAAGGCGACCGAGGTGATCGGCTTGGTCATCGAATAGATGCGGTAGATCGTGTCGTCCCTGACCGGGACCTTGCGCTCGACGTCGGCATAGCCGAGCGAGCTCGCATGCACGATCTTGCCGCGGCGATAGACCATCAACTGCGTCCCGGGAAAGCGGCCGGCCTCGATATAGCGCTGCCGCAGATGGGCATCGATGCGATCGAGCGCGGCTTTCGACATGCCGACGGTTTCGGGCGAGGCGGGTGTCGGGGCGAGCATCGGGCGTCTCCGCTATGATCGGTTTCTGGCGGCCTGCGCGAGGATCGGCCGCACATGCCGTTTGTTCCGGGTGATAGCCGAAAAACGCGCCGCGTCCAATGGCAGGCCAGGGATGCGTCGTGTACCCTTTGCGCCGGGAGGAATTGGCAATGACACAATTCAACGAGGCCGAGCTCACGGAGGCCGTCGTCGCGAGCTTCGAAGGGACACCCGATCCGCGCGCGAAATTCCTGCTGCAGGAATTGGTGAAATCGCTGCACGATTACGTGCGCCGGACGGAGCTCACTTTCGACGAGTGGGCCGCCGCCATCGACTTTCTCACCCGCACCGGACAGACCTGCACCGCGAGCCGGCAGGAGTTCATCCTGCTGTCCGACGTGCTCGGCGTGTCGATGCTGGTCGACGCCATCAATCATCGCGACCGGGCAGGGGCGACGGAGACGACCGTGCTCGGCCCGTTCTATGTCGGCGAGCACAAGGTGACGCCCCACGGCACCGACATCTCGGCGGATCTCAAGGGCGAGAAGATGTTCGTCCAGGGACGGGTCACCGATCTGTCGGGTGCCCCGCTGGCAGGCGCCGCGGTCGATGTCTGGCATGCCGACGACGAGGGCTTCTACGATTCGCAGCGGCCGTCCTACGCGAGCGATGGTCCGTCGTCGCGGGCGCGCTTCATCACCGATGCGGATGGTCGCTTTTTCTTCCGCACCATCCTGCCCTGCAGCTATCCGATCCCGACCGACGGTCCGGTGGGACAGATGATCCTGAGCACCAAACGCCATCCGATGCGGCCGGCTCATGTGCATTTCCTGGTGGACGCCAAGGGCTACGAGCCGCTGATCACCCACGTCTTCGTCGGCGGTGACGAATATCTCGACAGCGATGTCGTGTTTGGCGTCAAGAACGACCTCGTCGCCCAAGTGGAGCGGCGCAGCGACGCGGTGATGCCGGACGGCAAGCTGGCCGTCGGGCCATGGCACTTCATGACCTACGATTTCCGCATGAAGCCGGGAGCCGGCGCGGCGCCGAGGCCGCTCGGCGCGATCGCGCCTGAACCCGCCTGAGCTGTGGCGGCCGGCAGGCCCGCCTACCAGCCGCCGTGGCGAGCCGCGAGCAGGATGACGACTGCGATCGCGAGCAGCGCAGTCGTTGCTTTCCAGAACAGCAGCGGATTGCGCTCGATCAGGGGCGTCCGGCTGTCGCCGACATAGGCCGGATTGGGGTGCCGAAGGTCGAAGACGAATTCGGAGAGGCTCTCGTAACGTTTGGCGGCGATGGGATGGACGGCGCGTCGAAGTGCGCCGTCGATCCAGAGCGGGACGGCTTGGTCATCGCCGGAGGCCGGCAGATAGCGGACCTTGCGAAACTGTGCCCGGGTTCTTGCGCGCGCCATCTGCGCGCCGTAGGGCAATCGCCCCGTCAGCATCTGGTAAGCGATGACTCCGAGTGAGAACTGATCGGACCATTCGGAGCCGCCCTCGCCGAGAAAATATTCCGGCGCCGTATACTGTTGGGTGCCGAGGATGCTGTCGTGGTCGGCAGCCGGGTCGGCCTCGACCACGCCGCTGACGCGCACCGATCCGAAATCGATGATCTTCACCGTTCGGGTCCGGTCGATCATGATGTTCTGCGGCCGCAGATCCTGGTGCAGCATTTCCTTTCGATGCAGCGCCTGCAGCCCCTTGGCGATCTGCTCGATGATGTCTCTGATGGCATCGAGATCGGCTTTGGGATGGTCGATCATCCATTGCGCCAAGGTCTGGCCTTCGACGAATTCGGTGACGACGTAGAGATGATCGCGGCGCCGCGTCGATGGGAAGGCCTTCAGCACATGCGGGTTATCGATCCGCCGCGCGATCCAGTCTTCCGTCAGGAACCGTTTGAGATAGGCGCTGTCGCCGCGCAGGTCGATTGAAGGCACCTTGAGGGCGACGGCGAGCTCCGTCTCGACGTCGATGGCCAGATAGATGTGGCTGCGGCTGCTGGCATGGATCTCGCGCACGATCCGGTAGCCCTCGAAGATCGTCCGCGCGTCCAGCAGCGGCGCCGGCGGCAGCTGCTCGGCCTGGACCGGGATCTCGGCGGCATCGCCGGCGCCGAGTTCGTCGATCCGCACGATCTGGATCGTGAGATTGTCCGCACTGCCCTGCGCCAGTGCCTCAGCGACGATGATGCGGGCCGCCTGATCGAGGTCGTGGGAATTCTCCTTCAACACGTTGGCGACAAAACGCTTGCCCACGTGCTCGTGAACGCCGTCCGTCGCGAGCACGAAGATGTCGCCGCGCTCGATCCGAATGGCCTGATAGTCGATTTCGACCTCGGGATTGACCCCGAGCGCACGCCCCAGATAGCTCTGCTGCGACGAGATGATGACGCGATGATCGTCGGTGAGCTGCTCGAGCGAATGGCCTGCGGGGCGATAGATGCGACAATCGCCGATATGGAAGAGATGCGCCGTGGCCGCCTTGATCACGATCGCGCTGAGCGTGCAGACATAACCTTTGTCGCGATCATAGGCGTATTGGCTGGCTCTGGTCTGGGCGTAGAGCCAGGAGTTGGCCGCGGCGATCACGCGTCGCACCGAGGTCTTCACCGACCAGGCATCCGGCGTGCAGTAATAGTCGGTCAGGAAGCTCTTGACCGCCGACTCGCTCGCAATGTGGCTGACCTCGCTGCTGCTGATCCCGTCCGCGATCGCGATCGCGATGCCCTTCAGGCTGAGCGCCGGCTCATCGGGAATCAGAGCGCCGTGGAAGTCCTGGTTGCCCGGCTTCTGCCCTTTGTCGGAATGCGCTCCGATTGTGATCCGCAATGGCATCTGGGCTGTCGGGCGAAATGAAGGGAGCCCGACCTTACCGGGGCCGGGCTCTCCAAGGGAAACGGAATCAGGCCGCGGCGCGAGCCGCGATCTTGGCATCACGCTTCGGCTGCGTCCTGATGTGGGTGGCATAGAGCGTCAGGCCGGTGAACGAGAGGCCGCCGACGAGATTGCCGAGCACGGTCGGGATCTCGTTCCAGATCAGGTAGTCCATGATCGAGAACTTCGCATGGAGCATCAGCCCCGACGGGAACAGGAACATGTTTACCACCGAATGCTCGAACACCATGTAGAAGAAGACCAGGATCGGCATCCACATCGCCAGCACCTTGCCCGGGACCGTCGTCGAGATCATCGCGCCGACCACGCCGGTGGAGACCATCCAGTTGCACAGCATGCCGCGGATGAACAGCGTGGCCATGCCGGCGGCGCCATGCGCCGCGTAGCCGAGCGTCCGGCCTTCACCGATATTGCCGATCACAGCGCCGACCTTGTCCGGCTCCTGCGTGAAGCCGAACGTGGTCACGAATGCCATCATGAAGGCAACCGTCAGTGCTCCGGCGAAATTGCCGATGAAGACAAGTCCCCAGTTGCGCAGCACGCCTGCGATCGTCACGCCCGGACGTTTGTCGATCAATGCCAGCGGCGACAGCACGAACACGCCGGTCAGCAGATCGAAGCCCAGCAAATAGAGCATGCAGAAGCCGACCGGAAACAACAGGGCGCCGATGAGCGGCTGGCCGGTGTTCACGTTGATGGTGACGGCAAACCAGGCCGCGAGCGCCAGGATCGCGCCCGCCATGTAGGCGCGGATGACGGTGTCGCGGGTCGACATGAAGATCTTGGACTCGCCTGCGTCCACCATCTTGGTGACGAATTCTGAAGGCGCGAGATACGACATTCAAACGTCCTTTGCTTGCTCTCGGGAGTCGATTGCGCGCTGCCTTGCGAGAGGTTCTGGCTCTCGAGGGACATCGCCACGGGCAGGCGGATCGGATGTCGAATGCGGGAAGGGCGTCACGACGACCGCGCCGAGGAGACCTCGGTCGCGTGCGCGCATCCGTCCCGGAGATCAGCGCCATCGGCGTCGACAGTCCGGCGAACCGCAGTCATCGTTGACTTGCAGAACCAGAAGCAATGCGTGTGCCAAATTTGACGCCACCGAGAAAGTCAGTGATTTCAAGCGACTGCGCGGGAGTTTCTCTGCTGCGGCTGCCTGAAAGGGCTCTTTTGGTGCCCTGATGCTCATGGAACAATCTCTCCATGCTTATTTTGTGTGCGCCGCACACAAAGTGTGCGAATCGCAAATTTTGGATGCGGCCCGCTGCCTCTGATGGATTGTTGTGCAATGCTAAAGGGTTGAATTTGCCTGACAAATCCAAATCGGCGTGTTGGCACGAAGCTTGAAAGAGCGTGTCCGACGCCATCGATGCCGTCCGCGCAACCCTCATCCGAATCGTGACGCTGCCCCTTCCGAGGCCTCCTCGGAACGCGCCTTTGTGCGTGGTGCAGCGACCCGCAACGGACGGCCATTCACCATCGAGCGCTCTTCAGACAAAGGACGACAGCACTCATGACGAAGACTGCCAATCCTGCTCGCCGCAACGGCCTCAGCCGTCGTCAGCTTCTCAAGGCCGGCGCAGGGACGGCTGCGCTGCTTGCAGCCGCGAAGCTGAACTTGCCGGGCGGAGCTTTCGCCCAAGGGGCGGGGCCGGAAGTCACCAGCGCCAAGCTCGGCTTCATCGCGCTCAGCGATGCCGGCCCGCTGTTCGTCGCCAAGGACAAGGGCCTGTTTGCGAAATACGGCATGCCTGATGTCGATGTGCAGAAGCAGGCCTCATGGGGCACGACGCGCGACAATCTCGTGCTCGGCTCCGAGGGCAACGGCATCGACGGCGCGCACATCCTGACCCCGATGCCCTACCTCATCTCCTCGGGCAAGGTGACGCAGAACAATCAGCCGACGCCGATGTACATCCTGGCGCGCCTCAATCTCGATGCGCAGTGCATCTCGGTCGGCAAGGAGTACGCCGACCTGAAGCTCGGTCTCGATACCGCGCCGTTCAAGGCCGCGCTGGAGAAGAAGAAGGCCTCCGGCAAGTCCGTGAAGGCCGCGATGACCTTCCCGGGCGGCACCCACGATCTCTGGATCCGCTATTGGCTCGCGGCCGGCGGCATCGATCCCGACAAGGACATCGAGACCATCGTGGTGCCGCCGCCGCAGATGGTGGCCAACATGAAGGTCGGCACCATGGACTGCTTCTGCGTCGGCGAGCCGTGGAATGCGCAGCTCGTCAACCAGGGCATCGGCTACACCGCCGTCACGACCGGCGAGATCTGGAACAAGCATCCCGAAAAATCCTTCGCGATGCGCGCCGCCTTTGTCGACAAATATCCGAAGGCCGCGAAGGCGTTGACGATGGCGGTGATGGAAGCCCAGCAGTGGGCCGACAAGATGGAGAACAAGCAGGAGCTCGCGACCATCATGGCCAAGCGGCAGTGGATCAACTGCCCGGTCGAGGACGTCGCCGGGCGCTCGGCCGGCAAGTTCGACTACGGCACCGGCAAGGTCGTCGAGAACTCGCCGCACATCATGAAGTACTGGAGCGACTTCGCATCCTATCCATTCCAGAGCCACGATCTCTGGTTCATCACCGAGGACATCCGGTGGGGCAAGTATGAGGCCGGCTTCGACGCCAAGTCGCTGATCGCCAAGGTCAACCGCGAGGACATCTGGCGCGAGGCCGCCAAGGAGATGAACGTCGCCGCCGCCGAGATTCCGACCTCCAAGTCGCGCGGCAAGGAGACCTTCTTCGATGGCAAGGTGTTCGATCCGGAAGATCCCACCGCCTACCTGAAGTCGCTGTCGATCAAGCGCGTCGACGCCTGATCAGGACTCTCGCCGCGCGCGGAAAGCGCGCGGCCCCTCTCATTGCACGGAGAAAGGTTTCCGATGTCCATGCCAGCGTTGAGCAACGATAGTGCTCCCCAGGTCGTGCCGACCGCGGCGGCGTCCACCTCGGCGTCCATCGTAACGATGACGCCCAAACAGCCGCCGAAGGCCGAGCGCTATGTAAAGATGGCACGTGAGGCCGCGGTGCGCGTGGTGCCGCCGCTGATCGTGCTGGCGCTGTTCCTGCTGATTTGGGAGCTGGTCTGCCGCCGGGCCGGCTCGGCGCTGCCGCCGCCCTCCCGGGTCTTCAGCGACACCCGGGAGCTGATCTTCGATCCGTTCTTCGATCATGGCGGCATCGACAAGGGCTTGTTCTGGCATCTCGAAGCCAGCCTCCGGCGCGTCGCCTTCGGCTACGCGATTGCCGTCGTCGTCGGCGTCGGTGTCGGCACGCTGATCGGCCAGTCGGTGTGGGCCATGCGCGGCCTCGATCCGATCTTCCAGGTGCTGCGCACGATCCCGCCGCTCGCCTGGCTGCCGCTGTCGCTGGCGGCCTTCCGCGACGGCCAGCCGTCGGCGATCTTCGTCATCTTCATCACTTCGGTGTGGCCGATCATCATCAACACCGCGGTCGGCATCCGCAACATTCCGCAGGACTACCGCAACGTCGCCGCGGTGGTGCAGCTCAATCCGCTGGAGTTCTTCGCCAAGATCATGATCCCGGCGGCCGCGCCCTACATCTTCACCGGCCTGCGCATCGGCATCGGCCTGTCGTGGCTCGCGATCGTCGCGGCCGAGATGCTGATCGGCGGCGTCGGCATCGGCTTCTTCATCTGGGACGCGTGGAACTCCTCGCATATCAGCGAGATCATTCTCGCGCTGTTCTATGTCGGCATCATCGGCTTCGTGCTCGACCGCATGATCGCGGTGGTCGGCAAGATCGTCACCCGCGGCACTGCGACGAATTGAGAGGTAGAGATCATGGCCTATCTGAAGCTCGACCACGTCGACAAGACCTTCACCCGCGGCACCGCTACCACCGAAGTGCTGAAGGACATCAACCTCTCGATCGAGAAGGGCGAGTACGTCTCGATCATCGGCCATTCCGGCTGCGGCAAGTCGACGATGCTCAACATCGTGGCGGGGCTCACCACGGCCACGACCGGCGGCGTGCTGCTGGAGGAGCGCGAGGTCAATTCGCCGGGACCTGACCGCGCGGTGGTGTTCCAGAACCACAGCCTGCTGCCCTGGCTCACGGTCTATGAGAACGTGCGGCTCGGCGTCGACAAGGTGTTCGCCAAGACCAAGACCCGGGCCGAGCGCGATGCCTGGACCATGCACAATCTGAACCTCGTGCAGATGGCCCATGCCAAGGACAAGCGTCCGAACGAGATCTCCGGCGGCATGAAGCAGCGCGTCGGCATTGCCCGTGCGCTCGCCATGGAGCCGAAGGTGCTGCTGCTCGACGAGCCGTTCGGCGCGCTCGATGCGCTGACCCGGGCGCATCTGCAGGATTCCGTGATGGCCCTGCATCAGAAGCTCGGCAACACCATCCTGATGATCACGCACGATGTCGACGAGGCCGTGTTGCTGTCCGACCGTATCGTGATGATGACCAACGGTCCGAGCGCACGGATCGGCGAGGTGCTCGAGGTCGCGCTGCCGCGTCCGCGCAAGCGGCTCGAGCTCGCGACCAACGCCACCTACGTGAAGTGCCGCCAGCGCGTGCTGGAATTCCTCTATGAGCGCCATCGCTACGTCGAGGCGGCGTGACGATTCGAACGCGGAGGACGGATCGAACCGCCCTCCGCCTCGGGCGACTAACGGGTTCTCGTCTCCATCATCGAAGGATTTCCCATGACGCCGTCTCAGATCGAATTGGTTCAGGACAGCTTTGCCAAGGTCGCGCCGATCTCCGATCAGGCCGCGGGCATCTTCTACGATCGCTTGTTCGAGGTCGCGCCGCAGGTGCGGCCGATGTTTCCAGACGATCTCACCGAGCAGCGCAAGAAGCTGATGGCGACGCTGGCGGTCGTCGTGAATGGATTGGCGAACTTGCCTGCGATCCTGCCGGCAGCAAGCGCGCTGGCCAAGCGCCACGTCGATTATGGTGCCAAGCCCGAGCACTATCCGGTGGTCGGCTCGGCGCTGCTGTGGACCCTGGAGAAGGGACTGGGCGAGGCCTGGACGCCCGAGGTCGCCGAGGCCTGGACCGCGGCCTATGGCACGCTGTCCGGCTTCATGATCGCGGCAGCCTACGGCAAGGCGCAGGCGGCGGAGTAGACGTCTTGAGTGAACCGCTCGTCATCGTCGGCAATGGCATGGCCGCTGCAAAGCTGGCCGAGGAGCTGTCGCAGACCGCGCTCGGCCGCTACGCGATCGCCGTCATCGGCGAGGAGCCGCGTCTGGCCTACAACCGCGTGCTGCTGTCGTCGGTGCTGGCCGGCGAGGCTGCGTCCCACGAGATCGAGCTCAAGCCAGCCACCTGGTGGCGCGAGCGCGGCGTGACGCTGAAATACGGTGCGCGCGTGACCGCCATCGATGTCGGCCGCCGCGAGCTCCAGATCGAGAACGACGAGAACGTGGCGTTCTCGCGCCTGGTTCTGGCCACCGGCTCGCTGCCGCTGCGGCTTCCCGTGCCAGGCGCCGATCTGCCGGGCGTGCACACGTTCCGCGACAGCCGGGACACCGACGTGCTGTTAGCGCTGGCGGCGAGGAAGGGGCGCGTGGTGGTCGTCGGCGGCGGCCTGCTCGGGTTGGAAGCGGCCTATGGTCTGGCGCGTGCCGGCGCCAGGGTGACGCTGTTGCATCTGATGGACCGGCTGATGGAGCGGCAGCTCGATGCGCCGGCGGCCGCGTTGCTGAAGGCGCTGGTGGCGCGCAAGGGGATCGAGGTTCTGCTCAATGCCAGCACCGCGGCCATCCATGGGGACGGGCGGGTCGAAGGAGTCGAACTGGCCGATGGACGGCGCCTCGCCACCGACGCCGTGATCTTCGCGGCCGGAATCCGGCCGAACGTTGCGCTGGCGAAAGAGGCGGGGCTCGCCGTCAACCGCGGCATCGTCGTCGATGACGCCATGCAGACCTCGGCCCCCGGCATCTTCGCGCTCGGCGAATGCGCCGAGCATCGTGGCACCTGTTATGGCCTGGTCGAGCCGGCCTACGAGCAGGCGCGGGTGCTGGCGCGGCATCTGGCCGGCCGCCAGGCGGCCTATGGCGGCAGCGTCGTCTCGACCAATCTGAAAGTATCGGGCGTATCGGTGTTCTCGGCGGGCGACTTCATCGGCGCCGAGGGCAGCGAGGCGATCGTGCTCAACGATGCGAGGCGCGGCATCTATAAGAAGCTCGTCATCACGGAGGGGCGCCTCACCGGCGCCGTGCTGATCGGTGAGACTCAGGACGCGTTGTGGTATCGCGAGCTGATCCGGAGCCGCGAGCCGGTTGCAGCGATCCGGACGGCGATGATGTTCGGCCGCGCGGGCGCGCGGCCGCAGGCAGCGTGAGAAGGGGCCACGCACGACGATGACGACGGTCGATCCGAAGCTGCTGACGGTGCGCACTGCGTGTCCTTACTGTGGTGTCGGTTGTGGCGTGCTCGCCACGCCCGACGGCCGCGGCGGCGCTGCCATCTCCGGCGATCCGATGCATCCCGCCAATCTCGGCCGGCTTTGCTCCAAGGGCTCGGCGCTCGGCGAGACGCTCGGGCTCGAGAGCCGGCTGCTGTACCCGATGATCCGCTGCAAGGGCGGCATGCAGCGGGTGGCGTGGAGCGATGCGCTCGATCACGTCGCGACCCGCCTGAAGCACATCGTCGCCCGCGACGGCGAGGATGCGGTGGCGTTCTATCTCTCCGGCCAGATGCTGACCGAGGACTATTACGTCGCCAACAAGCTGATGAAAGGCTTTCTCGGCTCGGCCAATGTCGACACCAACTCGCGGCTGTGCATGGCCTCGTCGGTCGCCGGCCACCGCCGCGCCTTCGGCGCCGACACCGTGCCCGGCACCTATGAGGATCTCGATCAGGCCGATCTGCTGGTCTTCGTGGGCAGCAATGCCGCCTGGTGCCATCCGGTGCTGTATCAGCGCATGCTGGCCAACAAGCAGACGCGCGGCGCCAAGTTCGTGGTCATCGATCCACGTCGCACCGACACGTCGAGCGAAGCCGATCTGTTCCTGGGATTGAAGCCTGGCACTGATGCGGCGCTGTTCTCCGGCCTGCTGGTGCATCTCGCCGACAGCGGTGCGCTCGATCACGACTACATCAACGCTCACACCAGCGGCTTCGACGAGACCCTGGCTCGCGCCCGCAGCCTCGCCGGCAGCGCCGCGGCGACCGCGCTCGCCACCGGCCTGTCCGAGGTCGACGTCGCCGCCTTCTTCAAGCTGTTCCGCGAGACTCCCGAGGTCGTCACCCTCTATTCGCAGGGCGTCAACCAGTCGGCGCAGGGCACCGACAAGGTCAACGCGATCCTCAACTGCCATCTCGCGACAGCGCGCATCGGCAAGCCGGGCATGGGGCCGTTCTCGCTGACCGGCCAACCCAATGCGATGGGCGGCCGCGAGGTCGGCGGGCTCGCCAACCAGCTCGCGGCCCACATGGGCTTCACGCCGCCAGACATCGACCGCGTCCGCCGCTTCTGGAAGGCCAAGGACATCGCCACCCATGAGGGTCTCAAGGCGGTGCAGATGTTCGAGGCGATCGCGCGCGGCGAGATCAAGGCGCTGTGGGTGATCGGCACCAATCCGGCGGTGTCGCTGCCGGACGCCGATCTGGTCCGCGCCGCGCTCAAGAAGCTCGAGTTGTTCGTCGTGTCCGAGAACGTCCGCTCCAACGACACCGTCGATGCTGGCGTCCACGTGCTGCTGCCGGCGCAGGCCTGGGGCGAGAAGTCGGGCACCGTCACCAACTCCGAGCGCCGCATCTCGCGGCAGCGCGCCTTCCTGGCGCCGGCCGGCGAGGCCATGCCGGACTGGTGGATCCTGAGCGAGGTCGGCAAACGGCTCGGCCACGCGGGCGCCTTCAACTACAACTCTGCGGCCGACGTGTTCCGCGAACATGCGGCATTGTCGGCTTTCGAGAACGACGGCACGCGCGATTTCGACATCGGCGCGCTGGCCTCGCTCACTGACGACGAATACGAGACGATGGCGCCGGTGCAATGGCCGGCGCGCGCGGGCAAGCCGCCCGAGCCGCGCTTTTTCGCCGACGGTGCCTTCTTCACCAACGACAGCAAAGCGCGCTTCGTCGCGCCGGAAGTGCCGGCGCTGCGCGGTGAGACCACCGCCGCCCGCCCGCTGCGCCTGAACACCGGGCGCATCCGCGACCAGTGGCACACGATGACGCGCACCGGCTTGAGCCCGCGGCTATCAGCGCATCTGCCGGAGCCGTTCGTCGAGGTGCATCCGGACGACGCGCTGAAATACGGCCTGATGCATGACGGCTTCGCCAAGGTGACGACCGAGCACGGCCAGTGCATCCTCAAGGTCGTGGTCAGCGAGCGCCAGCAGCGCGGCATGCTGTTCGCGCCGATCCATTGGAACGCCACCAACGCCTCGCATGGCCGCGTCGGCGCGCTGGTCGCCTCCCACACCGATCCGTTCTCCGGCCAGCCCGAGGCCAAGGCGACCCCGGCTGCGATCAGTTCTTATGAGTACGTATTCCGCGGCTTCATCCTGTCGCGCAACGAGCTCACGCTGCCGTCCAACCTGTGGTGGGCACGCGCGACGGTGCAGGGCGGCTTGGGCTATCTGTTCGCCGATAACGGCGATCTGTCGCGCTGGCCGGCCTGGTTCAAGGCGCGCGCCACCGACGACGTCACGGACTACATGGATGTCGGCGGCGGCGTCTATCGCGCCGCGTCGTTCGCCGGCGATCGCATCGAAACCTGTCTCTTCGTCGGCCCCGGCCATGATGCCGGCGACTGGAACGTCGTGAAGACGATGTTCGCCGCCGATCGCCTCGACGACGACCAGCGCCGCGTGCTGCTGTCCGGCCGCGCGCCCGACGGCGTCGGCGGCGGCCCGATCGTCTGCGCCTGCTTCGGCGTCGGCCGCGATACCATCTGCGACGCCATCGCCGGCGGCGCGCGCACGCCCGCCGCCATCGGTGCGCAGCTCAAGGCCGGCACCAATTGCGGCTCGTGCATTCCGGAGATGAAGCGGCTGATCGCGCAGACGGCCACGGACGCCCCGCCCATCGCGGCGGCGAGCTAGCCGAGAACACTGTCATTCCGGGGCGAGGCCAACGGCCTCGAACCCGGAATCTCGACATGGTGGAAATGAAACAGCGCAAGACGAGCTCGGGATTCCGGGTTCGACGCTGACGCGTCGAACCGGAATGACGTGGGTGTGGAGGCGCGTCAGATGCCTTGAGCAGGGAGGCACCCAATCGACGTCGTGCGCCTCATCCACTATGCTCCCGCGCATGAAGCACAAGACATTCGGAACCGGCGGAGCCAGCGTCTCCGTCATCGGGCAGGGCACCTGGTATCTCGACCACGCCGATCGCAGCCGCGCTATTGCCACGTTGCGGCGCGGCCTGGATCTCGGCATGAGCCACATCGATACCGCGGAGATGTATGGCGATGCCGAGCTGGTCATCGCCGAGGCCATCGCCGGCCGGCGTGACGACGTGTTCCTGGTCTCGAAGGTGCTGCCGAGCAACGCCTCGCGCAAGGGCACCATCACCGCCTGCGAGCGCTCGCTGAAGCGGCTGAAGACCGACCGGCTCGACTGCTATCTCCTGCACTGGCCGGGCTCCTATCCGCTCGCGGAGACGGTGGCGGCGTTCGAGGAGCTCAAGGCCGCCGGCAAGATCGGGTCCTGGGGCGTCAGCAATTTCGACGTCGACGATCTCGATGAACTGCTGAAGGTCGCAGGCGAGGGCAAGATCGCCTGCAACCAGGTGCTCTACCATCTGCAGGAGCGCGCCATCGAGCACGCGGTGATCCCGTGGTGCGGCCAGCATGGCGTCGCCGTCGTCGCCTACTCGCCGTTCGGCCATGACGACTTTCCGGAACGCCGCAGCGCCGGCGGCGAGGTGCTGCAGCGCATCGCGGAGCAGCATGGCGCGACGCCACGACAGATCGCGCTCGCCTTCCTGACACGGGCGTCGTCGCTGCTCGCGATCCCCAAGGCGTCGCGGCCCGAGCATGCCGAGCAGAATGCCGCGGCCGGCGACATCGAGCTCACCGCGGCCGAGATCGCCGCGATCGATCGCGCCTTTCCACGCGGGCCGAAGCCGCGCGGGCTGCCCATGCTGTAATGCAGCATCACGGAAAATTACGGATGTTTGCTACTCCGGCGCGTGGCAACGCATAAGTGCTGCCCGCTTCGATGGGTTGTCGCGGCGTCGCGATTGGCGTTTTGTCGCCACTCACCGAATCGTCCCCGTTCCAAAACTTCCGAGTTCGACCGTGACCCCGCCACCGAGTGCGGCCGCAGCCGCGCGCCTCGACGACGTGCCGACCTCCCTGCAGGAGAAGCCGCAGGCCACGCGCAAGCGCGCGCCCGCGCGGGCCGACCGGCCGTTCCGCGGCATCGCGCTGATCCTGCTGTCGACGGTGTTCCTCGGCACCTCGGACGTCACAGCGAAATATCTCTCGAAGACGCTGCCCTCGATCGAGATCACCTGGATCCGTTTCGTGGTGTTCGCGGCGATCATGGTGCCGGCGATGATCCCGGGCTCGCCGCTGTTCGCGATGCGCACCGAGCGGCTCAAGTTCCAGCTGCTGCGCGGCGTTGCGCTGCTCGGCTCGTCGCTGATGTTCATCACCGGTTTACGCTATCTGCCGATTGCCGAGGCTTCCGCGACCGGCTTCGTCGCGCCGCTGTTCGTCACCGCGTTGTCGATCGTGTTCCTCAGCGAGAAGGTCGGCCTGCGCCGCTGGATCGCGACCGCGGTCGGGTTGTTTGGCGTGCTGATCATTCTCCGCCCCGGCACCGGCGCGTTCCATCTCGCTGCCTTGTTCCCGATCGCCTCGGCTTTCGCCTGGGCCTGCACGCTGATCATGACGCGGATGATGAGCGGGCGTGAGCACGCCATCACGATCATGACCTATTCCTCGATTGCCGGCCTCTGCGTGCTCACGGCAATCGTGCCGTTCGTCTGGACCACGCCGTCCTGGCAGGACATCGGCTTCGGCGTGCTGGTCGGCGTCGCCTCGACCATGGGGCAGTGGATCGTCGTGCTGGCGTTCCGCTATGCCGACGCCTCGGTGCTGGCGCCGTTCTCCTACACCCAGCTCTTGTGGGTCAGCATCCTCGGCTTCCTGGTGTTCGGCGAGGTGCCGGACGTCTGGACCATCGTCGGCGCCGCCTTCATCGTCTCCAGCGGCCTCTACACCGCCCATCGCGAGCGCGTCCGCCGCTCGCAACTGCTGCAGGTCGCCGGCGAGAGCTCGCCGAATCCGTGAGCCCTCGCTCGCGCATCCCTGGCGAATACGGGGGTGTGAATTTTTGGGCGGATGCGTTGCGCGATCGCCACAACCGGTGCGAAACGCGTAATGATCTGAAATCATTGGAAAAACGCATTCGCATCCCGCCCCGACCACCAAGTCTGAGCTGCTAGGTCTTGGACTGCACGAGAACGTGCAGAGCGGGGCTTGGGAGCGTCGGAGTGGGGATGTCGGGCGACAACACGGCTGACCGGGCTGTCCGCTGGCGGGTTGGCGGATTGGTGCTCGTGGTCGGGCTCGGGCTGGCGAAGGCCGCGCAGGCGCAAACCGACTACACCTGGGGCGGTCCCGGCGCCACGACGACGACCTCCGACTACAATCTCTCGACCAACTGGGAGACCCCGCCGGCCGGTGCGCCGCCGGCATCGAGCGGCCAGGAGGCGCTGTTCGGGGCCACCGGCGCATCGACCATCACGGTCACGGCGCCGATCAATCCGGATTCCTGGATCTTCCTCAGCAACGCCCAGTCCTATTCGATCGGCGGCGCCGACGTGAATTTCGGCGTCGCCGGCTCCGGCTGGGGCTTCATCAACAACGCCAATTCCGGCCAGACGATCACGATCGGCAACAATCTCGGCGAGACCGTTGCCGGCGTCCGTGCCGAGCTGCTCGGCAACAGCACCACCATCCTGCTCGGCACCAATTCCTACTCCGGCGGCACCTTCATCGGCAGCGTCGCGACCCTGCAGCTCGGCGATGCTACCCACACCGCCCGGATCGTCGGCGACGTGTCGAATTTCGGCATCTTCAACATCGTCAGGGCCGACACGTCCGGCATCGTCTCGCTCACCAATGATGGCGGCACCACCAACTTCCTCGGTGCGAGCTCCGCCGGCACGTTGACGATCGTGAACCAGTCGATCGCCACGACCGCGTTCGGCGTCGCCGGCGGCACGGACACGGCCACGGCCGGCAACGCCGTGATCACCAACCATCAGGGCCGCACGCTGTTCAACGCCAATACCAGCGCCGGCAACGCGACGATCACCAACGACACGTTCAGCATGCTGGCGTTCGTCAATGCCGCCACGGCCGCCAATGCGGTCATCACCAATGGCGGCAATTCCTACGTGATGTTCGGGATCGGCTTCGGCAGCGACACCCCGTCGGCCGGCAATGCCACCATCACCAACAACATGAACGGCCAGGTCCAGTTCAACGCCCATTCCACCGCGGCGAACGCGACCGTCACCACCAATGACGGCGGCTCGACGCTGTTCTTCGATCACGCCAGCGCCGGCTCCGCCACGATCATCACCAATGATGGCGGCCGCACCCGCTTCCTCGACAATACGACCGGCGGCACCGCCCAGTTCGTCACCAATGGCACCGGCGTGGTCGATTTCTCCGGTAGCACGGGTGTCAATGGCGACGGCCGCATCACCGCCGGCTCGCTGGCGGGCTCCGGCAACTACTACATCGGCGCCTTCAACACGCTGGTGGTCGGCGCCAACAATCTCTCCACCGAGGTCTCCGGCGTGATCGGCGACACCGATCCTTGCGGGTGCGGCACCATCGGCCCAGGCTCGCTGACCAAGGTTGGCAGCGGCAAGCTGACATTGTCCGGCGTCAATACCTACACCGGCACGACCACGATCGACGGCGGCATCCTCGCCGTGAACGGCTCGATCGCCGGTAGCAATGTCGTGGTGAATTCCGGCGGCGCGCTCGGCGGCAACGGCATCGTCGGCAGCACGCTCATCAACGGCGGCGCACTCGCGCCGGGCAATTCGATCGGGCTGCTCACCGTGCAGGGCAACCTCGTGTTCACGACGGCTGCGAGCTACATGGTCGAGGTATCCCCGGCCAGTGCCGACCGGGTCAACGTGACGGGAACGGCGACGCTCGGCGGCGCCACCGTGCAGGCGAGTTTCGCGCCCGGTAGCTACGTCAACAAGCAGTACACGATCGTCAATGCGACCGGCGGCGTCAGTGGCACCTTCAATGCGCTGGTCAACACCAACCTGCCGGCCAATTTCACTTCTCGTCTGAGCTACGACGCCAACAATGTCTATCTGAACCTGACGCTTGGCTCGACCGGCACCAACAACACCAACCAGCAGAACGTCACGGACACCACGACCGGCTATTTCAACCGCACCGGCGGCATTCCGCTCGCCTTCGGCGCGCTGACCCCGGCCGGCCTGACGCAGGTCTCCGGCGAGATCGCCACCGCTCCGCAGCAGGCGATGTTCGAATCGATGAAGATCTTTCTTGGCCTGATGACCGATCCTTTCGTCGCCGGTCGCAGCGCGAACGCATCTAGTCCGGCTGCGGCGTTCGCCGACGCAGGGCGGGGCGCCGCGCCGCGCGATGCCTTCGCGCGCATGCCGGTGAAGGCCACACCGGCCCAGCGCTTCGATGAGCGCTGGAGCACCTGGGCCGCGTCGTTCGGCGGCGGCTCGTTCACCGATGGCAACGCCGCGCTCGGCTCGAACAACGTCACGATCCGCGAGGTCGGCTTGGCCGCTGGCGCCGATTACATCGTGTCGCCGAGCTGGCTGGCAGGCTTCGCGCTGTCGGGCGGCGGCACCAGCTTCGGCGTCAATGGCGGCGGCAGCGGCCGCTCCGACCTGTTCCAGGCCGGCGCCTTCACCCGCTATCGCCATGGTCCGGACTATCTCTCCGCCGCGCTCGCCTATGGCTGGCACGACGTGACCACCGACCGCACCGTGACCGTCGCCGGCGTCGACCAGCTCCGCGCCCGCTTCAATGCGTCGGCCTATTCGGCCCGCCTCGAGGCCGGCCGCCGCTATGCCACGCCGTGGGGCGGGATCACGCCCTATCTCGGCGGCCAGGCGACGGCTTACGTGCTACCGTCCTATGCCGAGCAGGTGCTCTCCGGCGCCGGCACCTTCGCGCTGACCTATGCCGGCAAGACTGTCACCGATGCGCGCACCGAGCTCGGCGCGCGCGTCGATCGGTCGTTTGCGCTCGCCGATGGCGTGCTGTCGCTGCGCGGCCGCGCCGCCTGGGCGCACAATTTCAACCCGGATCGCACCATGACCGCCGGCTTCCAGGTGCTGCCGGGCACGAGTTTCGTCGTCAACGGCGCTGCGCAGTCGCGCGACCTTGCGCTGACCACGGCCTCGGCCGAAATGGCCTGGCGCAACGGCTGGTCGGCGGCTGCGACCTTCGAGGGCGAGTTCTCGACCATCAGCCGCTCCTACGCCGGCAAGGGCGTGGTGCGCTACAGTTGGTGATTGCGCGACGTCGTGTGGCTTGGAGCCGGCGTGCACCGATGCTAGGGGTGCGCTGAGCAACAAGAACAACAGGGAGCACGACGCCATGATCGACCTGACGCCCGAGACCGTCCTGCCCGACGACGGCACCAGCGGCACGCTGGTCGGCCGGGTCTGGCGCCCCGACGTGGACGGACCGGCCGTGGTCGCCGTGCGCGATGACGGCGTTTATGACGTCACCTCGGCTTTCCCCACCGTCAGCGCGCTGTGCGAGCAGGATGATCCGGCGACGGCGCTGCGCGGCATGGGCGGGCAGCGCATCGGCGACCTCGCCGGGATCCTCGCCAACACCCCGCCGGATTGCCGCGATCCGGCCAAGCCGTGGCTGCTGGCGCCGGTCGACCTGCAGGTGCTGAAGGCGGCCGGCGTCACCTTTGCGATCTCGATGCTGGAGCGCGTCATCGAGGAGCGGGCGCGCGGCAACCCGGCCTCCGCCGAGGCGATCCGGAAAGAGGTGGTGCGTCTGGTCGGCGACGATTTCTCCAAGCTCAAGCCGGGCTCGGACCAGGCGATGCACCTGAAGCAGGTGCTGATCGAGCAGAACGCCTGGAGCCAGTATCTCGAGGTCGGCATCGGGCCCGATGCCGAGGTCTTCACCAAGGCGCCGACCTTGTCATCTGTCGGCACCGGCATGGATGCCGGGCTGCATCCGAAATCGACCTGGAACAATCCGGAGCCGGAGGTGGTGCTGGCGGTGTCGAGCCGCGGCCGCATCGTCGGCGCGATGCTCGGCAATGACGTCAACCTGCGCGACTTCGAGGGCCGCTCGGCGCTGCTGCTGTCAAAGGCCAAGGACAACAACGCCTCCTGCGCCATCGGACCGCTGCTGCGGCTGTTCGACAAGAGCTTTTCGCTCGATGACGTCAGGAAGATGGATGTCGCGCTGACCGTGACCGGCAGCGACGGCTTCGTGCTCGACGGTCATTCCTCCATCAGCAAGATCAGCCGCGATCCGACCGATCTCGTCGCCCAGACCATCGGCGCCGTGCACCAATATCCCGACGGTTTTGCGCTGTTCCTCGGCACGATGTTCGCGCCCGTCAAGGACCGCGACGCTCCAGGGCAGGGGTTCACCCACAAGCGCGACGACATCGTCACCATCTCGGCCCCGCAGCTCGGTCGCCTCGTCAACCGCATGCGCAACAGCGACGAATGCGAGCCCTGGACCTTCGGCGTCGGCGCCCTGATGCGGAGTTTGTCGCGGCGCAAGCTGATCTGAGGCTTGCTTAGTCGTTATTCCGTCAAGCCCGGCCATGACGACATGGAGATAGACGAGGACGGCGCTCTGGTCCTCGTATGCGGTCGCCCTGTTGCGGATACCCGGCCGCAGTCCTCACACGTGCCCCGACGCCATCTGCCCGGCGGCGCGGCGGGCGCGCTCCTGCAACTGCGTGGGATCGCCCAGCGCGGCACGCTCTCGCACCACCGACAATGCATGGTCGCGCTCGGCCGCCGCGCTGCGGCGCGGCTCGGGGCGGCGCAGGCCGAGATCATCCTCGATCGGATCCTTCGGCACCAGCGACAGCGCCCGCTCGAACGGATCGAGCGAAGCCTCGCGGCCCTTGCCGCTGTCGCGGCTCGGCTCGGGCTCCGGCGGCCGCCGCGCCACCAGCGTCTTGATGCGTCCGATCAGGCCGGACGGCGCTTCCGGCGGAGCCGGGTCGAACGGATCGGCATAGAAGGTCGCACCGGCCTTCTCGACCATGCCGGCGAGCGCGCTGACCATGCGCGGCGAGCCGCAGGCATAGACGACGTCGGAGGCCGTGAGCGTTGGCATGTGCGGCTCGATGCGCCCGGTGCGGATCGAGGGATGATTGACCGGACCTTCCTCGACCGTCGGGATGATCGTGACGTTCGGCAGCCTCGCCAATTGCGCCAGGATCGGCGTCATGTAGAGCTGCGGCAGCTTCTTGGCGCCGGCGATGATCACCATCGGCCGGTTGCGGGACTCGCGCAGCGCCATCGCGGCGATCGCCCAGATCGGCGCGAAGCCCGTGCCGCTGCCGGCGAGGACGAGACGGCCGGTGCCGCCCGGGCGCAGGAACGCATGCCCATACGGCCCCTGGATGCGCAGCCGATGGCCGGGACGGATGCCGCTGCCGAGCGCGGTCGTGACGCGGCCGCCACGCACGCGCTTGATGTTGAGATGGATGACGCGGCCGCCGATGCGGCCGTCGAACGAGGCGGTGGGGCTGTAGGCGCGCGCCGGATAGCCGTTGAAGGTGAACTTGAAGTACTGCCCCGGCAGATAGCTGATGCTCTTCTCCGGGGCGATCATCAGCTCCATGATGTCGGGCGCGACCTCGCGCAGGCCGACCAGGCGCGCCTTGCTGGTGTCGATCTCGGGCACGTCCTCCATCTCGACGTCGAGATCGGACACGACGCGCGCCTGGCAGGCGTAGATCATGCCCTGCGTATGCGTCTCGCCGCACACCGTCTGGCCCTTGGAGACGTGAACCATGCAGGTGCCGCAGGTGCCGGCGCGACAGTCGAACGGAATCTCGACGCCGTTGGCGAGCGCGCCATCGAGCAGCACGTCACCCGCGCGGACGCGGAACTGGCGGCCCTTGACGGTGACGGTCCTGAAGTTCGACATGGTTCACTCCTCGATCGGATACGCTGTGACGATGGTGGGATGAGACCGCGGGGATTCACGCCTTGCCGGGCGACACGCGGATGAGATTCTTGTTGGCGGTGGTCTCGAACCGGCTCGACCAGTAGTTCGAGGCCATCACCGGCCGCTTCAGCCAGCTCACCTTCGGCGAACGCAGCACCAGGAACCAGAAGAAGAACGGCGTCGTGATGAGATGTGAGACCAGCGGAAACCAGTCCGGCAGCAAGGATGCCGGGCCGGGCAGGCGATACCAGTAGTAGGTGCTGATCGCGGCGGCCGCGAAGATGCGATGCATCCGGGTGCGGGCGGCCGGCTTGTAGCGCAGCATGTGCTCGCCGATCCTGAACACGATGTAGCTGATGACGGCCGCGCCGAACGGCCAGACATAGGCGGTGATGATCTCGGCACTCCCGACCTGCTGCGGCGGATAATCCGGCACCTGGAACCAGCCCCAGACGAAGCCGGGAAAGCTGCCGATCAGGAAGTTACCCAGGAACTGCTGCACCTTCGTCGGCACCCCCGCGGTCGGCGTCAGCTCTGGCGTCGAGTCCGGGCACGGATTGCTGCAGGCCTCGCAGATATTGCAGCGGGCGTTCTTGAAGGTCAGCGCCGGGTTGGTGCCGTACAGACGCTCGACGGGGTGAATCGGGCACAGCGAGGTGCACCAGCCCGAGCGCATCTCGAACACCGAGCCCATCGCGAACGCCATGACCGCAGCCGACAGCAGCATGAGCGCCGTCAGCGGCCCGTCAACATTGAGTCCGATGCGCCGCATCGGCACGACGATGAACAGCAAGGTTACGCTGATCACCGCCAAGGTCGCCGCACCCCATTCCGGCATCCGGATGTTCTGCGAGATGCCCAGCTTGTTCGGCAAGAGATGAAAGGTCGCCATCGGACAGATGTTGCGCCACAGGCCGGGCGAGATCGTCACCAGCGCCGGCGCGATCGGAATCAGCAGATTCCACATCAGGGCGATGCCGAGCGCAGGGAAGAACAGCAGCAGATTCACCAGCAGCACGCCGACGACCAGCATGACCGTCTGCATGGTCAGCCAGAATCGCCGCTCGGCCCGGCCGGTGCTGCGGCTGCCCGGCTGCGCGGCCGGCTGATACCTGGCGGGAGCCACCTGCACGGCCACGTGTGTGAGCGGCCGGGCCTCTCGACGGTGCGAAGCGTAGTCGTATTGGGACGAACGTTGAGCGCTGTTGTTTCGCATTGCTTTCCAGGACGCTGGTTACTTGGCACGGCGCGCTGGTGTGACGAGGCCGGGCCAGACGTGCTCGTCCGCCAAGCCTGTTAGTTCGCGTCATCAGCGCATGCTGTGCCGCGGAATCTGCCGACGAGATGTGGCGCTTTTTGACGGCCAATATGGACGTGTCTGGGCCATGCTGCGGTGGGCCTGCGGCCGTTTGATCTGGATCAAATCGAGGAACATCAAGCATTTGATCTGGATCGAGGTTTGTTTTCGAGTGCGTTTGATCTGGATCAATGACGGCCTTCACCGTGACAGATCGCAGGCGCAATCAAGGCGCATGTGCGTGGGATGCGGCATGCGAAAGCTGCCCGTCGGGCAAATCGGGTCGTGCGCGAAAAATCCTGTCCAGCCCTGTGCGGAAAAATAAATCGCTTGTCGATTTCGTAAAATCAGCATTAAAGTCCCGCCTGTTCCGTTGCGTCGGAGGGGACGTATCGCGGTCGTCATGGACGTCGGCAGCGGAATGCGATGGGCGTGTGTCGTTGCAGCGTGATCATTCGCGCGGACGAACAGCGATGCACGCACGGTCAAGTCGCGCGGTCCTGGCACCCCGATGCTGGTGTCCCGCGGCGGAGCGCGCAAAGCGCATCGTCGCGCACGGTGGCCAAAAGCCGGCGCACCGGGGAGAACGCGAAGCAGCCGTCAAAACCATCGCGCAGGGAGGGCCGGGCGTGTTCGGCCAGACCTGTGGTACCTGCCGCCTGCATTTTTTTTCGCAGGCGGGCCACGGGCGCGGCCAGCGCCCGGCCTTCCCTGCGCCCTCTGTTGTCGAGGAGGGTGAAGCGATCAGCATAGCTCGGGCGCAACCCGCCGCGGGACTGCGAACGCATGTGGCGATAGATCGCCGGCGTTGGGGGGGACGAGCGCTCTCGCCCAGGATTCCAGTGTCGTCCCGGCGAACGCCGGGACCCATAACCCCAGGGAGATGTTGTTGCGCACGATGTCGACCCAGTCTTTCTTCACAATAACTGCCGCGGAGTATGGGTCCCGGCGTTCGCCGGGACGACAGCTGAGATTGCTGAGGCAGCTGGCCTCACACCGGCAGCGCGATCGAATACTTCACCTGGCTCAGCGCAAAACTACTTTCGATCGAGGCGATGCCGTCGAGACGAGTCAGCTTGGTTTTCAGGAACGCCTCATACGACGAGAGATCGGTGGCGACGACGCGCAAGAGGTAGTCGCGATTCCCCGTCATCAGATAGCACTCCAGCACCTCGGGCCAGGCCGAGATCGCCTTCTCGAACCGCTTCAGATCCTCCTCCTTCTGCCGCGCCAGCTTGATGGATATGAAAACGGAGACGTGCAGCCCCAGCGACCTTCTGGTCGACGGTGGCGATGTAGCGGGTGATGACGCCGCGCTCCTCCAGCAGCTTGACGCGGCGGTGGCAGGGCGACACCGACAGTCCGACCTTGTCGGCGAGCTCCTGCATGGTGATGCGGCCGTCGGCCTGGAGATGGGCGAGGATCTTGCGGTCGATGGCGTCGAGGTCGGGCATTGGGATGGCATCCCTAGAAGTGGTGATCGGATGGAAAAATATCCCAATAATGGCCCATGATGCGCGAAAATTTGAGAATTATGGTCTCGTCGACAGGATTAGGCTTGCAGAATCCAAACAATCCCCCGGGAGCCGCGCCATGGCCACGCCATCCGCACCGTCAGACCGTCTCGACATGCTGAACGCGCTGGCCCGCAAGGCGCTGTGGCTGTCGTCCTGGACCATTCATCACGCCAACCACATCCGGCCGAATATTGACGGCCTCAAGGTCGGCGGCCACCAGGCCTCCTCGGCCTCGCTCGCGACCATCATGTCGGCGCTGTACTTCTCGGTGCTGCGCCCGGAGGACCGCGTCGCGGTGAAGCCGCATGCCAGCCCGGTGTTTCACGCCATCCAGTATCTGTTCGGCCGGCAGACCCGCGAGAAGCTGGAGAATTTCCGCGGCTTCAAGGGCGCGCAGTCCTATCCCTCGCGCACCAAGGACATCGACGACGTCGATTTCTCGACCGGCTCGGTCGGCCTCGGCGTCGCTCAGACGCTGTTCTCGTCGCTGGTGCAGGACTACGTCAAGGCGCATGGCTGGATGAAGGACCGCCGCGAAGGCCGCATGATCGCGCTGGTCGGCGATGCCGAGATGGACGAGGGCAACATCTTCGAGGCGCTGGCGGAGGGCTGGAAGCACGGCCTGCGCAACACCTGGTGGATCGTGGACTACAACCGCCAGAGCCTGGACGCCGTCGTGCGCGAAGGCCTGTGGGAGAAGTTCGAGACCATGTTCCGCAATTTCGGCTGGGACGTGGTGATCGTGAAATACGGCAAGCTGATGCGCGAGGCGTTCGCCGAGCCCGGCGGCGAGGCCTTGCGGCGCTGGATCGACAACTGCCCGAACGCGCTCTATGCGGCGCTGTGCTTCCAGGGCGGCGCCGCCTTCCGCAAGCACATCCAGGACGACATCGGCGATCAGGGCGACGTCACGCGGCTGCTCGACAAGCGCAGCGACGACGAGCTGCTGGCGCTGATGTCCAATCTCGGCGGCCACGACATGGCGAGCATGCTGGAGGCGTTCGAGTCCATCGATCACGACCGCCCGGTCTGCTTCATCGCCTACACGATCAAGGGTGTTGGCCTGCCGTTCCAGGGCCACAAGGACAATCACGCCGGCCTGATGACCGTCGCGCAGATGGAGAAATGGCGCGCCCAGCAGAACATCCGCCCCGGCCATGAGTGGGACAAGTTCGAAGGCCTGAAGCAGGACCCGGCAAAGCTGGAGGCGTTTCTCGCCGCCGTGCCGTTCAATCGCGACGGCCGCCGGCTTGACGATGCCGTGTTCGACGTGCCGGAGCGGCTGACCTTTACGGCCGCGGCGCAGATGTCGACGCAGCAGGGCTTTGGCCTGATCCTCAACGATCTCGCGCGCAGCGACACCGCGATGGCCTCGCGCATCGTGACGTCGTCGCCCGACGTCACCGTGTCGACCAATCTCGGCGCCTGGGTCAACCGCCGCGGCCTGTTCGCGCGCGCCGAGAAGGCCGACCTGTTCCGTAGCGAGAAGATCCCGTCGACCTTCAACTGGGCGGCATCGCCGAAGGGCCAGCACATCGAGCTCGGCATCGCCGAGATGAACCTGTTCATCATGGCCTCCGCGCTCGGCCTGTCGCACGCCATCAATGGCGCCCGGCTGCTGCCCGTGGTGACCTTGTACGATCCCTTCATCGAGCGCGGCCTCGATGCGCTGAACTACGCCTGCTATCAGGATGCGCGCTTCATGGTGGCGGCAACGCCGTCGGGCGTGACGCTGGCACCGGAAGGCGGCGCGCATCAGTCGATCGCAACGCCGCTGATCGGCATGGCGCAGGACGGGCTGTCGTCGTTCGAGCCGGCCTTCGTCGATGAGCTCGCCGCGATCATGAAATGGGGCTTTGCCCACATGCAGCGCGAGGCAGGCGAGGGCGGCTCGCTCTATCTGCGGCTATCGACGCGCACCATCGATCAGCCGCAGCGGATCATGACGCCGGAGCTGGAATCCGACATCGCCGCCGGCGCCTATTGGCTGCGCAAGCCGGGGCCGAATGCGGAGGTGATCGTCGCCTATACCGGCGCCCTTGCTCCAGAGGCGATCGAGGCGACCGGCCTGATCGGCGAATCCCGGCGCGACGTCGGCCTGCTCGCGATCACCTCGGCGGACCGGCTGCATGCGGGATGGACGGCGGCGCGCAGCCTGCGCCGGCATCGCCGCGGCGTGCAGCATCTCAGCCATATCGAGCAGTTGCTGGCGCCGCTGCCGCGCGACTGCGGCATCGTCACCGTGATCGACGGCCACCCGGCGACGCTCGGCTGGCTCGGGTCGGTGCGCGGCCATCGTGTCGAGGCGCTCGGCGTCGAAAAGTTCGGCCAGACCGGCACGATCGACGATCTCTATCGCCACAACGGCATGGATGCCAACGCGATCATCGATGCGGCCGAGAGCCTCACCGGCGCTCCGGTGCGGCATCGCAAGATGGCGGTGTGAGGGCGGGGGGAAGAGGGAGCTGAAAACAGCTGCGCCGTCTCCCCCACCTGGATGAAGGAGACGGCGTCGCAACTTGGAGCAAAAGGGCTAGGTGCTGAAAAGCTACGCAATAAAAACTGGCGAAGTCATTCGTTGTGAAATGTTTTCCAGCGTCCTTTCGAGATGCTGGGCTGTCTATGAAGGAGAGAGTAATCGGCACGACCGGGCCACGATGTGAAGCAGTTCACATGTTGAAAATGAATCTGCAGGACTGGGAATTCTGCCATCCGGAATGATCGCCGCAATCGCATTTGCTGCGATGCAAAATGGAGCGGCGACGAAACGCAGGTCCGTCGGCTTGCGCCGGTCGCGGCCTTGCTCCTATATCCGCGGGACGCAACCCCGGTCCCCGCATGTGGCGGGTTCATCCCGCGGATCGCGCGTGCCAGGATGCCGGCCGCGTGCTGCCGCCCCCTCCAGATGCTTCCACGTGAAGAGGTTTTCCGATGGTCAATCGCCTGCAATTCTACATCGACGGCGCCTGGGTCGATCCGGTCGTCAAGAAGTCCACGCCGGTCGTGAATCCGGCGACTGAAGAGGCGATGTACGAGGTTGCGCTGGGCTCCAAGGCCGATGTCGACAAGGCGGTCGCCGCCGCCAAGCGCGCCTTCGAGACGTTCTCGCAGACCTCGCGCGAGGAGCGCGTCGCGCTGTTCGAGAAGATCATCGCCGTCTACAAGGGCCGCATGAAGGAAATCGGTGCTGCCGTCTCCGACGAGATGGGCGCGCCGCTGCCGATGGCGGAGAAGCTGCAGGCGGGCGCCGGTCTCGGCCATCTGATGTCGACGCTCGATGTGCTGAAGAAATACGAGTTCGAGGAGACGCTGCCGGCGTCCGTGGTGGTGCGCGAGCCGGTCGGCGTTGTCGGCATGATCACGCCGTGGAACTGGCCGCTCAACCAGATCGCTTGCAAGGTCGCCCCGGCGCTGGCCGCGGGCTGCACCATGATCCTGAAGCCGTCGGAGTTCACCCCGACCTCGGCGCTGATCTTCGCCGAGATCCTGCACGAGGCCGGCGTGCCGAAGGGCGTGTTCAACCTGATCAACGGCCTCGGGCCGGAGGTCGGTGCCGCCATGAGCGAGCATCCGGACATCGACATGATCTCGTTCACCGGCTCGACCCGCGCCGGCATCGACGTCGCCAAGCGCGCCGCGCCGACCGTGAAGCGCGTCAGCCAGGAGCTCGGCGGCAAGTCGCCGAACGTGATCCTGGAGGGGGCCGATCTGGTCAAGGCGGTGACCGGCGGCGTCATGCACATGTTCAACAATTCCGGCCAGTCCTGCAACGCGCCGTCGCGCATGATCGTGCCCGCCGCGCGGATGAAGGAAGTGGCTGCCATCGCGAAGGGCGTTGCCGACAAGACCAAGGCCGGCGATCCCCGCGGCGAAGGCACCACGATCGGCCCGGTCGTCAATCGCGGCCAGTGGGACAAGATCCAGGCGCTGATCAACAAGGGCATCGAGGAGGGCGCGACCCTGGTCGCCGGCGGTCCCGGCCTGCCCGAGGGCGTCAACAAGGGCTTCTACGTGCGGCCGACGATCTTCGCCGACGTCAAGCCCGAGATGACGATCTCGCGCGAGGAGATCTTCGGGCCGGTGCTGGTCATCATCGGGGCCAAGGACGAGAACGAGGCGGTGCGTATCGCCAACGACACGCCCTATGGTCTTGCCGGATACGTCACGGCCCCGACGATCGAGAAGGCCCGCGAGGTCGGCCGCAAGATCCGCGCCGGCAACGTCAACCTTCAAGGTGTCCCGAACGACCGCACCGCGCCGTTTGGCGGCTACAAGCAGTCCGGCAACGGCCGCGAATGGGGCCGGTTCGGTTTCGAGGAGTATCTCGAGGTGAAGGCGGTCGCGGGCTACAACGCAGCCTGATCGCGTGAGGATGTGTAGGGTGGGCAAAGCGCAGCGTGCCCACCATTCACGCCAACAACAGAGCTGGTGGGGATCATCCCCCCAGCGCGCCTTGCGTATTCACGTAGAGCGCGTAGATCGACTGGCTGGCGGCCATGAACAGCCGGTTGCGCTTCAGCCCGCCGAAGCAGAGATTGGCGCAGCGCTCGGGCAGAGCGATGCGGCCAATCGGCGCGCCGTCGGGCGCGAACACCATGACGCCGTCGAGCTCGGGCGTGCCCATGCCCCAGCCGCACCAGAGATTGCCGTCGATGTCGCAGCGCATGCCGTCCGGCGTGCCCGGGCCGGCATCGATGTGGATGCGCTTGTTGGTAAGGTTGGTACCGTCGCCGGAGACGTCGTAGGCGAGGATCTTGCGGGTCGGCGCGCCGCGGGATTCGACGACGTAGAGGATGCTCTCGTCGGGCGAGAAGCACAGCCCGTTCGGTCCCAGCACGCCCTCGGCGACGATGGTCGCCCGGCCGGTGGTGCCGTCGATCCGGTACACGTTGGCGTCGATCTCGGGCTCGGCTTTGTAGCCCTCGTAGTTGCCGAGCAGTCCGAAGGTCGGATCGGTGAACCAGATCGAGCCGTCGGATTTGACCACGACGTCGTTCGGCGAATTCAACCGCTTGCCGTCGAAGCTGTCGATCAGCACCGTGATCGAGCCGTCATATTCGGTGCGGGTGACGCGGCGGCCGCCATGCTCGCAGGTGACCAGCCGGCCCTGCCGGTCGCGGGTGTTGCCGTTGGCGAAGTTGGAGGGCTTGCGGAACACCGAGACAGCCCCGGTCTCCTCCTCCCATTTGAGGATGCGCTGGTTGGGAATGTCGCTGCACAAGAGATAGCGGCCGTCGCCGAACCACACCGGCCCTTCGGCCCAGCGCAGGCCCGTCGCCAGCCGCTCGACGGCCGACAGTTTGAGCCAGTATTTCTCGAAGCGCGGATCGAGCGTCTGGATCGCCGGATCGGGATAGAAGGTGGCAGGGCGAAAACCCTGGGCGTGAGCGTTTCCGTCGGACATCTGGCCGGTCCTGTTATTGCACCGTTACGATCTCTGCTATCATCCGCAAGCAATGACCGCAAACCTGCGGGCCGAACACGAGGGATGAAATGCCACGTATCTTGATGACCGGAGCGAGCGGTGGAATCGGCACTTCCTTGCGGAAGCTGCTCCCGCCGATCTATCCGGACCTTCTGCTCAGCGATCTCCGACCGCCTGCCGATCTCTCCAGCCAGGAGACGTTCAAGGCGGCCGATCTTGCCGACCTCTCCCAGGTCGAAGCACTGTGCGATGGCATCGACGGCATCATCCATTTCGGCGGCTATTCGGTCGAAGGTCCATGGAATGACATCCTGCAGGCCAACATCATCGGCAGCTACAACCTGTTCGAGGCGGCTCGCCGCAAGGGCGTCAAGCGCGTGGTGTTCGCGTCGTCAAACCACGCGGTTGGTTTCTATCCGCGCCATCGCAAGATCGACAACGACGTGCAACCGCGTCCCGACGGCCGCTACGGCGTCAGCAAGGTGTTCGGCGAAGCGCTCGGCTCGCTCTATGCCGACAAGCACGGGCTGAAGGTGACGTGCATCCGCATCGGCAATTTCGGCGACAAGCCGCTCGACCGGCGCCGGCTGTCGATCTGGCTGAAGCCGGAGGATCTGGTCCAGCTCTGCCGCATCGGCCTCGAGCATCCGGACATTCATTTCGATGTGCTCTATGGCGCCTCGTTGAACGAGCGCGCCTGGTGGGACAATCAGCGCGCCTACGATCTCGGCTATCGCCCGACCGGCCGCGCCGAGGATTTCCGCGAGCATGCTTTTGCGGAGCAAGCCAAGCTGCCCGCCGATCCGATCGGCGACTACTTCCAGGGCGGCGCTTTCTGTAGCACCGAGTTCGATGGCGACACCAGCCGGATCATCGACTGGGGGTAATTGGGCGTCGTCATTCCGGGGCGCGTCCGCAGGACGCGAACCCGGAATCTCGATGTGAGAGCGCAAGACAACTTCTGGATTCCTGGTTCGCGCTTCGCGCGCCCCGGAATGACGTTGAGAATGAAAGAAGAGAAGACCATGACCGATGGCCTGCGCAAGGGACTGACTGCCTACGGCGATGCCGGCTTCTCGCTGTTCCTGCGCAAGGCCTTCATCAAGGCCGCCGGCTATTCGGACGACGCGCTCGACCGGCCGATCGTCGGCATCACCAACACCTACAGCGACTACAATCCCTGCCATGGCAACGTGCCGCAGATCCTAGAAGCGGTGAAGCGCGGGGTCATGCTGTCCGGCGCGATGCCGTTCGTGTTTCCGACGATCTCGATCGCCGAGAGCTTCGCGCATCCGACCTCGATGTATCTGCGCAACCTGATGGCGATGGAAACCGAGGAGATGATCCGTGCCCAGCCGATGGATGCGGTTGTCGTCATCGGCGGCTGCGACAAGACCTTGCCGGCGCAGATCATGGCGGCGGTGTCGGCCGACCTGCCGACGGTGGTCATCCCCGTTGGTCCGATGGTGGTCGGTCATCACAAGGGCGAGGTGCTCGGCGCCTGCACCGATTGCCGCAGGCTGTGGGCGAAGTATCGCGCCGGCGAGATGGACGACAGCGAGATCGAGGCGGTCAACGGCCGGCTGGCGCCGTCGGTCGGCACCTGCATGGTGATGGGAACGGCCTCGACGATGGCCTGCATCACCGAGGCACTCGGATTGTCGCTGCCGATGAGCGCAACGATTCCGGCGCCGCACGCCGAGCGCTTCCGCTCGGCCGAAGCCAGCGGACGCATCGCGGCCGAGATGGCCAAGGCCAAGGGGCCGAAACCGAGCGAGCTGCTGACGCCGTCCGCTTTCAAGAATGCGCAGGTGGTGCTGCAGGCAATCGGCGGCTCTACCAATGGCCTGGTGCATCTCACCGCGATCGCTGGCCGGACCCCGCACACAATCGATCTCGATGTATTCGACCACATCGGCCGCGAGGTGCCGGTGCTGGTCGATCTCAAGCCATCCGGCGATCACTACATGGAGCATTTCCACCACGCCGGCGGCGTGCCGAAGCTGATGAAGCAGCTCGGTGATCTCATCGATCTCGATTGCCGCTCGATCACCGGCCAACCGCTGCGCGACATCGTGGCCGCCGCCGAGGACGTGCCGGGGCAGGACGTGATCCGCTCGCGCGACGACGCGATCAAGCCGGAGGGCGGGCTCGCGGTGCTGCGCGGCAACCTGGCGCCGCGCGGCGCCGTCATCAAGCATTCGGCAGCGAGCCCCAAGCTGCTGCAGCATACCGGGCGCGCCGTCGTGTTCGAGTCGGTGGAGGACATGACCCTGCGGGTCGATGATCCCGCTCTCGATGTGTCGGCCGATGACGTGCTGGTGCTGCGCAATGCCGGCCCCAAAGGCGCGCCGGGCATGCCGGAGGCCGGCTATCTGCCGATCCCGAAGAAGCTCGCGCGCGGCGGCACCAAGGACATGGTGCGCATCTCCGATGCGCGCATGAGCGGCACCGCCTTTGGCACCATCGTCCTTCACATCACGCCGGAGTCCGCCGTCGGCGGGCCGCTGGCGCTGGTCCGGACCGGCGACATGATCCGGCTCGACGTCGCCAAGCGCAGCATTGACCTGCTGGTCGACGACGCCGAGCTGGACCGGCGCCGAGCTGCGCTGAAGCAAGCCCCGACGCCGGAATGGGCGGAGCGCGGCTATGCGCACCTCTTTCATGAGACGATCCTGCAGGCCGACGACGGCTGCGATTTCGACTTCATGCGCCGGAAAGGGAAGGGGTGAGCGCAGTCCTACTTTCCTTTGCTGGTGAACCGCTTCACAGCGGCGCGGAATTCATCCGTGTGCATGCAGTTGATGATTGCGTCGCGCTCGGCGGCGAGCTGGTCTTCGACCGAGCTGGTCGGCGCGCGGTGGATCAGCGCCTTGGTCGCCGCGATCCCCGCCGGCACATTCTGCGCCAGCCGCGCAGCCAGCGAGTCGGTAGCTGCGACGAGCTCGGAGGCCGGGACGATTTTCGCGACCAGTCCCCATTCGTAAGCCTGCGCCGCCGTGAAGTTGTCCTCGGCCAGGAATATCTGCAGCGCGCGCCGCACACCGACGGTCGCAACGACACCGACCGTGCCGCCGCCGTCGGGCGAGACGCCGAGCTTGGCATAGGCCGGCGTGAAGCGCGCATCCTCGGCCGCAATGCAGAGATCGGCGGCGAAGGCCAGCGACATTCCTGCACCGGCGGCGGAGCCGTGCACGCTGGCGAGCACGATCTTGGGCATGCGCCGCAGGCTCGCGATGAAGGCGTGGTAGTGGTGCAGCAGCTCGCTCACGACAGGCGTGATGGTGTCGGCCTCGGCGGCAGCGCCGATCGTCTGCAGGTCGCCGCCGGCGCAGAAGGCGCGGCCTTCGCCCTTGAGGACGAGCACCCGGATGGTCGGGTCCGCCTCGACCTGCGCCGCGAGCTGTTCCAGGCGCTGCGCGATGGCGAGGTTGATGGCGTTGAACGCTGCCGGTCGGTCCAGCGTGATGGTCGCGATCGGGCCGTCAATGCTCAGGCGAGCGGGGTCCGCGGCTGCGTCCGACATTCAATCCTCCCTTGCATGGTCGTTGCCGCATTTAAAGCGCACAGCAGGCCGGTGACAATGCCGGGGAAGTCTGCGACAACCCGGCTCGGCTGGCATGACGGGAGGTAAACCCGCAGCAGACAAGGCGTGCAAACACGGGATATGGACAGAATGGGGCAGGACGCAGTGACGAAGGGACCGGTTGTGATCGTGGGTGCGGGGCATGCGGGTTTCCAGCTCGCGACCTCGCTGCGTCAGGCAGGCTTTGCCGATCCCATTCACCTGATCAACGACGAGCCGCATCTGCCGTATCAGCGCCCGCCGCTGTCGAAGGCGTATCTGAAGGGCACCGGCGGTCCCGAAACCTTGATGTTTCGTCCGCAGAAGTTCTACGCGGACCAGACCATCGATCTCGTCTATGATCGTGCCGTCTCTGTTCAGCGCGATCAGCGCAAGGTGTTGCTCGCCTCCGGCAGGACGCTCGACTATGGGCACCTCGTGTTCGCGACCGGTGCGCGCAACCGCCTGCTCGACATTCCAAATGCCAGCCTCCCGGCGGTCCGTTACTTGCGCATCCTCGATGACAGCGAAGCGCTCAGGACCTTGCTGGGCGATGCCAAGCGGGTCGTCGTGATCGGCGCCGGCTTCATCGGCCTCGAATTCGCGGCCACCGCACGCATCAAAGGGCTCGAGGTCGACGTGCTCGAGCTCGGCGCGCGGGTGATGGCGCGGGCCGTGACCGCCGAGATCTCGGACTACTTCCAGAAGCAGCATGCGGAAGCCGGCGTGCGCATCCATCTCGGCGTGCAGGCCACCAGCATCGAGGCCGACGGCAACAACGTCACCGGCGTCAGCCTCAGCGATGGTCGGCACATCCCCGCTGACCTGATCGTGGTCGGCGTCGGCGTGCTGCCGAATGTCGAGCTCGCCGCCGAGGCTGGATTGCAGGCCGTCTCCGGCATCGTTGTCGACGAATATCTGCTCACCAGCGATCCGCACATCTCGGCCATCGGCGACTGCGCCCTGTTCGTCAGCCAGCGCTTCGGCGGCACGCTGCGGCTGGAGTCGGTGCAGAACGCCACCGATCACGCCCGCTGCGTCGCGGCGCGGCTGACGGGCGACGTCAAGCCCTATGACGGACAGCCGTGGTTCTGGAGCGACCAGGGCAATGACAAGCTCCAGATCGCGGGGCTCACCACCGGCTATGACCAGGTCGTGCTGCGCGGTGATCCCACGCAAAAGGCATTCTCCGCATTCTGTTACAAGGAGGGCAGGCTGGTCGGCATCGAGTCCGTCAACCGTGCCGGCGACCATATGTTCGGCCGCAAGTTGCTTGCTGCAGGCGGCACCTTGGATGCAGCCAAAGCCGCTGATCCCAGCTTCGATCTGAAGAGCGCTCTCGCTTAGAGCAGCGCGCGCACCTCCTCTGCGGTCGGCATCGAAGGGCCGGCACCCATCCGCTGCACCGAGATCGATGCGGCGATGTTGGCATAGCCGATCGCATCCGCGATCGCCGCGCCCTGCGACAGCCGCGCGGCGAGCGCGCCGACGAAGCAGTCGCCGGCGCCGGTGGTGTCGACGGCCTTGACCGCGCGGCCTTCGACCAGCCGGGCCTCGGCGCCAGAAACCGCGACCGCGCCACGCGCGCCGAGCGTGACGCAGACCGTCTGGTCGTCGCGAGGCTCGAGCGCGCGAACCGCCTCATTCACCTGCTGCGGCGTCGGCGCGTTGCCGAGTTCGATCCCGGCCAGGAAACTGAGCTCGGTTTCGTTCAGCACGAGCACATCGACCAGCGCGAACAGCGTGCTGTCGAAGGCGCTCGCCGGGGCGGGGTTGAGGATCGTGGTGGCGCCGGCCGATTTGGCACGCTGGAAGAACGCTATAATCGTCGCCTGCGGAATTTCGAACTGGCTGACGGCCACGTCTCCCGAGCCAAGAGACACCTGTGCCACATCGTCGGCGCTGACCTCGGCGTTGGCGCCTGATATCACCACGATCGTGTTGTCGGCCTTGGCCAGCGTGATGATCGCGGTGCCGGTCGACGCGCTGGCGCTGTCCTTCACGGCAGTGAGATCGATGCCCTGAGCCGTGAGAAATGCGCGCAACTGCTCGCCGAAGGCGTCGCGACCGAGCCGGCCGATCAGCGCCGTCGGCGCGCCGAGCTTGGCTGCGGCGACCGCCTGGTTCGCTCCCTTCCCGCCGGGAAAATACATCACCGACCGGCCGGCGACGGTCTCGCCGATGCGCGGATGGCGCTCGGCCGCCGCCACCACATCCATGTTGATGCTGCCGGCGACGACGATCCGCCCCATCCGCTTGCTCCCCACAACCGCTAGACGCGCGCCTCGAATTCCTGCCTGACCAGCTCGATGTCGGCGAGGGTCGGCAGGCCGGCCTCGTTGCCGAGCTTCTGGATCTTGAACGTCGAGGCCGCGCGCGCGAACTCGAAATGCTCCTTCCAGCCCTTCGCCGGATTGGCGAGGTACGAATACACATAGGCGCCGTGGAAGACGTCGCCGGCGCCGTTGGTGTCGATCACGCGTTCGCGCGGGATCGGATAGGCCGGCAGCGTATGCACGGCGCCGACCTCGTCATACCAGAGCAGGCCCTTTTCGCCTTGGGTGACGCCGCCGATGCGGCAGCCGCGGCTCTTCAGGTAGTCGAGCATCTTCTCCGGCGTGAGGTCCATCTGCTCGCACAGCCGCTCGGCCACGATCGCGACGTCGATATATTCCAGGAGCTCATGGGTGTTGGTGCGCAGGCCGCCGCCGTCCAGCGAGGTCAGGACGCCGGCCTCGCGGCACAGCTTGGCATAATGCAACGCGGCGTCGGGCTGGTGGCCGTCGACATGCAGCGCCCGGCAATTGCCGAGATTGAGCAGCGGGAACGGGTGGATATGCGCATCGTCGCGGCAACGCACGATCGCGCGCTTGCCGTCCTTCGGCATGATGAAGGACAGCGAGGAGGCATTGACCTTCCGGGGGTGGACGGAGATGCCGTATTTCGCGGTCATGTCCTGGAACATCCGCCCGAGCCAGTCATTCGCAACGGTGGCGATCAGGTCGGGCACGATGCCGAGCTTGGCGCAGCAAAATGCCGCAGTCACCGCATTGCCGCCGAACGAGACGGCATAGTCGGAGGCCACGTGCTTCTCGTCCCCCGTCGGCATGTGGTCGGTGATGAACGTCACGTCGATGTAGGTCTGTCCGATGAAGAGGGCCTGCATTGCCATTTCTGTCTCACTAAGGGGTGATTGCGGCCCCGGCGCCGCAGATTAGCAAGCGGTCAAAGCGGATCAACGCTGAAATTCTTCGTCAAATCGTCACCATGGTGGTTGAGATCGGCCCTCTGCTACCGGTGGGCCCCTGCCGCCGGCGCTCGGGTCGCGCTATGGTTGCCGGCCTGCAGAAACGCAGATTCGGGAGTGGAATATGACTGTCTATGCGGGTCCGGTCTTCGAGATGGCGACCAATCAGTTCAACGTGATCGCCGACCATCTTGGCATCCCAGCCGACGAGCGGGACCGGCTTCTCTTGCCGAAGCGGGCGATCACCGTCTCGTGTCCGATCCACAAGGATGACGGCACGATCGCGGTCTATGAAGGCTACCGGGTCCAGCACCTCCTGACCATGGGACCGACCAAGGGCGGCACGCGCTTTGCTCCCACCGTCGACATCGGCGAGGTGGCGGCGCTGGCGATCTGGATGAGCTGGAAGTGCGCCCTCGTCGGGTTGCCTTATGGCGGCGCCAAGGGCGGCGTCAACGTCGATCTGTCCAAGCTGTCCCGGCGCGAGCTCGAATCGCTGTCCCGCCGCTACATGCAGGAGATGATCCCGTTCGTCGGGCCGCACACCGACGTGATGGCGCCCGACATGGGCACAAACGAGCAGGTGATGGCGTGGTTCATGGACACGTATTCCATGTACCAGGGGCAGACGGTGATGGAGATCGTGACCGGCAAGCCGGTGTTCTCCGGCGGCACCTTGGGTCGCCGCGAGGCGACCGGCCGCGGCGTCGCCCATGTGTCGAGGCGGGTGATGGATGAGCTGGGCATCGACCCGACCAAGTCCACCGCGGTCGTGCAGGGCTTTGGCAATGTCGGCTCCTATGCCGCGCTCGGCTTCCACCAGATGGGCATGAAGGTGATTGCGGTCAGCGATCACACCGGCGCCCTCCATGATCCCCGTGGTCTCGACATCCCGGCCTTGATGGCGCACGCCGCCAGGCACGGCAGCATTGCCGGCTTCTCCACCGAGCTCGCCTTCGATCCGCGGGAGATCCTGACCCTGGCCTGCGACATCCTCGTGCCGGCGGCTGTCGAGCGCGTGATCGACGCCAAGGTGGCGGCGAACCTGAAATGCCGCGTCATTGCGGAAGCCGCCAATGGTCCGACCACGCCGGATGCCGATCTGGTGCTCGACCAGCGCCGCAACGAGATCTTCCTCATTCCCGACATTCTCTGCAATTCCGGCGGCGTCATCGTCAGCTATTTCGAATGGGTGCAGGATCTGCAGCAGCTGTTCTGGGAGGAAGAGGAGGTGATGCGCAGGGAGTACCAGATCCTCGACCGTGCCTTCGAGCGCATGCTGACGCGCGGCAAGGTCGACGGCATCTCCCACCGGACCGCGGCGATGGCGATCGGCGTGGAGAAGGTGCGTGCCGCCAAGAACTCGCGAGGGCTGTTTCCGTGATCACCGGGCTCGACCACGTCGTCGTCCTGCTGCAGGACGTCCAGGCCGGCAGCGCCGCCTTCGAGACGCTGCTGGCGCGCAAGCCGTCCTGGCAGAATTCGGGCGAGGGCGCCGACCGCGTCCTGTTCACGCTCGACAATATGAGCCTGGAGCTGATGGCCCCGATGGGCCAGAGTGTGGCGGCCGACCGCATCCGCAACGTCATCAAGATCTGGGGCGAGGGGCTCGCCAGCATCTGCTTTGCCACCAACGACATCGCCAAGATGCATCGCAGATTGGAGCGCGTGGCGCTGAAGCCGGACCCGATCACCGAGGTCGAGAACACCGATCGCGTCTCGGGCCAGACGCTGCATTGGAAGCGCACCCGCGCCATGACCGATCTCACGCGTGGCGTGCGCATGTTCTTCCTCGAGCTTGCCGAGCCGCGCCCGCCGTCCGCCAAGACCGCCGATACGGCCGTGCTCGGCCTCGACCATATCGTGATCTCGACCGAGGATCCCGAACGCGCCGCCGCGCTCTACGGCGCGCGGCTCGGGCTCGACATGGCGCTCGACCGCAGCCATCAGGAATGGGGGCAGTTGATGTTCTTCCGCTGCGGCGACCTGATCGTCGAGGTGGTGAAGCGGCCGGTCGCCGGCAACGACAAGGCCCATGACAAGCTGTGGGGCCTGAGCTGGCGTGTCGCCGACATCGAGGCGACGCGCGCGCGGCTGCTCGCCGCCGGCCTGCAGGTCTCCGAGCCGCGCGCCGGCCGCAAGCCGGGCACGCGGGTGATGAGCCTCTACAGCGGCACCTGCGGCATCCACACGCTGATCCTCGAGAAGACCCCGCGCGCGGCGGAGTGAGGTCGAAGCCGAGCCGACGGATGCCCAGGCGATCGACTATCAAGCCCATGTGAACGCGCGGGATGCTGCGCGGAGTGCTGGTGTGAGTCACTTCGTCCTGCTGTCCGCCATCTGCGTGCAGAAGCCGCTGCTGGCGTTCCAGAAGGCCAAGCTGGCGTTCGAAGCGCATCTGCTGGAGCAGGGGCTGACCTACTCGATCGTCCGCCCGACCGTTGAGTCCCGTCTGTCTCCCCGTCATTGCGAGGAGCGAAGCGACGAAGCAATCCAGAGTCGCGTGCGCGGCCCTGGATTGCTTCGCTCGCAATGACGATGGTGAGAGTTGTGTCGGGGCGGTGAGACTTAAGCTGACGGAAGTGAGACATGAAGGTCCCATCTCGCGGCGCGTTTTCGCGTCCGAGCTTTGCTGATCGTCGTGCCCTCCTTGGGAAGAGGGCACGGGGAATGCCGGGCGCTGGCCGCACCCATGGCCCGCCTGCGAAAAAAATGCAGGCGGCAGGAACCACAGGTTCAGCCGAGAACACCCGGCATTCCCCGCGCGATGGTTTGACGGCTGCTTCGCGTTCTCCCCGGTGCGCCGGGCTTTCTGGCCACCGTTGCCCGCGCGACGCGTGAGCGCCAACGCAGGCGTAATACCAGCATCGGGGTATCAGGACCACGCGACTTGACCGTGCGCATCGCTGCCGTTCGTCGGCGCAGGGATCACCCACGCTGCAGCACCAACACGCCCACCGCATCCCGCACTCGACGTTCGTGACGACCGCGAAGCGCCCCTCTTGTGAGGCGGGACGGGAGAACGTATACATCAATTCTGAAAAAAAGAAAGAGATTTTTTCGAGGAGTGGGTGTCGGCCGGAGCGGGCGAGTATCGCCTTCTTTATGTAGCCGGTCAGACTTTCCGACAGCAGCGCGTAGGGCGGATGAGCGAAGCGTAATCCGCCGCGCCGGCAGCAGTGAACATGCATGTCACAAGGCGTCGCTTGAGCGCTGGTTGTGACCGGCGAGGAGATATCGCTGATGAAATGCGGGTCTTTCGACAGCATCCGGCCGTGTCAGCGGCGGATTACGCTTCGCTCATCCGCCCTACAAATCACAGACTGAGGTGCTCCGGTCACTCCGCACAACGTGATCCTCGCCTCAGCCGACCACGCAAGGCACGTTCATGAATCCCCGAAACCGCACCCGTCCGCCGCGCACCGGGGCGCCGTCGAGCTGATAGTTCGGAAACCGCGCCAGAAACCGCGAGATCGCCACCGCGCCCTCCAGCCTTGCCAGCGCCATCCCTGCGCATTGATGGGCGCCGGTGCCGAAGGCGAGGTGGCGGTTGGCGAGGCGGGTGATGTCGAAGCGTTCGGGATCGTCGAACTGGGCGGGATCGCGGTTGGCAGCGCCGATGCACAGCGTAACGGAGGTGCCGGGCTCGAGCGTGATGTCGCCGAGCGTGACCGGCTCGGTGGTCATGCGGTTGCCGAGCTGGTTGGAGCTCTCGTAGCGCAGGATTTCCTCGACGGCGGTGCGGATCAGGTTGGGGGCCTCGATCAGCCTCTCGCGCTCGGCCGGATGCTGGCACAGCAGGACGAGGCCGTTGCCGATCAGATTGGTGGTGGTCTCGTGTCCGGCATTGAGCAGGAAGATGCAATTGTGCAGGAGCTCCTTTTCGCTCAGCCGCTCGCCGTCGGCCTCGCCCTGGATCAGGCGCGTCAGCACGTCGCGCTCCGGATTGCCGGGTGCCGCGCGGCGGCGTGCGACCAGCGTTTCCAGATAGGCGAGGAAATCGCCGACCGCCTGGTTGCCGCGGGCAAGCTGCTCGCGCGTCAGCACCGGCTCCAGCGCGCCGAGGATGGCAAGCGACCAGTCGCGCAAGGGGCCGCGCTCCTCGTGCGGCACGCCGAGCAGGTTGCCGATGACCTCGATCGGGATCGCCGCGGCGAAATCCTCGATCAGCTCGAATCTGTCCTTCGCTGCAATCCGGTCCAGGAGCCCATCGACGAGCGCAATCAGAGCGGGCTCCATCTCGGCGATCGCCCGCGGCGACAGCGCGCCCATGATCAGGCGGCGCACCCGCGTGTGCGCCGGGGGATCGTTGAACACGAGGCTCGTCGTGTGATGCTCGTAGAGCAGCGTGTCGCCATATTTCGGCGCGAACTCGCGCTTCTTGTCGGACGAGAACGTCTTCGTCGCCTTGTAGGCGGTGACGAGATCGTCGTAGCGGGTGAGGAAATAGGAGCCGCTGCGGAGGCGCTTGACCGGCGCATGCTGGCGCAGCGCGCGGTAGGTCGGGTAGGGATCGGCGTAGAACTCAGGCGTCAGGCGCTCGAGATCGAACTGGCTGGCGAGCGCTGCGTCGTCGGTCATCGATGGTCCTCCCGTCCGAGTCTCGTTTGTTGCTGCGACCGTCGCACGGTCGGCAGCAGAAGAAAATGTGCGACCCGGCAGCGCCGGGCACCGAGGGCAGGATCGGACCGCCCGCCCTGCCGCAGATCCGCCGCTTTCAGAGGTATAGAATTGCCTTTGGCGACGGTGAAATCCCGCCAGCGATTTCAGGGACTTGGCCGCCAAACCCTGCTGCGCCGCGGCATCTTTCTTGACATAGATCAAGTGAGTATTTACTCACGGCCGATGTCCACTTTGCGCATGACAAGCGATCTCCGCAGGCAGCTGATCCTCGGTGCAGCCAAGCGCTGCTTCGCGCGTCATGGCTATGCCGGCACCACGACCAAGAGCGTGGCTGCCGCAGCGGCGATCTCGGAAGCGCTGCTGTTCAAGCATTTCCCCTCCAAGGCGGCGCTGTATGCGGAGATCCTCACCGAGGAGTGCGAGACCGACCCGGATTTCGAGGTGCTGCTCAGCCAGGAACCTTCGACCGCGACGCTGGTCATGCTGATGGCCGGGATGGTCCGGCATTTCCTCGGCATTGCCGACGGCCCCAATGAGGAAGAAGAGCAGCGGCTGCGGCTGATGGCGTCGAGCCATCTCGATGATGGCGAATTCGCAAGGCTGCTGTATGCGAAGATCGATGATCTCATCGGCGCCAAGTTCGTTGACTCGCTGGTGACAGCCGTTGCCTCCGGTGACGCCGTGCGCTTAGTGGCCGCGCCCCGCGACCTGTTCTGGTTCGCGCATCACACCGTGTTGATGGCGGCATTGACGCGGCTTCCATCCGTTCCATGTGTGCCGTATGGAACTGCGGCGAGCCTGGAGCGCCAGCTCAGCGAATTCATCCTGCGCGGCATCGGACTGACCGACGCCGCTATTGCGTGCTACCTCGATCACGAATTGTCGCAACCTCCGGCCCGGCCGGCGACGGCAGAAAGTGCATGACATGAACATTGCGACCGAACCCAAGCTCTCCGGAAAGCCGGTCGACGACAAGCCGCGCAAGCGCACCCGCCCGGTGCTGTGGTTCATCGTGATCGGCGGCCTGCTCGCGGCGCTGGTCGGCGGCCTCGTGTGGTTCAACATGTTCCGCGACAAGATGATCGCGCAGTTCTTCGCCAACATGAAGCCGCCGCCGATCAGCGTCACCGTCGCGACCGCGAGCCCGGAGACCGTGCCGAACCTGCTGACGGCCGTCGGCGATCTCGCCGCCGTGCACCAGGTCAACGTGACCTCGGACGTCAGCGGCCGCATCACCGACATCATGTTCACCCCGGGCTCCACGGTGAAGCAGGGCGCGCCGCTGGTGCAGCTCTATGACGCGCCGGATCAGGGCGATCTCGCCAACTACAAGGCCCAGGTGACCGTGGCGCAATTGTCGCTCGATCGCGCCAAGCAGCTGGCGTCGCGCCAGTTCGGGCCGCAGGCGACCGTCGACCAGGCCCAGGCCGCCTACGACCAGGCCCAGGCCGGCATCGCCAAGACCGAGGCGCTGATCGCGCAGAAGCTGGTGCGCGCGCCGTTCGACGGCGATCTCGGCGTCCGCAAGGTCGAGGTCGGCCAGTATCTCAGCGCCGGCACGCAGATCGTGTCGCTGACCGACCTCTCCGAGCTGTGGGTCAATTTCACCGTGACCGAGAAGGACAGCGCTCAGCTGAAGGTCGGCCAGACCGTCCGCGTCGGCGTGGATGCCTATCCGGGCCGGACCTTCGAAGGCAAGATCACCACGATCGAGCCGCAGATCGCGACCGACACCCGCAACATCCGCGTGCAGGCGACGATCGCCAATCCGGAGCGCATCCTGAAGCCGGGCATGTTCGCCACCGCCACCGTGGTGCTGCCGGAGAAGCCGCCGGTGCTGACGGTGCTGGAGACCGCGGTCGACTACACGCTCTATGGCGACTCGGTGTTCGTGATCAACGAGAAGAAGACCGACGACGGCAAGACCGCGCTGACGGCCGACCGGATCTATGTGCAGACCGGAGATCGCATCAATGGCCGCGCGGTGATCCTGAAGGGCCTGAAGGAGGGCGATCGCGTCGTCGCCGTCGGCCAGCTCAAGATCCAGTCCGGCGCTGCCGTCGCGATCTCGACCGATCCGCCGCCGCCGGTGCCGGCGAAGCCGCCGCGCTACTGAGCGAGCCTCTGAGCCAATGCCGGGCCGCCTCCATGAGGCGGCCCGCCCGCACCTCACCCGCCTCCTGCTGACGAGATTGCCGCGATGCGTTTCACCGATATCTTCATCAAGCGCCCGGTGCTGTCGGTCGTCGTCAGCCTGCTCATCCTGCTGCTCGGCCTGCGCGCGGCGTTCGAGCTGCCGATCCGGCAATATCCGAAGCTGTCCAACACGGTCGTCAACGTCACGACCGTCTATCCCGGCGCATCCGCCGACCTCATCCAGGGCTTCATCACGACGCCGCTGGAGCAGGCGGTCGCGTCCGCCGAGGGCGTCGACTACATCACCTCGTCCTCGGTGCAGGGCACCAGCACGATCCAGGTCTTCATCAAGCTCAACTTCGATCCGAACCAGGCGCTCACCGAGGTGCTCGCCAAGGTCAACTCGGTCCGCTACCTCATCCCGAAGGAATCCAACGACCCGATCGTGACCAAGACCACGGGGCAGACGACGTCGGTGATGTATCTCGGCTTCTCCAGCGAGGAGCTGTCGGGATCGGCGATCTCGGACTATCTGACGCGCGTGGTGCAGCCGGTGCTGTCGACGGTCGACGGCGTCGCTGCGGCCAACATTCTCGGCGGCCAGACCTTCGCGATGCGGATCTGGCTGAACCCCGAGAAGATGGCCGGCCGCAACGTGTCGCCGACGGATGTCGCGGCGGCGATCGCGGCCAACAACTTCCAGTCCGCGGCCGGCCAGGCCAAGGGCTACTTCATCGTCTCCAACATCACGACGAATACCGGCCTGACCGACGTCAACCAGTTCAAGCGGATGATCGTCAAGGCCAAGGACGGCGGCTTCGTCCGCATGGAGGACATCGCCACCGTCGAGCTCGCGGCGCAGAGCACCGATGCCAGTGTCGCCTTCAGCGGCGAGCGCGCGATCTTCATCGGCGTCGACGCGACGCCGCAGGGCAACCCGCTCAACATCGTCAAGGGTGTGCGCGCGCTGTTCCCCGACCTCGAGCGCAACCTGCCGCCATCGATGAAGATGAAGGTGGCCTATGATTCCACCAAATTCATCCAGTCCTCGATCGACGAGGTCGAGCATACGCTCGGCGAAGCCGTCCTGATCGTCATCGTCGTCATCTTCCTGTTCCTGGCGTCGCTGCGCTCGGTCATCATCCCCGTGGTGACGATCCCGCTGTCGCTGATCGGCGTCTGCACGATGATGCTGGCGTTCGGCTTCAGCATCAATCTGTTGACGCTGCTGGCCATGGTGCTGGCGATCGGCCTCGTCGTCGACGACGCCATCGTCGTGGTGGAGAACATCCACCGCCATCTGGAGGAGGGCAAGGCGCCGGTGCAGGCTGCATTGCAGGGCGCGCGCGAGATCGTCGGTCCGGTCATCTCGATGACGATCACGCTGGCGGCGGTGTATGCGCCGATCGGCTTCCTCGGCGGTCTGACCGGCTCGCTGTTCCGTGAGTTCGCCTTCACGCTCGCCGGCTCCGTCATCGTGTCGGGAGTCATTGCTTTGACGCTGTCGCCGATGATGTGCTCGGTGCTGCTGAAGAGCGCCGATGAGGGCCGCTTCGCGCGCCTCGTCAACCGGGTGTTCGGCGCGATGACGCGCTGGTACGGCCGCCGGCTCGACCGCTCGCTCGACTACCGGCCGGTGACCGCGCTGTTCGCGCTGACGATCCTCGGCCTGGTCGGCTTCCTCTACATGCACACCTCGAAGGAGCTGGCGCCGGAGGAGGATCAGGGCATCGTGTTCTCGATCACCAAGGCGCCGAAATACGCCAACATCGACTACATCAACTTCTACACCGACAAGGTCGACAAGGCGTTCGCGAAGTTCCCCGAGACCGACCTTCGCTTCGTTCTGAACGGCATCCTCGGCCCGCAGGGCGGCTTTGCCGGCATGCTGCTCAAGCCCTGGGACGAGCGCACGCGCTCCTCGATCAAGCTGAAGCCGCTGGTGCAGGCGGAGCTGTCGAAGATCGAGGGCATCAACGCCTTCGCCTTCAACCTGCCGGCGCTGCCGGGCGGCCCCGGCGGTCTGCCGGTGCAGATGGTGATCAGCTCGACCAGCGGCTTCCAGGCGGTCTATGAGCAGATGGCCAAGCTGAAGGACGCCGCGCGCAAGAGCGGAATGTTCATCGTCTCCGACAGCGACCTCGAGTTCAACCAGCCGGTGGTCAAGGTCTGGATCAATCGCAGCAAGGCGAGCGATCTCGGCATCACCATGCAGTCGATCGGCAACACGCTCGCGGTGCTGCTCGGCGGCAACTACATCAACCGCTTCAACCTCGAAGGCCGCTCCTATCAGGTGATCCCGCAGGTGCCGCGCGACAAGCGGCTGTCGCCGGAATCGCTGTCGGGCTACTATGTCGCGACCGCCGCCGGCCAGCAGGTGCCGCTGTCGACGGTGGTCAACATCGAGACCGCGACCGACCCGAACTCGCTGACGCATTTCAACCAGCTCAACTCGGCGACCTTCTCCGCCGTGCCGATGCCGGGCGTCACGGTCGGGCAGGCCGTCGACTTCCTGGAGAAGCAGGCCAAGAACCTGCCGTCCGGCTTCAGCCACGATTATCTCGCCGACGCCCGTCAATACGTCCAGGAAGGCAACCAGCTCGCCATCACCTTCGGCTTCGCGCTGATCATCATCTTCCTGGTGCTGGCGGCGCAGTTCGAGAGCCTGCGCGATCCGTTCGTCATCATGATCAGCGTGCCCATGGCGATCGTCGGTGCCTTGATCCCGCTGTTCTTCGGCCTCGCGACCATGAACATCTACACCCAGGTCGGCCTGCTGACGCTGGTCGGCCTGATCACCAAGCACGGCATCCTGATGGTGGAGTTCGCCAACGAGCTGCAGCTCAACGAGGGGATGGACCGCCGCACCGCCATCGAGACGTCCGCGCGCATCCGCCTGCGGCCGATCCTGATGACCACGGCGGCGATGGTCACCGGCCTGATCCCGCTGCTGACCGCGACCGGTGCCGGCGCCGCCAGCCGCTTCTCGATCGGCCTCGTCGTCGTCGCCGGCATGTCGATCGGCACGCTGTTCACGCTGTTCGTGCTGCCGGCCGTCTACACCGTCATCGCCACCGACCACCAGGCCGCCGCCAAGTCGCAGCGCGCCCGGCAGATCGCCCAGTTCGACGCCGAGACCGACCACGCGCTGAAGGCGACGTGAGCGGGCGCTCTGGTCTCACGACATCAACGGCGGCTGCATCGGCAGTCGCCGTTTTTGTCGGGCCGTCTCTTACTCCCTTTACTGGCGTCACGGCCGGCGGCGCCCGCCGCGGCGCTCAGCACAGCGGCCTCCTAAAGAACAGATGGTCGAGCAGGATCAGCAGAGCGGCGATGCCGATGATGAAAAACGCGAAGGCGTAGTGCAATGACCGATGGAAGTGCGCGCGATAGGCGCGGGAATATTCGTCGGCAGTGACACGGCGGAGCGTGAACCAGCCGCGCCATTCCGGTGCATGGCTCGCCATCAAGACCCGCTCGCGAAACGCCAGCGCCCAGATCACGACGCCAGCCCCCATGTCGACGATCGTCAACAATCGCAGGAGATCCTCAGCCATTCGAGCTAGCATGGAGAGACCTCGCTCACTCCTCCTGCTGCGGATCGAGCGCGTCGCGCAGGCCGTCGCCCAGGAGGTTGAGCGACAGCACGACGAGGAAGATCGCAAGCCCCGGCCAGATCGCCATCCACGGCGCGTTGGTGAGGAAGCGCTGGGCGGCGTTGAGCATGCTGCCCCAGGACGGCGCCGGCGGCTGCTGGCCCAACCCCAGGAACGAGAGCGCGGCCTCGGCGATGATGGCGGCGGCGACCGACAAGGTCGCCTGCACCAATAGCGCCGGCATGATGTTCGGCAGGATGTGCCTGACCGCGATCTGCAGGTCGGTGTCGCCGACGCTGCGCGCGGCTTCGACATATTCCTCGACCTTGACGCTCATCACCTCGCCGCGGGTCAGCCGGACGAAGATCGGCGTCGCCGAGACGCCGATCGCGATCATCGCATTGCCGAGGCTCGGCCCCAGGAACGCCGCCAGCGCGATCGCCAGGATCAGGAACGGGCAGGCCAGCATCGCGTCGGTGATGCGGCTGATCAGGGCATCGAGGAAACCGCCGCGGTAGCCTGCGATCATGCCGATCGGGACGCCGATCGCCAGCGCGATGGCGACGGAGATCGCTCCGGCCAGCAGCGAGGCCCGCGCGCCGTAGATGACGCGGGCCAATACGTCGCGGCCGAGATCGTCGGTGCCGAACCAATGCGCCGCCGACGGCGCCTTGCGCACCAGCGCCCAGCTCGTCTTGAGGGGATCGTAGGGCGCCACCAGCGGCGCGAGCACGGCGAGCAGGATGAAGACCGCGATCAGGCCGAGCCCGACCATGGCACCCTTGCGCTTGACGAGGCGGCGCAGGGTGCGCTGCATCGGCCGTTCGAGCGGGGCGAGGGCGCGGGCTCCGTGCGGAGCTGACAGCGTCGTCTCGACCATGTCAGCTCCTCAGCCGCGGGTTGACGAGGACATAGGCGAGATCGGCGATCAGGTTCAGCATGATGTAGACGGTGGCGGTGACCAGCACGACACCCTGCACCACCGCGTAGTCGCGATTGAACACGGCATCGACGATCAGCTTGCCGAAGCCGGGGATCGAGAAGATCTGCTCGGTCAGCACCGCGCCGGACAACAGCGTGCCGAGCTCGAGCGCGCCCAGCGTGATGACCGGCGTCAAGGCGTTGCGCAGCGCATGGCCGAGGATGACTTGGCGTTCGGAGATGCCCTTGGCGCGCGCGGTGCGGATGTAGTCGCTGCTCAGAACCTGCAGCATCGCGCTGCGGGTGTGGCGCATCAGGATCGCGGCGATGGCATTGCCGAGCACGAAGGCCGGCATGATGGTGGCGGCGAGGCTGGCCCGCCAGTCCTCGGCGGGCGAGACGTAACCGGAGGCGGGGAGCCAGCCGAGCTGGATCGAGAACAGGAAGATCAGCATGATGCCGAGCCAGAAGTTCGGCGTCGAGATGCCCCACAGCGCAAACAGGTTTGCGGCATAGTCCCAGGCCGTCCCGCGCTTCACGGCGGAAATGATGCCGGCGGGAATGCCGATCAGGAACGCGATCACGATCGCCATCGACGCGAGCTGCAGGGTCACCGGCAGCTTTTGCAGGATGAGATCGCGCACCGGCATCTTGATGCGCAGCGACTCGCCGAAATCGCCCGAGAGCACGCCCTTGATCCAGTAGCCGTACTGAACGGGCAGCGGCTGGTCGAGGCGATACTGCTTGCGGATCTGCTCGATCACCGCGGGATCGCGCTCCTCGCCGGCCATCACCAGGGCGGGATCGCCAGGCAGGAGTTGCTGCAGCGAGAAGATGAGGATGGAGACGAAGATCAGCGTCGGGATGATCTGGCCGAGGCGGCGCGCGAGGAAGGTCAGCATGGCATGGTCCCCGCGCAGTCCTCAAGATGCCGGGGATCGGAGGCAGGTCGTGCCTCTAGCGTTCCTTCCCCCCTTGTAGGGGAGGGACAGGGAGGGGGGTGCCCCAAGGAAGGTCGGAGTTCGTGGCACTCCCCACCCCAGCCCTCCCCCACAAGGGGGGAGGGAGCAGAGGGAGTTCGCCGCGTCGGCTGCGCGTCCCGGCGAACAGAGGCCACCTGACCGCTCATTTCAGCTTCAGCCCGACCACGCGCACCAGGCCGTCGGGCATCTGCTTGTAGCCTTCGAGCTTTTTGGTGTGCGCGATCAGGATACGGCGGTGATAGAGGTAGAGGATCGGCTCGTCCTCGATCTCGAGCTTCGTCAGCTTCTCGTAGAGCGCCTTGCGCTGGGCCATGTCGGTCACGAGCCGCGCGTCGCTGAGCGCCTTGTCGGCCTCGGCGTTGGCCCAGACGCTGTAGTTCTGCGGCGCGTTGCGGTGCAGGAACACGTAACTGTTGCCGTCGGGATCGATGCGGCCGCTCCATGACAGCATGAAGGCCTGATAGTCGCCGGCCTCGGCCTGCTTCAGCGAGGTCGCCAACTCGGTGACCCGGATCTTCAGGTCAAAGCCGGCCTCGGCAGCCATCGACTGCACGACCTGGGCGGCGGCCTCGGTCTCGGCGCCCTTCGGCACCATGAAATCGACCGCGACCGGCGGCGTGACGCCGGCCTCCTTCAGCAGCGCCTTGGCCTTCTCGACATCGCGAGCACGGACCGGGAAGGCCTTCTGATAGTAGGGATGCGAGGGATTGACCCACTGGTTACCCGGCATGAACTCGCCGTTGAAGACGACTTGGTTGAGCGCCTCGCGATCGATCGCGAGATCCAGCGCCTGCCGCACCTTGGCGGACTGGCTGAGCGGACCCTTGGCCTTGTCCTTGCCGATGTTGAGCGTGATGCCCTGATAGCCGAGCTCGATCGCGGTCGACAGCGCGAGCCTGGAATCGGCGCGCACGTCCTTGATGTCGGTGGCGAGCACGCGCTCGATCAGGTCGAGCGCGCCGGATTTCAGGTTCGCCAGCCGCACCGTGGCGTCGACGATCGGCTGGTAGACGATCCTGTCGATGAAGACGTTGTCCTTGTTCCAGTAGTCGGCGAACTTCTCGAACACGATCTTGTCCTGCTGGACGCGCTCGACGAATTTGTAGGGACCGGCACAGACCGGGCGCAGGCCGAACTTGTCGCCGGCCTCCTTGGCCGCCTTCGGCGACACCATCATGCCGGCGCGGTCGGTGAGCTGGGCGATCAGCGGCGAGAATGGCGCCTTCAGGACGAGCTTGATTGTCAGGGGATCGACGACGTCGACATGATCGAGCGACGCCAGCTCGGGCTTGCGGAACGAGCCGGGGAAGGTGAGGTGGCGGTCGAGCGAGAATTTCGCGGCCTCAGCGTCGAACGGCTCGCCGTCGTGGAATTTCACGCCGGGCCGCAGCTTGATGATGACCTCCTTGCCGTCGGCCGAGGTCTCCTGCGACAGCGCGAGCTGTGGCACGATGTTCAGCTTCTCGTCGATGTCGAACAGCTTATCGCAGGTCGCGGCGAAGACGATGCGGCCGACATAGGTGCGGGCCATGGTCGGATCGAGAACGTCGGGGTCCTCGGCAAGGCCGATGCGCAAGGTGGTCTGCGCCTGCGCGACCGGCCCCCAAGAGGCCACGACAACGGCCGCGACCGCGGCCAAGCACCAGTTCCTCATCATCCGATGTCCCTCACGCGAATGCAGCCTGCGTTGTTGCACTATCAATACCAACCCCGATCACGTGCCATGCTTCCGGCTTGGTCATGTCTGGTTCGCGAGCGCGGCGGCGATGCCGGCATCAATCGTGGCGCGATCCGTGATCCCTGCAGGATTGTCGCGCGTCGGCATGAACTGCCGGAACACGGCCCAATGCTTGCGGCTGACGCTCTCCAGTCGTTCGAGCTCAGCCAGCGGATCGGGGTGATCATCGACACGCAGATCGAGCTCGGACCATTCCTCCTTGCCGTGGACCAGAAGGGCGGCCGACTGTTTGCCGCGCTTGTCACCGCCGGCGGCCTCACCGGCCTTCATGGCGGCGATCAGACGCTCCGCGAAGGGCAGGGCGTGGCTGGCGAGAAAGGCGTTTGCGGTCTCGTTCAGCACCTGCGGGCCGGCCAGCATGTTGCCGGCAATTGAAAAGCCCCGGCCTTCGAGATGGCCGCACCAGTCGATGCAGTCGCGGCCGGTGTGGGCGGCAATCTGGCCGTTGCGATCGAGGATGTGGAGCTGGCGGCTCTCGCGGCCGGGATCGGCAGATGTCAGCAGTTGCACGATCTCGCGCGGATGCCGGCCGTCGCGCAGCAGCGTGACGCCGTCGATGCCGTAATAGGGATTGACCAGCGCCTGGGTGGCGATGCCGCCGTGGCCGGCGACGATGAAGGGCACGCGCGCGCCGACGGCGAAGAAGCGGGTGGCGACGGCGATGCCGATCTGGCCGGTGAGATCGTCCTTGGCAATGATCGACCAGGTCATCGTCGCGTCGCTCTCTTATCGTCCGGCCGCGTAACCCTGCATGCCCCGCGGATTGGCCGCGGCGCGGCGGCGGCGGCCCACGCGGGAGGCCGCGGTGAGGCGGCCCTCCGACCAGTCGGGGCCGACTTCGACCACATGGCCGCGGCGGCGCAGCTCCTCGACGGTCGCCTTGGGCACGCGGCCCTCGACCACGAGCACGCCGGGGCGCGCGGTGCGCGGCCAGAACGAGATCGGGAAGTGTTCGGAGTGCCACGCCGGCGCGTCGATCGACTCTTGCAGGTTCATGCCGGCATGGACGTGGCGCAGGAAGAACTGCGTGTTCCACTGGTCCTGCTGGTCGCCGCCGGGCGAGCCCCAGGCGACGTAGGGCTCGCCGTCGCGCAGCCCCATGGTCGGCGACAGCGTGGTGCGCGGACGCTTGCCCGGCACCAGCGCGGCCGGATGATCCTCCTCCAGCCAGAACATCTGCGCGCGCGTCCCCAGGCAGAAGCCGAGCTCGGGGATGACCGGCGATGATTGCAGCCAGCCGCCGGAGGGCGTGGCCGAGATCATGTTGCCTTGGGAATCGATGATGTCGAAATGCACGGTGTCGCCGCGCACCTCGCCGAAGCGGCCGACGGTCGGCTCGCCCGAGCCCATTGCGCCGACGGCCTCGCGGTGGCCTTGGGCCTCGCGCAGCTTCACCTTGGCGCCGTAGCCGTCGAGCGTGCCGGGACGCAGCTCGAGCGAGGCCTTGTCGGTGATCAGCTTGCGCCGCTCGTCGTTGTAGGCATCGGACAGCAGCATGCCGATCGGGATGTCGGCAAACTTCGGATCGCCGTAGAACGCTTCGCGGTCGGCGAACGCAAGCTTCGCCGCTTCGATCTGCCAATGGATGAAGTCGGGTCCGGTCGGATCGAGGCCGTCGAGCGCAAATCCCTTGAGCAGTGCGAGCTGCTGCAGTAGCACCGGGCCCTGGCTCCAGACGCCGGCCTTGCACACGGTGTAGCGGCCGTACTCGTAGGTGAGCGGCGCCTCGATGGTCGGCTGCCAGCGCGCCATGTCGTCGGCGGTCAGCACGCCCTTGTGACGCGAACCCGAGACGTCCATCACTTCCTGCGTCCGGCAGAAGCGGTCGATCGCCTCGGCGACGAAGCCCTGCGACCAGGCCTTGCGCGCGCGCTCGATCTGCGCGTCGCGATCACCACCCGCGCTTTCGCCTTCACTCAGGATGCGCGCGTAGGTTTCCGCGAGCTGTGGATTGGTGAACAGCGTGCCCGGTCTCGGCACCTCGCCATTGGGCAGATAGAGCGCGGCCGAGGTCGGCCAATGCGTCTTGAACAGCTGCTCGACGGTCTGGATCGTCGCGGAGACGCGCTCGACCAGCGGATAGCCGTCGCGCGCGTAGGAAATTGCCGGCTCCAGCACGTCGCGCAGCCGCATCGTGCCATAGTCGCGCAGCAGCAGCATCCAGGACTCGAAGGTGCCGGGCACGCAGGCCGCGAGCAGGCCGGTGCCGGGGATCATGTCGAGGCCCTCGCGCTTGTAGTGCGCGATGGTGGCGCCTGATGGCGCCGGGCCCTGGCCGCAGATGACCTCGGTGCGTCCGCGTCTGACGTCGTGCAGGATGATCGGCACGTCGCCGCCGGGACCGTTCAGATGCGGCTCCACCACCTGCAGGGTGAAGGCCGCCGCGACGCCGGCATCGAAGGCGTTGCCGCCGCGCTCCAGCATCGCCATGCCGACGGCGGTGGCCAGCCAGTGCGTCGAGGTGACGACGCCGAAGGTGCCGTCGATCTCGGGGCGGGTCGTGAAGGGATCGGGGTTGATGAAGCTCATTGCCGGCTTTGCCTATCCTATCGAGTCGCCGTCATTGCGAGCGAAAGCGAAGCTTCGCTCCTCGCAATGACGACCCATTCAAATTTCGCCTCATCGCTCATCACAACTCAGGCCGGCACAGCGGCCGCAGCCGGCTGGTTCACCGCATGGCAGGCAACGCCGCCGATCAGCTCGGGCGCCTGCTGCCGGCAGAGATCGAATGCAAGGGGACAGCGTGGGTTGAAGGTGCAGCCCGGAGGCGGGTTGATCGGGTTCGGGATCTCGCCCTTGACCGGAATGCGCTGGCGGCCCGACATCGACAGGTCCGGCACCGCGCCGAGCAGCATCTTGGTGTAGGGCATGCGCGGATCGCTGAACAGCGTGCGGCCGTCCGCGATCTCGACGATGCGGCCGAGATACATCACGCCGATGCGGCTCGCCATGTGGCGCACGACCGCGAGATTGTGGCTGATGAACAGATAGGTCAGGCCGAACTTGTCCTGCAGGTCGCGCATCAGATTGAGGATCTGCGCCTGCACGGAGACGTCGAGCGCCGAGGTCGGCTCGTCGCAGACGATGAACTCGGCCTCCGAGGCGAGCGCGCGCGCGATGGCGATGCGCTGGCGCTGGCCGCCGGAGAATTCGTGCGGAAACTTCTGGCCGTCGTCGGGATGCAGGCCGACCAGGGTCAGCAGCTCGCCGACGCGGTCCTTGATCTGGCGCTCACCCTCGATGATGTCAAAGGCGCGGATCGGCTCGGCGATGATGCCATCGACGCGGAAGCGCGGATTGAGGCTCGCGTAAGGATCCTGAAACACCATCTGGATGCGGCGGCGCAGCGTGCGCCGCACCTGGGCCTGGCGCGCATCGCTCATCGACACGCCGTCGATGATGACCTCGCCCGACGTCGGCGCCAGCAGCCCGACCACCATGCGCGCGACCGTGGTCTTGCCCGAGCCGGATTCACCGACCAGCGCGAAGGTCTCGCCCTTCCTGATCCCGAAGCTGACGCCGTCGACCGCCTTCAGGAACTCCTGCGGCTGACGCTCGATCACGCGGTTGAGCCAGGGCTTCGAGACGTCGAACACCCGGCGCAGATTCCTGACCTCGACGAAATCGGTCATGCCGCGGTCTCCGTCGCGCGATCATAGAGGTGACAGGCGACCGCCTGCGTGCCTTGGCGCAGCGGCTCGGGCCGATCGACGCGGCAGCGGTCGAAGGCGAAGCTGCAGCGCGGATTGAACGAGCAGCCGGGCGGGATCGCAGACAGCCGCGGCATCGAGCCTGGGATCTGCACCAGCCGCTTCTCCTCGCCCGCGAGCGTCGGGATCGCACCCATCAGGCCCTTGGCGTAGGGGTGCAGCGGGTTCTGGATCACCTCCTGCACCGGGCCGATCTCGGCGACGCGGCCGGCATACATCACCGCGACGCGGTCGCAGGTCTCGGCGATCACGCCCATGTCGTGGGTCACCAGCATCACGGCGGTGCCGTGGTCGCGGCCGAGCCGCTTGATCAGCGAGATGATCTGCGCCTGCACGGAAACGTCGAGCGCGGTGGTCGGCTCGTCGGCGATGATCAGCTCCGGCTCGGCGCACAGCGCCAGCGCGATCACGACGCGCTGGCGCATGCCGCCGGAGAATTCGTGCGGATAGCCGTCGATGCGCTTCTCGGGCGCCGATATGCCGACCTCGGCGAGCAGGTCGATGGCGCGCTTGCGCGCCTGCTGCTCGGTGAGGTTGGTGTGGGTCCTGATGGTCTCGATGATCTGGTCGCCGACGCGATACAGCGGATTGAGCGAGGTCAGCGGATCCTGGAAGATCATGCCGATGCGCTTGCCGCGCACCTTGCGCATCTCCTCCGGCGGCAGGTTGTCGATCCGCAGGCCGGAGAGCTGGATCTCGCCGCCGGAGATGCGGCCCGGGGGATCGATCAGGCCGATCACGGCGAGGCCGGTGACGGATTTGCCGGCACCGGATTCGCCGACGACGCCGAGCACCTCGCCCTTGGCGATGTCGTAGGAGACGCCGTCGATCGCGCGCAGGGTGCCGCGCCGGGTCGCGAACTCGACCTGCAGGTTACGCACGGACAGAACGGGGGCGGTCATGAGCTCAAGCCTCGGAAGGACGCAATCACGCGGGTCATCGCAGTTTCGGGTTGAGGGCGTCGCGCAGCCAGTCGCCGAGCAGGTTGATGGCGAGGATCAGTCCGGCCAAAGCGATGCCGGGGAAGGCGACGATCCACCATTCGCCGGCGAACAGATAGTTGTTGCCGATCCGGATCAGGGTTCCGAGCGAGGGCATCGTTTCGGGCATGCCCGAGCCGAGGAACGACAAGGTCGCCTCGGTGATGATCGCCAGCGCCAGGTTGATGGTGGCGATCACCAGCACGGGACCGGTGGTGTTGGGCAGCACGTGGCGCAGCATGATGACCGGCGCGGGCAGGCCGATCAGTTGAGCTGCGGCGACGTAGTCCTTGTTCTTCTCGACCAGCACTGAGCTCCGCACCGTGCGCGCATATTGCACCCAGAAGGAGAGGCCGATCGCCAGCACGAGCACGACCAGCATGCTGAGCCAGTCCAGCCGGTTGCCGGATACCGACTTGGCGATGCCGTTGACCAGCAGAGCGATCAGGATCGGCGGAAAGGTGAGCTGGACGTCGGCGATGCGCATGATCACGGTGTCGACCCGGCCGCCGAAATAGCCCGCGATCAGGCCGAGGCCGATGCCAAGCGCGCCGGAAAAGGCGACGCCGAGAATGCCGACCAGGAGCGAGATCCGCAGGCCGTAGAGGATGGCCGAGAGCACGTCGCGACCCTGCTCGTCGGTGCCGAGCAAAAACGGGCTCTGTCCGTCGGCGGTCCATAGCGGCGAAATCCGCGAGTTCAACAGCTGCAATTGGGCCGGGTCGAACGGGTTCTGCGGCGACAGCAGCGGCGCGAAGATCGCCAGCAGGAAGAACAACAGCGTGATCACGGCCGCGGCGACCGTCAGCTTGGAGCGGCGGAAGGAATAGAACAGGTCGCTCGCAAGCGCACGCTTCAGCCATCCGTCGGTGGCGCGCGGCGTCTCGACGGGAGTGGGATGAGGAAGGGCTGCGTCGCTCATGATCAGGCCGGCCGGCTGATGGTCGCGCGCAGGCGCGGATCGACCACGGTGTAGAGGATATCAACCACGAGATTGATGGTGACGAAGATCAGCGACACCATCATCAGGTAGGCCGCCATGATCGGAATGTCGACGTTCTGCACCGCCTGCACGAACAACAGGCCCATTCCCGGCCATTGGAACACCTGCTCGGTGATGATCGAGAACGCGATCACCGAGCCGAACTGCAGGCCGACCACGGTGATCACCGGCACCAGCGTGTTGCGCAGCGCGTGGCCGAAATGAATCGCGCGCGTGGTCAGCCCACGGGCGCGGGCGAAGCGGATGTAGTCGGTGCGCAGCACCTCGAGCATCTCGGCGCGGACCAGCCGCATGATCAAGGTCATCTGGAACAGGCCGAGCGTGATCGAGGGCATGATCAGCGCCTTCCAGCCTGAGACGGTGAACAGGCCTGATGTCCACCAGCCGAGCCTGACGGTGTCGCCGCGGCCGAACGACGGCAGCCAGCCCAGCGTGACCGAGAACAGATAGATCAGGAGGATGCCGATCAGGAAGGTCGGCAAGGAGATGCCGATCAGCGATACCATCTGGAACAGCTTGGCGAGCAGGGAGTCGCGGTGCAGCGCCGAGAACACGCCCATCAGGATGCCGAAGAACAGCGCCAGGATCGTCGCGCAGATCGCGAGCTCCAGCGTCGCCGGCATGCGCTCCTTGAGCAGATCGGAGACCGGCTGCCGGAACTGATAGGAGACGCCGAACTTGAACTGCGCCGCGTCGAACAGATAACGGCCGAACTGGACGATGAAGGGATCGTCGAGGCCGAGCGACTGGCGGATGCTGGCCCGTTCCGCGGCCGACGCGTCGATCGGCACGATCTGGCTCACCGGATCTCCGGCGAAGCGGAACATGGCGAACGCGATGATTCCGACGGCGATCATGACGCCGATGGCCTGAATTGCTCGGCGAAGCGCGAAGGCGAGCATCTGATCCTTTCAGATCCTTCGAGATGCGGCGGCGCGTAGCACTTGCCGCAGGAAATGAAAAGTCCCGAAAAGCAGTTCTGCTTTCCGGGACTAGTCGTTGCGTGTGGACTACTCGGTCTTGGTGGCGAGGAACAGCAGCACGGCGTTGTCGGCGCGCAGCGGGATCTTCACCTTCTTCGAGACGCCCCAGGCCACCGCCTGCTGATGCAGCGGGATGTAGCCGTAATCCTTGATGCCGATCTCGAAGGCCTGCTTGATCAACTGATCGCGCTTGGCGGTATCGGTCTCGACCAGGACCTTGTCGGTCAGAGCGTCGAACTCCTTGTTGCAGTAATTGCCGAGATTGGCTTCGCCGCGGGTGGCGTCCTTGGCGTCGTCACGGCAGCCCATGATGTCGTGCATCACGTTGTGGGCGTCCATCGACGACGGCGTCCAGCCGAGCAGGAAGAACGAGGTGTTGTAGCCGCCGGGCTTCAGCACCTTGGCGAAGTACTGCGCCTTGGGCTGCGCATTCAGGTTCACCTTGACCCCGATGCGCGCCAGCATGCCGACCACGGCCTGGCAGATCGCAGCGTCGTTGACGTAGCGGTCGTTGGGGCAGTCCATGCCGACCTCGAAGCCGTCGGGATAGCCGGCCTCCGTCAGCAGCTTCTTGGCCGCGTCGGGATCGTATTTCGGCCGCGTGAACTCCTTCGACAGCGCATAGAGCTGCGGCGCGATCATCAGCGCCGACGGCGTCGACAGGCCGCGCATGACGCGGGTCTTGATCAGCTCGACGTCGATCGCCTTGTAGAAGGCCTCGCGGACGCGGATGTCCTTGAACGGGTTCTTGCCCTTGACGTTGGAGTACAAGAGCTCGTCGCGCGTCTCGTCCATGCCGAGAAAGATCGTGCGCAGCTCCGGTCCCTTCAGGACCTGGGCGTTCGGGCTCGAATCGACGCGGCCGATATCCTGCACCGGCACCGGCTCGATGATGTCGACCTCGCCGGACAGCAGCGCGGCGACGCGCGTGGCGTCGGAGGCGATGGTGGTGAACACGATCTCCTTCAGATTGTGCTCGGGCTTGCCCCACCAGTTCGGATTGACCTTGAACACGGTCTTCACACCGGGCTGATGGCTCTCGATGATGAAGGGGCCGGTGCCGTTCTCATGCAGCGCGGCGTAGCTCGGCGTGGTTGCCGACACCGGCGTCGGCGCGACCGAGTTGTTGTCCTCGCACCACTTCTTGCTCATGATGTACCACGTATCCCATTGCGAGATCAGGATGGGATTGGGGGCATCGAGCTTCACGTCGACCGTGTAGTCGTCGACCTTGATGAATTTTGCGTCCGGCGGAACGTTGGACAGGAAGTTGGAGCCGGTGGCGCGGACGCGATCGGCGGAGAAGATCACGTCGTCGGCAGTGAAGGGTTCGCCATTGTGGAACTTGACGCCCTTGCGCAGATGGAAGCGCCAGCGGGTCGGCTCGGGCGTTTCCCAGCTCTCGGCCAGCGCGGGGACGATCTTCAGGTCCTTGTCGCGCGCGGTCAGTCCCTCATAGACGTGGGCATGGTGCGCAATCGTGGTCGATTCCTTGAAGGTATAGGGATCGAGCGACTTCAGGGTGCCCTGGTTGGCGTAGCGCAGGGTCTGGGCCGAGGCCGGCATGACGGCGAGGCCGAATGCGACCGCTGCCGCGATGAGCAGGGATTTGCGTCCCGACATATGTTCAAATTCTCCGCGTTTGACGCTTGTTTTCTCGGCAGGGGCGATTGTGTCCGGCCTGCCTTGCTTCGAAGTTCGTGATTTCTGCAGCGCCTCTTGCACGAACTTCAAGAAGCAACAAGACGCCGGGCGATATGCTTGCAAGTCTGATGCCGCGCCGGAATGAACTGATCCCGTTGGCTCTGGCCTGGCGGTGCGCCGTACGACCCGCGGCAGATCGATCAGAATATGTTGCCAGAGTTCAGCGGCGGCACACAAGTGCAGTTTGTTTAAGCCTAAACGATAAGGTTATCCCCCGCCGCCGCTGTGCGGCGCACGCGGGAGGCGGCGTCCGGGATGGGCGGAAGGCTCCCGGATTGACCATGTCCCGGGAATTGCGCACCTGCAGCAAGGCGCCGCTTGCTAGAAGGGGGGCGGCGCGGTGATACTGGACACCCCCTGCCGCGAGTCCGGGATCGGCGTTCCTGGTGAAGGGAGCCCGGCCCGAGGCTGGCGTCGGGATGGTTCGAACAGCGGAGCGGACATGAAAGTCAATATCGAGATCGATTGCACACCGCTCGAAGCGCGGCAGTTTTTCGGACTTCCCGATGTCGGTCCGATGCAGGCCGCGGTCATGGACCGGCTGCAGAACCAGATGACGAGCAACATCGACAAGCTGACGCCCGAAGCCATCATGCAGAGCTGGTTCACCTTCGATCCCCGCCTGGCCGAACGGTTTCAGGACCTGATGCTGACCATGACGGGCCTCGGCGGCAGCCGCTCGAACGACAAGAAGTCGGCCTGACGCGGCCGACGGCTGCACGGATTTCGCTTGCGCGGAACTCCGAAGAGAAGCGGCGTGACGTCACGGCATGGAGCAGGCTCCACGCCGACGCCGAAGACCGGTCGAAAAAGGCCGGCTGAACAGCTTCAGGGGAGGATGCATGACCGATCCGTCTTGGATGCCGGCGCTGCAGTTCGCGACGACCAACGGCATTCGCATGGGCTATTACGAGGCGGGCCCCGTCAGCGACCGGCCGCCGATGATCCTCTGTCACGGCTGGCCGGAACTGGCCTTTTCCTGGCGGCATCAGATCAAGGCGCTGGCCGAGGCCGGCATCCGCGTCATCGCACCCGATCAGCGCGGCTATGGCGCGACCGACCGGCCGGAGCCGGTCGAGGCCTATGATCTCGAGCATCTCACCGCCGACCTCGTCGGTCTGCTCGATCACCTGAAGATCGACAAGGCGATCTTCGTCGGTCACGACTGGGGCGGCTTCGTCGTCTGGCAGATGCCGCTGCGCTATCCGCAGCGTGTCGCCGGCGTCGTCGGCATCAACACGCCGCATCTGCCACGCGCGCCCGCTAATCCCATTGCCATCGTGCGTAAGCGGTTCGGCGACATGATGTACATCGTGCAGTTCCAGGATCCCGCACGCGAGCCGGATCGCATCTTCGGCAGCCGCGTCGCGGAGACCTTCGATGCCTTCATGCGCAAGCCGCTGCCGCGCAGCGATGCGCCGCCGACGGAGCCGCCGGCCGGCGGGATCGCAGCCTCGCCATCGCTCAACCTGGCGTTCCCACAGATGATCGCGGCCTATGACGCCGCCAAGGACATGCGGCAGCCGATCCTGTCGGAGGCGGAGAAGCAGGTGTTCGTCGACACCTTCACACGCACCGGCTTCACCGGCGGCATCAACTGGTATCGCAACATGACGCGGAACTGGCAGCGCTCGGAAGGGCTCGATCATACGGTGCGGGTGCCGGCACTGATGATCATGGCGGAGAACGACGCCGTGCTGCCGCCCTCGGCCGCCGACGGCATGGAGAAGCTGGTGCCGGACCTGGAGAAACATCTCGTCCGCGACAGCGGCCATTGGACGCAGCAGGAGCAGCCCGCGGAGGTCAGCGCCAAGCTGATCGAATGGCGGCGGCGACGGTTCGGTTGAAGAACGGCCGAGGCAGATTGCACGTCCGAGTGAGAGGCTGCGGCCGAGCCAAACAACAACAAACAACAACAGGTGTCGTCAAGCCTGCCGACGCAGCGCGTCGGCTCTCCTAAGCCGCCTGCGCATTCGCGCCGTGCGCGTGCTCGGCGATCGCGTCGATGATCTGCGGCCACATCGGCCGCGGAGTGGCGTGGCCCATGCCGTCGATCATCAGGAGCTTGGCATTTGGAATCGACTCCGCGGTGTCCTTGCCGGCGGTGGGATGGACCAGCGGGTCGACCTTGCCGTGGATCACGAGTGTCGGCGCCGTCACCAGATGCAGCCGCGGCTTGCGGCTGCCGGAGGCCAGGATCGCGCGCAACTGACGTCCGACGCCGGCGGGATTGATGCCGCGCGCGAAGCAGCGTTCGGCGAGCGCCACGTCACTTGCCTCATCCTCGGGAAATGAGCCGACGCGCAGCGCCTTCCAGGTCTTCTGGAAGCGCTTGATGTACTCGTCCTTGGTCTTCGGCGGCGGCGCCATCAGCAGCATCGCGACCTCGCGCGTCGGCGGCGGGATGCGCGGATTGCCGGTCGTCGACATGATCGATGTCAGCGAGCGCACGCGCTGCGGAAAGGAGATCGCGATCTCCTGCGCGATCATGCCGCCCATCGAGGCGCCGACCAGATGCGCCGACTTGATGTCGAGCGCGTCCATCAGGCCGACCGTGTCCTTGGCCATGTCGAGCAGCTTGTAGGGCGCGGAGACGGGAATGTTGAAGAAGCGCAGCTTGATCAGCTCGAACGGCGTCAACCGGCGACCGCCATGCAGCTTGCTCGACTGGCCGATGTCGCGGTTGTCGAAGCGGATCACGCGGAAGCCGCGGCTTGCGAGCTGTTCGCAGAACTCATCATACCAGATGATCATCTGCCCGCCGAGGCCCATGATCAACACGAGGGGAGGGGCAGCCGGGTCGCCGAAGATCTCATAGCAGATGTCGATACCGTTGGCGCGCACAGTCTGCGGCAGCTGATGAGCAGTTGCAGTCACTTGATCCCTCGTTCAAAGCCTTGGAACCCTCTATGGCATGGGTCTGTTGCTTGAGAGAAGCAAGCTACAAGTTCTCCCGCACCGCAACGAAGGCGTGCTATGAGAGGTTGTGTTTGAGTCTTGTGTTGGTCTGAAGGAGCGTGCCGATGGCGAACAAATCCGGCGACCCGATCGCATTCTGGCAGCAGATGGTCGGTGAGATGCAGAGGAGCTTCAGCGCCTTCACGCGGCTGCGCCCGATGGGCGTGACGCCCCGTCCATCCTCCAATGATCCCGCAACTGGTTCAGGAAACGGACAGAAGCCCATGGTCGATCTGATGGAAAACTACTTCGCCGGCATGAACGTGCCGAGCCGTGGTCAGCTCACCGCCTTGAATGAGCGGCTCGCCTCCATCGAGGGCGAGCTGGCGGAGACGCGGGCGCTGTTGAAGGAGCTGCTGGCTTCCACACAGGTGCCTGCGAAGGCGCTCGCCGATCCCGCTCCGCAGTTGAACGAGATCAAGAGCATGCTGGATTCGCTTCTCTCCGCGTCCAAGGCGGCCGCGCCAGTCGTGGCGCCGCCGCGCGACGTCACGCCGGACCTGAAGGGGATCAAGGACTTGCTCAACGAGCTTCTTGCCGCAACCAAGGCTCCGCAACCGGCGGCAAAACCCGCCGTCGACGTCACGCCTCAGTTGAGCGAGATCAAAGCATTGCTCGACCAGGCGCTGAACGCTGCCAAAGCACCCGATCCGTCACCGACAGTCGCGATCGAGGCAGAGCTGCGCGAAATCCGGGCCATGCTCGACACGATGAAGCCGTCGCAGCCGGTCGACGCCGCGCCCAAGGCTGACGAGGCGGCTCCAAAGCCGGTCGAGCCGGCTCGGCCGGGGAAGAACCGCAACAAGAAGCACGGCGGCGCCCCTGCCGAGCACTGAGGGTCGCCCGAACGCCCCGACTTGCGCGGGGCGCTCTGAGGTGGCGAGCGCCTTCCTCTTATCCCAATATGGTGCATTGCAACATTTATGTTGCGGCGCACCATCCGAAATGATATAGCTGAGTCACTCCGGTTTCATAAGGGACGGAGTGAGCCCATAGCTCAGAACCATTGAGGATGGAGACAGCCATGACCACCGAGACCAATACCGTGTTCGACACCGTCAAGGATGCCTTTGCACCGGTGACCGACGCGTTCAAGAACCTGCAGACGATGGAAGTGCCGGAGTCCGCGCGGGAGTTCGTCAAGAAGACCGCGTCGACCGCCAAGGAGCGCGCTGCGGAGGCCCTCGCTGGCTCCGAGAAGGTGACGTCGGCGATCGAGACCGCTGTGTTCGACGGCGTGACCGAGGCCGGCAAGATCAGCCGGAACATTCAGCAGGCGCTGTATCAGGACACCGAGGCCTTCTTCGACGGCATCGACCGGCTGGCGTCCGCCAAGTCGATCAGCGAGGCCGTTCAGATCCAGGGTGAGCTGGCCCGTGCCCGTGGCGAGGCGCTGGTCGCGCGCGCCAAGTCGACCAGCGAGTATGTCGGCAAGCTCGTCACCGAGGGTGCCAAGCTCGCCCAGGAGAACATGGCCAAGGCCTACAACAAGACCGCCTGAGCGCGTCTCGCGCGTCAGACGATCAACCTGCAAGGCCCGCATCGTGCGGGCCTTTTCTTTTGCGATCGGGTGAAACCGGCTAAAGCCTTCGCCATGCCGCAGCCGCTGTCCCGGATCGTCCATCAGCTCAAGAGCGAGCCGTCGCGCACGGGGGCGCTGATCATCACCGTGTTCGGCGACGCCATCGTGCCGCGGGGCGGCAGCGTTTGGCTCGGCACCTTGCTCGCCTTCTTCGAAGGGCTGGCCATCGACGGCAGCGTGGTGCGCACGGCGATGTCGCGGCTGACGGCGGAAGGCTGGTTCGAGCGCACCAGAATAGGCCGCAACAGCTTCTATCGCCTGACCCGGCGCGGCGAGCAGACCTTCGCCGGTGCCACCCGCCACATCTACGATTCGCCGCCGGCGGAATGGAACGGCAGCTTCGAACTGCTGCTGATCGGCAGCGCCGATGATCGCGAGCAGGCGCGCGCCGCCCTGCGCGATGCCGGTTTCGGCAGCCCGCTGCCCGGCGTGTTCGTGGCCCCCGCGAGCATCGCCGTCCCTGACGCTGTGGAGGGTGCCATCCGCCTGCAGGCGTCGGCCGGCTCCGACATGGCACGGCGGCTGGTGGCCGAGAGTTGGGCGCTGGAGCGGACGGCGGAGGCGTACCGCAAGTTCACCGCCTCCTTTGCGCCGCTCAAGGACAGCATCGCGCGCGGCGAGGCGCTCTCCGCCGGCCAGGCCTTCACCGCGCGGATCCTGCTGATCCACCACTACCGGCGCATCGTGCTGCGCGATCCGCTGCTGCCGGCCGAGTTGCTGCCGGGGAATTGGCCGGGACGGCAGGCCCGGGCGCTGTGTGGCGAGATCTATCGGTTGCTGCTGCCGGGTTCCGAGCGCTGGCTCGACGCCCATGCGACCAACGATCAGGGCCCGTTGCCGGAGGCCGGCGCGGCGCTGCAGCGGCGTTTCGCCGACGTGCATGAGGCACCCTGATATATTACAGAATTCGATTGCACGGATAAAATATCGTTATATATTGGCGGCAACCAAGTCCTGGGAGGACGCCGCCGCATGTACACGCAGGCGCTCAATTCGCCCGAGGAGGGCAGCTTCGCCGAGGACGCTGGACGCGCCTCGCGCTTTCAGGCCCGCATCGATGCCGAGGAACGCATCGAGCCCAATGACTGGATGCCGTCGGCCTATCGCAAGACGCTGATCCGGCAGATCTCTCAACACGCCCATTCCGAAATCGTCGGCATGCTGCCCGAGGGCAACTGGATCACGCGCGCGCCGAGCCTGCGCCGCAAGGCGGCGTTGCTCGCCAAGGTCCAGGACGAATGCGGCCATGGGCTGTATCTCTACGCCGCCGCCGAGACGCTCGGCGCCTCGCGCGAGGAGCTGGTCGATGCGATGCTGGCCGGCAAGGCGAAGTACTCCTCGATCTTCAACTATCCCACCCTGACCTGGGCGGATATCGGTGTGATCGGCTGGCTGGTCGACGGCGCCGCGATCATGAACCAGATTCCGTTGTGCCGCTGCTCCTATGGTCCCTATGCGCGCGCGATGATCCGCGTCTGCAAGGAGGAATCGTTCCATCAGCGGCAGGGCTACGAGATCATGCTGACGCTCGGCCGCGGCACCGCCGAGCAGAAGGCGATGGCGCAGGATGCGCTGAACAGGTGGTGGTGGCCGGTGCTGATGATGTTCGGCCCGCCCGACCAGGCCAGCCAGCACAGCGACACCTCGACGAAGTGGAAGATCAAGCGCTTCTCGAATGACGAGCTGCGCCAGAAGTTCATCGATGCCACCGTTCCGCAGGCGCAGTATCTTGGGCTCACCATTCCTGATCCCGAGATGACGCAGGACGAGCAGGGCCATTGGCGGCACGGCCCGATCGACTGGAACGAGTTCAAGCAGGTGCTGGCCGGCAACGGCCCGTGCAACCGCGACCGGATGGCGGCGCGCCGCAAGGCGCATGCCGACGGCGTCTGGGTGCGCGAGGCCGCCGCGGCCTATGCAGAGAAGCGCGCGCGGCGCCAGATGGCGCAAGCGGCCGAATAGCAGGGAGATCGAAATGGCGACGCCGAACACGCCGTTGTGGGAGGTCTTCATCCGCAGCCGCAACGGGCTCGCGCACAAGCATTGCGGCTCGCTGCATGCGCCGGATGCGACCATGGCGCTGCAGGCCGCGCGCGACATCTACACCCGCCGCGGCGAGGGTCTGTCGATCTGGGTGGTGCCGTCGAGCGCGATCACCGCGTCCGATCCCGCCGACAAGGGCATGATGTTCGAGCCGGCGGAGTCGAAGATCTATCGCCACCCGACGTTCTACGAGGTGCCCGAGGAAGTCGGGCATATGTGATCGGCTGAGGATCTCAGTCGTCGTCATTGCGAGCGCAGCGAAGCAATCCAGACTGCCTGCTCGGATGAATCCCTGGATTGCTTCGCCGCGCCCGCAATGACGGAGTTCGTGGCGGGCTGATCGGATCACAACCATGACCGCACCCTCGATCACCGTCTCCGAAACGCCGCTGGTGCTCTACACCTTGCGCCGCGCCGACGATGCGCTGATCCTCGGCCATCGCCTCTCCGAATGGTGCGGCCATGCGCCGATGCTGGAAGAGGACATGGCGCTGTCCAACATGGCGCTCGACCTGATCGGCCAGGCGCGCGAGCTCTATGGCTACGCCGCCAAGGTCGAGGGCTGCGACAACGACGAGGACAAGCTCGCTTATCTCCGCGACGTCAGACAGTACCGTAACCTGCTGCTGGTCGAACGCCCGAATGGTGACTTCGCGCATACGATGGTGCGCCAGCTCTTCTACGCGGCGTTCGCCGATCTCTATTGGCGGGGCATGATGGGCTCCACCGATGCGACCCTGGCGGCGATCGCGGCCAAGTCTGAGAAGGAATGCGCCTATCATCTGCGCCATGCCAGCGAATGGGTGATCCGGCTCGGTGACGGCACCGACGAAAGCCACGCCCGCGCGCAAGCCGCGATCGATGACCTCTGGGCCTATACCGGCGAGATGTTCAGTGTCGACGATGCGGAGCGCGGCCTGATCGATGCCGGCATCGCGATCGATCCGACGATGCTGCTGCCGGAATGGCTGTCGATCGTCTCGCATGTCGCGCGTGAGGCGACATTGGTGCTGCCGGAGAACGACTGGATGCAGCAGGGCGGCCGCGACGGGCGCCACAGCGAGCATCTCGGCCATCTCCTCAGCGAGCTGCAATACATGCAGCGCAGCTTCCCCGGTGCGTCGTGGTAGTCGCGGACTTGAGCCCCGCCGAGCTGCGCCAGCGCGCCTGGGAAGCCGCGGCATCCGTGGCCGATCCGGAAATCCCGGTGCTGACGATCGACGATCTCGGCGTGCTGCGCGAGGTCGAGGTGGTCGGGGAACGGGTCGACGTCGCGATCACGCCGACCTATTCCGGCTGCCCGGCGATGAACATGATCGCGCTCGAGATCGAGCTGGCGCTGGAGCGAGCCGGCTTCCGCGAGGCCAGCGTGCGCACCGTGCTGTCGCCGGCCTGGACCACGGACTGGATGAGCGAGGAGGGGCGCCGCAAGCTGCGGGAGTACGGCATCGCGCCGCCGCAGCCGTCGAGCGGCCGGCGCGCGCTGTTTGGCGTGGCCGAGGTCGCGTGTCCGCAATGCGGATCTGTCGACACCGAGCAACTCGCCGAGTTCGGCTCGACCTCGTGCAAGGCGCTGTGGCGCTGCAGATCGTGCCGCGAGCCGTTCGATTATTTCAAGTGCCACTGATGCCACAGCCGTCATTGCGAGCGAAGCGAGGCAATCCAGGGCCACGCCCGGAGCCCTGGATTGCTTCGTCGCTTCGCGCCTCGCAATGACGGGAGGATGAACCCGATGTCGACAACGCCACGCTTCCATCGTCTCGCCGTCCGTGACCTGCGCCGGGAGGCGCCCGATGCGGTGTCGCTGACCTTTGCGATTCCGAACGAGCTTGCCGATGACTATCGCTTCGCGCCAGGGCAATACCTCACGCTCAAGACCACGCTCGGCGGCGAGGAGGTCCGGCGCTCCTATTCGATCTGCTCCGGTCCCGATGACGACGAGATCCGGATCGCCGTGAAGCGTGTCGATGGCGGCGCATTCTCCAGCTTCGTCACCGACGAATTGAGGCGCGGCGACGAGATCGACGTCATGACGCCGACCGGCCGTTTTGGCGTGGCACTGCAGCCTGAGGCCGCGCGTACTCACGTCGGCCTTGCCGCCGGCTCCGGGATCACGCCGATCCTCTCGATCGTGAAAGCCGTGCTGGCGCGGGAGCCGCACAGCCGCTTCTTCCTGTTCTACGGCAACCGCACCACCGCAGGCATGCTGTTCCGCGAACAGCTCGAGGAGCTGAAGGATCGCTTCCTCGACCGCTTCTCGGTGTTCCACGTCATCTCCGGCGAGGAGCAGGATCTGCCGATCCTGCACGGCCGGCTCGACGGCGAGAAGGTGCGCGTGCTGCTGCGTTCGCTGGTGCTGGCCGAGAGCATCGATCATATCTTCATCTGCGGCCCCACCGGCATGAGCGAGGACATCGCGGCCACCTGCCGCGCGCTCGGCATCGCTGACGAGCGCGTCCATGTCGAGCGCTTCGTCTCGGGCGCCGGCGGCAAGCCGCGGCTGAAAGCTGTCGTGCCTGATACGGCGCCGCCCAAGGCGATCGCCGCGCTGATCATCGACGGCAAGCGCCGCGAGGTCCCGGTCGCCGACGGCGAGGCCATTCTCGACGCCGCGCTTCGCGCCGGTGTGGACTTGCCCTTCGCCTGCAAGGGCGGCATGTGCTCGACCTGCCGCGCCAAGCTGGTGGAGGGGAGAGCGGAGATGGAGCTGAACTACTCGCTGGAGCCATGGGAGCTGCAGGCTGGCTTTGTGCTCACGTGTCAGGCCAGGCCGGTGACGGAGCGCGTGGTGGTGGACTACGATCATGTGTGAGGTAGTGGCCGCGAAATTTCGACTGCTGATCGAGGCTGACGTGAGCACGCTCGCTCGGCTCGCTCGCTGCATCTCGCCCCGCTTGCGGGGAGAGGTCGGATTGCATCGTTAGATGCAATCCGGACTCTCCGCGAGTTCGGTGCGTGGAGAGCCCCCCTCACCCCAACCCTCTCCCCGCAGGCGGGGCGAGGGAGCTCACTGTCATCGGCGCTCAATCTCGATTTCATCTCTGAACGGCTACCCCACCGGCCGCTTGTCCTTGATCCGTTTCGCCTTGCCGGCCGAGCGCTCAAGCGTGTCGGGCGGGACGACTTTCACCTTTGCCGTGAGGCCGATGGTGTTCTTGATGTGGATGGAGATGCGCTCGGCGTGCGCGCCGAGGCCGGTCTCGTCCCAATGCTCCGGTCGCGACTCCGCGTAGATCGTCAGCTCGTCCATGCGGCCCTCGCGCGTCAGCTCCAGCATGAAATGGCCGCCGCACCATTCGGTCGACAGCAGGATCTCCTCGATCTGTGACGGGAACAGGTTGACGCCGCGCAGGATGATCATGTCATCGGAGCGGCCCGTGACCTTCTCCATCCGTCGCATGCCCGGCCGCGCGGTGCCCGGCAGCAGTCGGGTCAGATCGCGGGTGCGATAGCGGATGACGGGGAAGGCCTCCTTGGTCAACGAGGTGAACACCAGTTCGCCCATCTCGCCGTCGGGCAGCACCTTGCCGGTGTCGGGATCGACGATCTCCGGATAGAAATGATCCTCCCAGATGTGCAGCCCGTCCTTGGTCTCCAGGCATTCCTGCGCCACGCCAGGGCCGATCACCTCGGACAGGCCGTAGATGTCGGTGGCGTCCATCGCGAACGCATCCTCGATCTCGGCGCGCATCGCATTGGTCCACGGCTCGGCGCCGAAGATGCCGATCCTGAGCGAGCTCTGCCGCGGATCGAGGCCCTGACGCTTGAACTCGTCGAGGATTGCCAGCATGTAGCTTGGCGTCACGGTGATGATGTCAGGGCGGAAATCATTGATCAGCTGCACCTGCCGCTCGGTCATGCCGCCGGAGATGGGCACCACCGTGCAGCCGAGCTGCTCGGCGCCGTAATGGACGCCGAGGCCGCCGGTGAACAGGCCATAGCCGTAGGCGTTGTGGATGATCATGCCGCTCCGGCCGCCGGCGGCGCGGATCGAGCGGGCCATCACGGCCGACCAGGTCGCGATGTCGTTGCGGGTATAGCCGACCACGATCGGCTTGCCGGTCGTGCCCGAGGAGGCGTGCACCCGTACCAGTTGCTCGCGCGGCACGGCGAACATGTTGAACGGGTAATTGTCGCGCAGGTCGGTCTTCACCGTGAACGGAAACTTGCCGAGGTCGGCGAGCTCGCGGAAATCCGACGGATGCACGCCGGCCTTGTCGAAAGCCTGGCGGTAATGGGCGACGTTGTCGTAGGCGTGCTTCAGCGACCAGGCGAGCCGGCGGGTCTGCAGCGCCATGATCTCGTCGCGTGAGGCACGCTCGGTTTCGTCCATCTCGGGAACGTAGCTGCCGGTCGATTGAAGCTTGGTCGATGTCATGGTCAGGTCCTCCGGCGGGGGCGCGGGGCGATAGGGAAGCGGATCAGCTCGCGGCGGCCGGGACCAGCGTGCCGCCGATGCTGCGCGAATGGCCGCGGAATTCGGCGATCACCGTGTCGCCTGCCGTAACGCGGACATCATAGATGCCGGAGCGCCCGCTGCGCGACACCTCGTGCGCGCGGGCAAGCAGAACGTCGCCGAGCTTGCCGGGGCGGATGAAGCTGATGCTGCCCTGTGCGGCCACGGTGCGGTCGTTGTGCGAGTTGCAGGCGAATGCGAAGGCGGAATCGGCCAGCGTGAAGATGAAGCCGCCATGGGCGATGCCATGGCCGTTGACCATGTGAGGCTGCACTTGCATCTGCAGGGTGGCGCGTCCGGGGCCGATCTCGACGATGTGCATGCCGAGCCCCTGGCTGGCGCGATCATCCTGCCACATCGCGTCGGCGCAGGCGCGGGCGAGAGCGTCGGGGGAAAGTGTCGCCACGCCGCTCACCGTGCGGCCTCCATGCATGCGCAATGCGTAGGCCACCCCTGAGGATGCGTTTCTGAAATCACGGCGTTCTCTCCCGTCGATGCTTGTTGGAACAAGCATTCTCATCTAGTTAGGTGCGACATCGTGGCAAATATTCTGCGCGCGTCAAGCGAAAGCGCTGCCTGCGCAACGCGCGTGTTGTCCGCAACCGGAAGGATTCCTGAACGTGCCCGAAGCCGCCAATCTGGCCGTGATGGCCGGTCTCATGATCGGCCTGATCTATGGCGTGGTCGGGCTGCTCAGCGGCTTCTGCATGATGAGCAGCCTGCGCGGCTGGTGGGCCGACGGCGACCGCCGGCTGGTGCGAACTTTCGCCCTGGCGATGGGCATCGCCATCGTCGCCACACAGCTGCTCGCGGCCAACGGGGTCGTCGATCTCGGCAAATCGATCTATCTGCAGCCGACCTTCTCGGTGCCGCTGATGCTCTTGGGCGGTGTCCTGTTCGGCTACGGCATGGTGCTCGCCAACGGTTGCGGCTCGCGCGCGCTGGTGCTGCTCGGTCGCGGCAATCTGCGCTCCTTCGTCGTGGTGACGGTGCTGGCGATCGCAGCGGAGATGACGTTGAAGGGCCTGATCGCGCCGTTGCGCATCGCGCTGATGCAGGCCTCGCAGACCACGGCCGCGGCGACATCGCTTCCTGCGCTGCTGTCGGCCGGCGGCCTGCACGGTGCGCCAGCGCGCCTCTTGCCGGCGCTCGCGCTCGGCGGCGTCTTGATCGCGTTCGCCTTCGCGCATGCGCCGTTCCGGCGCGCGGCCGGGCAGATATTCGCCGGTCTCGTCGTCGGCCTGCTGGTCGCGGCCGGATGGTTTGCGACCGGCTATCTCGGCGCCGATGAGTTCAATCCGGTGCCGGTGGCGTCCCTGACCTTCGTCGCGCCGATCGCCGACGGCCTGCAATATGTGATGCTGTCGACCGGCTCGACGGTGAACTTCGGCATCGCAACGGTCGCCGGCGTGCTGGCGGGGAGTCTCGTGACGGCGCTGGTCACGCGCCGCTTCAAGCTCGAAGGTTTTCACTCGCCGAATCACATGCTGCGCTCGGTTGGCGGCGCCGCGCTGATGGGCATCGGCGGCGTGATGGCGCTGGGCTGCTCGGTCGGGCAGGGGCTCACGGGACTCTCCACTTTGGCGCTGCCATCGTTCGTTGCCATCACCGGCATTTTCATCGGCACGGCCGCAGGCCTGCGCGGCGCCTTGCGCGTGCGGCCGCTGAAGATGGAGCCGGAAGCGGCGCGTTAGCTCAGTCCGTCGCGCGCGTGACGATGCGGATCTCCGACGTCAGCGTCCGGTGCACCGGGCACTTGTCGGCGATCTCCATCAGCTTCCTGCGCTGCTCCTCATCGAGCGCGCCGTCCATGTGGATCTCGCGCTCGAGCTGATCGATCAGCCCGACCTTGGTCTCGCACGCCGCGCAGTCCTCCGCATGGATCTTGTTGTGACGCAGGGTCACGGTGATCAGGTCGAGCGGCAGCAATTTGCGGTCGGCATAGAGCCGCATCGTCATCGAGGTGCAGGCGCCGAGCGCCGCGAGCAGAAGGTCGTAGGGGCCCGGACCGGAGTCCTGGCCGCCGACGGAGAGCGGCTCGTCTGCGGTGAGATGGTGGGGCCCGAGCGCGATGCTCTGCTGCAGCTTGCTCGCCCGCGTCTCGCGCACGACGACGTCGCGCGGGCCATCGGTGGCCGCCGGCTCGACCGGCGCCGGTGCGACGTAGCGGCCGGCCCAGCTCGCGATCACCTCGGCGATATAGGCGGCATCTAGCTTGCTGCTGATGAGATGATCGGCGTGATCGAGCGAGATGAAGCTCTTCGGATGCTTGGCAGCGACGAAAATGTGGGTCGCGTTGTCGATGCCGACGGTCTCGTCGACAGGCGAGTGCATCACCAGCAGCGCCTTGTGCAGATGCTTGACCTTGTCCAGCAGGCGCTGCTCGGCGATGTCGTCGAGGAAGGAGCTGCTGATCCGGAACGGGCGCCCCGCGAGCGAGACCTCGGCCGAGCCGTCGCGGCGGATCGCCTCGAGGCCGTCCTTGAACATGTTGGTGACATGGCCCGGATCCGAAGGCGCGGCGATCGTCACGACGGCTTTCGCATCGGGAATGTCGCCGGCGGCCGCCAGCACGGCGGCGCCGCCGAGGCTGTGGCCGATCAGGATCGCCGGCGCCTGTCGGGTCTCGCGCAGATGATTGGCGGCGCGGACAAGATCGGCGACGTTGGAGGAGAACGTCGTGTTGGCGAAGTCGCCTTCGCTGGAGCCGAGGCCGGTGAAGTCGAACCGCAGCACGGCGATACCATGCGCCGTCAGCGCCATGGCGATGCGCCGCGCCGCATGCGTGTCCTTGCCGCAGGAGAAGCAATGCGCGAACAGCGCGTAAGCGCGCGGCGAACCGTTGGGCAGGTCGAGCGCAGCGGCAAGCTGCTCGCCGCTTGCGCCTTCAAACTGGAAACGTTCGGTCGGCATTTTGGGCCCCATTCGTTGCGTCTTCACTGCACATCGTCATACAACAGATAAGGCCATTCCAGCAGACATGATGGCGCATTCTCGCGGCCCTGCAACGGCCCGAGCTTTGCGGATCTTTGCCCCTCTGCAATCGAGAGGGCGCAGGGAAGGTCGGGAGCCTGCCGCCCCCATGGCCCGCCTGCGGAAAAAATGCAGGCGGCAGAACCACAGGTACGGCTGAGGACATCCCGGCCTTCCCTGCGCAATGGTTGGAACGGCTTATACGTGCTCTCTCCGGGGAACGGCTGTCTTGCCCCCGTCATCGCGATGTGCGTCATCCGCACCACGACTTGACGCCAGCACCGCGGCGCCGAGACCACACGATTTCGCCGTGCGCACCGGATCGTTCGTCCGCATGGAAGACCACGCTGCAACCCGTTGCGCCCACCGCATCCCGCGCTCCACGTCCGTGACGATCGCGATACGCCCCTCTGCAACGAGGCGGGACGGCGGTGAGTAAATCACGATTTTCAGAAATTTGCAAGGGGCATATTTTGTGGAAACGAGTCGGGACGAGGGATCACATTATTGACGCCATCACCGTTCGGTCCGCCCCGGGGGCTATCGCATTTGACGATCGTAGTTTTGCGCTCGCCTGCCTCAAGGTCGTCATGGCCGGGCTGGTCCCGGCCATCCACGCCGTTCGGCATGCTGGGAACGACGTGGATGCCCGGGACCAGCCCGGGCATGACGGAGTAACTAACTGGCGTACTTGTTCGTCGCGACGTATCTCCATATGCAGTCGGACTCTGGTCAGCCTAGGCAAGCGATCGATCTCAAGACCAGGCCATGATCACTCTCGCGGCGGCAGAAGCTCGATCTCCTGTTCGCCGTGCCGGATCGCTGTCGGCAGGTCTTGCGCGACGAGGTCGGAAATCCATTGGACGAGCGCGGGCAGGGCTTCGTCCTTCGCGCGCCGACGAAGTCCAGGCAAGTCCCGCTCGTGCGCGGTGCCGACTTTGATGTTGAGACGCTCATAAGGAATGTCGCCGTCCGGCGGCCGATATCGCGCATCGAACAGACGCCTGCCGTGGCTTCGAACGAGGTGGATGCGAATGCCGCCGAGATCTCTTGCGGTCAGTGCGGCGAGGATGACGCTCGGCTTGAGAAGATACCCGTAGCCCTTGGGGATCTTGCCGGTTTCTGAGGTGAACTCCATGCGATATCTCTGGCACGTTCGGAAACTGAGCCCGTAGGGTGGGCAAAGCGGAGCGTGCCCACCATTCTTTTCTTTTCAGCTTCATTTTCAGCGGCGACGGCGGTGGGCACGACGCTTCGCGTCTTTGCCCACCCTACGGTTTCCGTTGGGGGGCCCGTCACTCCGAATAGCGCTGCTCGGCCCAGGGGTCACCGCGGTTGTGATAGCCGCGCACCTCCCAATAGCCGGGCGCGTCCTTGTCCAGGAATTCGATCGCCTTCAACCATTTCGCGCTCTTCCAGAAGTACAGATGTGGCACAACGACGCGGACCGGGCCGCCATGCTCCTGGCTGAGCGGCGTGCCGGACCAACTGTGCGCGAGCAGCGCATCCTCGGCGGCGAAATCTTCCAGCGTCAAGTTGGTGGTGTAGCCGTCATTGGAATGCAGCACGACGAAATCGGCTGTGTCGCGCGGTCGGCAGGCGGCGAGCAGGTCGCGCGTCGCAAGACCTTCCCATTGATTGTCGTAGCGCGACCATGTCGTCACGCAATGGATGTCGGACACGAACTGGCGCTGCTCCTGGGCGAGGAAGGCGGAGAAATCCCAGAACAGAGGATTTTCCACCGCGCCATAGACATCGAGCCGCCAGCGCTCTGATGTGACCGAGGGCGTCAGTCCGAGATCGAGCACCGGCCAGTCGCGGGTCAGATGCTGGCCCGGCGGCAGGCGCTGGTCCTCGGGCCGCACGATCCGGCCGGTCAGGAATTTGCCCTCGTGAGCCCAGCGCTCCTTGCTGCGGGTCAGCTTGCTCTCGGGCGGTAGCCCGGACTCGTCAGCCATCTCAGCACCTCATCCGTGGTGGCAGCTCATTCATGGCGGTGCATCGCCGACGCATGCTTGGTGTCACGCATGGTCGCATAGATCAGTAGCGACGTGAAGATCACGCCCGTGAGATAATAATAGAACCAGGTCTCGTGCCCAATGCTCTTGAAGTAGAGCGCGATAGCCGGTGCGGTGCCGCCGAACAGCGAGACGGTGATCGCGTAGGGCAGGCCGACACCGAGCGCACGGACATTGGTCGGAAACAACTCGGCCTTCACCACCGCGTTGATCGAGGTGTAGCCGGCCGTGAAGATCCAGGCGCCGCAGATCAGCAGGAAAGCTGTGAACGGCTCCTTGGTGCCCTTCAGCACGGTCAGAATCGGGATCGTCGCCAGCGTGCCGGCGACGCCGAAGAAGATCAGCAGCGGCTTGCGGCCGATGCGATCGGAGATCGCGCCATAGAGCGGCTGTAGCACGCAGGCAAACAGCAGCGAGCCGAAGATCACCATCGTGGTCTGGTCCTCGGTGAGGCCGACCGACAGCTTGACGAAAGTCTGCATGTAGGTCGTGAAGGTGTAGAATGCCGCCGTGCCACCCGCGGTCAGGCCGACCACCAGCAACAGCTCTCTCGGATATTTGAGCAGCGCGGTGATCGATCCCGACGGACTGACCGTCTTCTTTGCTTCCACGAAGGCCTCGGTTTCATGCAGGTTCCGCCGCATGACGGCGGTGAAGATGGCGAGGCCGGCGCCGATCGCAAATGGAATGCGCCAGCCCCATGCCTTGAGCTCCTCGGTTGTCAAGAACACCTTCTGCAGGAGCAGCAGCACGATGATCGCGGTGAGCTGGCCGCCGATCAGGGTGACGTATTGGAAGCTCGAATAGAAGCCGCGATGCTTGGCGTCGGCGACCTCGGACAGGTAGGTGGCGCTGGCGCCATACTCGCCGCCGAGGCTGAGGCCCTCGATGACGCGGGCGAGCGCCAGGATGATCGGCGCGGCGATGCCGATGGTGGCATAGGTCGGCGTCACCGCAATGATCAGCGAGCCGAAGCACATGCAGAGGACCGAGACGGTCAGCGACAGCCGCCGGCCATGGTGATCGGCGAGATAGCCGAACAGCCAGCCGCCGAGCGGGCGCATCAGGAAGGTCGCGGCGAACACGACCGCGGCGTTGAGCTGCTCGACGACCGGGTCCTTCGATGGAAAGAAGGCCGGCGCGAAATACAGCGCAAACGCCGTATAGGCATAGAAATCGTACCATTCGACCAGGTTGCCGGCCGAGCCGATCAGGATCGCCTTGATGCGGCGCTCGACGTCGCTGAACGTCGTGGCTTCTTCGGCAGGCTCGATCACCTGGTCAGTCATATCCGGTCTCCGGCAAGCGTGATTTGCGGCCCTTCTACGGCAGCAGCCCCGATTGCCACAGACGATAACGGACATGGGTCCCATGTTCAGCGCATGGAACTCTGCGCGCGTGCCACAAGCAGTGTCGAGGCGGGGGCGCATCACGCTGCGGCCCATCCTTCGAGACGCCCGCCTTCGGCGGGCTCCTCAGGATGAGGGGAATGACTTAGCCCTTCGGCGCGCGCGGATCGATCGGGGTCGAGCCGGCAACGCCGAGGACGTCCTCCAGCGCCTTGGCGCCTGCGAGCAGCTTGGCGTCGGCGTGCGGTGCCGCGACCATTTGCAGTCCGACCGGAAGACCCGACGCCGTGAAGCCGCAGGGCAGCGACAGGGCTGGGCAGCAGGCCAGCGTGATCGCGTAGACGATGCCGAGCCATTGCACGTAGTTGTCGAACTTATGCCCGGCGCATTCGGCGACGTAGCGGTTCTCGACCGGGAAGGGCGGTACGATGGTGGCCGGCGCCAGCAGCAGATCATAGGTCTCGAAGAACTTGACGGCGCGCGCGGTGATCGCCACGCGCTGCGCCTCGGCGCGCGCGATCTGCGCGACCGTCAGCTTCAGCCCTTCCTCGATGTTCCAGATCACTTCCGGCTTCAACAGGTCGCGCTTGGTGCGCAACAGCTCAGCCTTGCTCATCGCGAAGTCGAGCGCGCGCAGCACGTGGAAGCATTCATGCGCCTCGCTGAAATCGGGATGCGCCTCCTCGACGATCACGCCCAACTCGGCGAAGCGCTGCGCCGCCTTGCGCGTGACCGCCGCGACTTCCGGATCGACGGGCGTGATGCCAAGATCCGGAGAGTAGGCAACGCGAACCGGCCTCTTGCCGGAGCGCGCCGCGGCCAGGAACGACGTCGCAGGCGAGGGCAGCGAGATCGGATCGGCGGCGTGCTCGCCGCTCATCGCGTCGAGCAGCAGCGCGAGATCCTCGACGTTGCGGGCCATCGGGCCCTGGACGCCGAGATTGCGGTCGATGGCCACGGCCGGCGTATGGGCGACGCGGCCGAAGCTCGGGCGCAGGCCGACGATGCCGCAGAAGCTCGCGGGATTGCGCAGCGAGCCGCCCATGTCGGAGCCATGCGCGAGCCAGGCCATGCCGGTCGCGAGCGCGACTGCAGCGCCGCCCGAGGAGCCTGCCGCCGAGCGGGACGTGTCCCAGGGATTGAGCGTCGCGCCGAACACCTCGTTGAACGTGTTGGCGCCGGCGCCGAACTCCGGCGTGTTCGACTTGGCATAGATCACGCCGCCATTGGCTTCGAGATGCTCGACCATGAGATCAGAGCGTTCCGGAATCCGGTCCTTGAAGATCGGCGAGCCCTGGGTGGTGAGCACGCCGGCGACGTCGGTGAGGTCCTTGATCGGCACGGGCAGCCCGGCCAGCGCCCCGCGCTCGGCAGCCGGTTTCTGCATCAGCGCCTTGGCGTGATCGCGCGCGCGGTCGAAGCACAGCGTCGGCAGCGCATTGACCTTGCCGTCGACGGCTGCGATGCGCGCTTCCAGCGCGTCGAGGCAATCCAGCGGCGTGACCTTGCCGGACTTCAACTTGTCGACGACGGCGCAGGCGCTCTCGCGGATCAATCCCTGGTCGGCCAAAGTGCAGTTCTCCTGATTGGAAGCGTCCCGGCGCAAAGTCGTAGATCATGTTTCGGCTGAGGTGGAAAGGTCGCGGCGATCAACCCCACCCTGCGCTGATGCCGCCATCGACGGTATAGATCACGCCGGAGGTGTAGCCGGCACGGTCCGAGGCCAGGAACGCCATCAGGTCGGCGATCTCCCTGACATGCGCGGGACGGCCGAGCGGCAGGCTCTTCTGGAATTCGGTGTAGCGGCTCTCGTCGCCGAACTGATGCTTGGCGCGGGTCTTGAGCAGAGTGACGTGGCGATCGGTGCCGACCGGCCCGGGATTGATGCCGACCACACGGATGTTGTCGGCGAGGCTCTTGGAGCCGAGCGCGCGGGTGAAGGCCATCAGCGCCGCATTGCCGGCGCTGCCGCAGATGTAGTTGGCGTCGAACTTCTCGCCGGCCGCGCCGATGTCGTTGATGATGACGCCGCCACCGCGCGCCTTCATCTGCGCATAGACCAGGCGCGTCAGATTGATGAAGCCGAACACCTTCAGGTCCCAGGCATGCCGCCAGGCCGCCTCGTCGATCTTGTCGATCGCGCCGCCCGGGATGTCGCCGGCATTGTTGACGAGGATGTCGATATCGGAAGCAGCTTCGGCCAGCCGCGCGACGTCCTCGCTCTTGCGCAGGTCCACGACATGCGCGGCCGCATCGATCTGATGCTTCGATCGCAGCTGCTCGACCAGGGCCGCGAGCCGGTCGCCACTGCGCGCTGCAAGCCTGACGTGACAGCCTTCCTCGGCGAAGGCTTCGGCGGCTGCGGCACCGATCCCCTTGGACGCGCCGGTGATGAGAACGCGCTTGCCGCGCAGATGAAGGTCCATGGACGTGCTCGCTGGGATGGGTGAGGAGATAGGATTGTCTGGCGCGTCAGCCATGCGGTCAATCTTGCACCGCAGCGTTGCGCTTGGGCGTGGTTTGGTTCATTCAGGCATTCGCCATTTCAGCCGGGCGTACCGGCGTAAACGACCAAGGATCCGCTCGATGAGCAAGAAGCCCTATCGCATCGCAGTCATTCCCGGCGACGGCATCGGCAAGGAGGTCATGCCCGAGGGCATTCGCGTGATCGAGACGGCGGCCAAGAAGCACGGCGTCGCGGTGCAGTTCGATCATTTCGACTTCTCGAGCTACGACTATTACGAGAAGCACGGCCAGATGATGCCGGACGACTGGAAGGCGCAGATCGGCGGCCATGACGCGATCTATTTCGGCGCCGTCGGCTGGCCCGCCAAGATCGCAGACCATGTGTCGCTGTGGGGCTCGCTCATCAAGTTCCGCCGCGAGTTCGATCAGTACGTCAATCTGCGTCCCGTGCGGCTGATGCCCGGCGTGCCGTCGCCGCTGGCGGGTCGCAAGCCCGGCGATATCGATTTCTGGGTGGTGCGCGAGAATACCGAAGGCGAGTATTCCTCCGTCGGCGGCCGCATGTTTCCGGACACCGACCGCGAGTTCGTCACCCAGCAGACGGTGATGACCCGCACCGGCGTCGACCGCATCCTGAAGTTCGCCTTCGAGCTCGCTCAATCCCGGCCGAAGAAGCATCTGACCTCGGCGACCAAGTCCAACGGCATTTCGATCACGATGCCTTACTGGGACGAGCGCGTCGAGGCGATGGCGAAGAACTATCCGGGCGTGAAGTGGGACAAGTACCACATCGACATCCTCACCGCGAACTTCGTGCTGCACCCGGACTGGTTCGACGTTGTCGTCGGTTCGAATCTGTTCGGGGATATTCTCTCGGATCTCGGCCCCGCCTGCACCGGCACGATCGGCATCGCGCCGTCGGGCAACATCAATCCCGAGCGCAATTTCCCGTCGGTGTTCGAGCCGGTGCACGGCTCGGCGCCCGACATCGCGGGGCAGGGCATCGCCAACCCGATCGGCATGATCTGGTCGGGCGCGATGATGCTGGAGCATCTGGGAGAGAAGACTGCAGCGCAGTCGATCGTCGGCGCGATCGAGCGGACGCTGGCCGAGCGGACGCTGCGCACGCGGGATCTGGGCGGCAACGCCGATACGGTGGCGTGCGGCAAGGCCGTCGCGGACATGGTGGACTAGTCGCCGCTATTTGCTCGATGTCGCCCCGGCGAACGCCGGGGCCCATAACCACCGGCCGTCGTTGTAGCCGCCGATATCTGCCACCGCGCGCCACTGATAAATCACGCGGTATGGGTCCCGGCGTTCGCCGGGACGACGGTGGGGGGGCGGCAGCTCGATCAACATCGTCATTGCGAGGAGCGTAGCGACGAAGCAATCCAGGGCCGTCGCGGGGACTCTGGATTGCTTCGCTTCGCTCGCAATGACGAAGGAGAGAGCCGTAGGGTGGGCAAAGGCGCGGCTCTGCTGCATCCCCGCATGAGATCGCGGTGGCGCCGTGCCCACCGTCTTGCCGCGTACGCGCTGATCGACGGTGGGCACGCTGCCGCCTAGCGGCGGCCGCTTTGCCCACCCTACGCGTCAACAACTACTTCTTCGCCACCCTGCGGCAGTGCTCCCACGCCGCGTGAATCAGGTTTTCGCTCGCTTCCGGCGTGCGGAAAGCCGAGTGCGCTGACAGCGTGACGTTGGGAATCGTCGTCAGCACGTGATCTGCCGGCAGCGGCTCGGTGTTGAACACGTCGAGGCCGGCGTGGCGGATGTGGCCGGAGCGCAGGGCGTCGATCATCGCTGCTTCGTCGACGATGGCCGCGCGGGCGGTGTTCACGAAGATCACGCCCGGCCGCATCTGCGCGATGCGGTCGCGGGACAGGAAGCCGCGGGTCTCGTCGTTGAGCAGGAGATGCAGCGAGACGACGTGGCTTTCTTTCAGCAGCGTATCGAGATCGACGAACGTCACGCCCGGATGGCTCTTCGGCGAGCGGTTCCAGGCGATCACCTTCATGCCGCTGCCCGACGCGATGCGCGCGACCTCCGCGGCGATGCCGCCGAAGCCGATCAGGCCGAGGGTCTTGCCGGTCAACTGCATGCCGTCATCGCGCAGCCAGTTGCCGGCGCGCATCTCGCGGTCCATCTGCGCGATGCCGCGGGCCGAGGCCCACATCAGCGCGATCGCTGCTTCTGCAACTGCCGTATCGCCATAGCCCTTGATCAGGTGCACGGTGATGTCGAGCTCGGCCAGCTCCTCCGGATTCATGTAGCTGCGCGCGCCGGTGCCGAGGAACACGACGTGCTTGAGCCCCTTGCACTGCTTCGCGACCTCGGTGGGCAGGGCGGTGTGATCGACCACGCCGATCTCGGCGCCATCGAGGATGGCGGGCCAGTCGTCCGGCTTGATGTCCGGATCGAGATGCACGCGCATCTCGGGATCGCCCGATCTTCGCTGCCGCTCGAAGATCTCGGCAAGCGACTCGTTGGCGTCGATGAAAACTCCGCGCACGTGAGGATCTCCTCTAAGGAAGTAGGCAAAATGGTCGCGCAGGACGAGGTCTGCTCCCTCCCCCCTTGTGGGGGAGGGTTGGGGAGGGGGGGGCTCCGGGCGACACCGCCGTTGTGGACCCCCACCCCCGACCCCTCCCCGCAAGGGGGAGGGGAGCTCAGTGTGCCTGCGCGACTTAGATCGGAGAATGATAACTTAAAGTAGGAGCGAGTGAGAGCAATCAGCCCGTCACGACGCCACGCCCGCCAGCGACAGCACGGTGTGCAGCAGCACGTTGGCGCCGGCGGCGCAGTCGGATTGCGTGGCATCCTCGAGCTCGTTGTGGCTGATGCCATCCTTGCAGGGCACGAACACCATCGCGGCCGGCATGATCGTGTTGAGATTGCAGGCGTCATGGCCCGCTCCCGACGTGATGCGCCGGTGCGAATAGCCGAGCGTGCCGGCAGCGCGCTCGACGGCATCGACCAGCTTGGGATCGAAGTGCGTCGGCGGCTTGCGCCAGACCTGGTCGATCGCGATCTCGACTTTGCGCTTCTTGGAAATCTCGCTCGCCGCCGCACGCAGGCTGGCATCGAGCGCGTCCAGCGTCTCGGCGTCGGCGCTGCGGCAGTCGATGGTGAAGGCGATCTCGCCGGGGATCACGTTGCGCGAGGGATTGGCGATCACGGCCTCGCCGATGGTGGCGACCGCGTTCGGTCCGAGCTTGAGCGCGATCTGCTCCAGGGTGAGCGCGAACTCCGACAGCGCCAGCAGCGCGTCGCGGCGCAGCGGCATCGGCGTCGAGCCGGCATGGCTCTCGAAGCCGGTGACCTTGCCGTCGTACCAGAACACGCCCTGGCCGTGATCGACCACGCCGATGGTCTTGTTCTCGGCCTCCAGGATCGGACCCTGCTCGATGTGCAGCTCGACGAAGCCCGAGAATGTCTGCGTGCCGACCTTGGTCTCGCCGCGATAGCCGATCTCGTCCAGCGCCGCGCCCACGGTCATGCCTGCGGCATCTGTCCGCGACAAAATGTCCTCGACCGTGAAGTCGCCGACATAGGCGGCCGACGCCATCATCGCCGGCGCGAAGCGCGAGCCTTCCTCGTTGGTCCAGTTGACGATGCAGAGCGGCGCGTCGGTCTCGATGCCGGCGTCGTTGAGCGTGCGGATCACCTCCAGCGCGCCGAGCGTGCCGAGAATGCCGTCGAACTTGCCGCCCGTCGGCTGGGTGTCGAGATGCGAGCCGAGCCCGACCGGCGGCTTCGACATGTCGCGGCCCTTGCGAAGTGCGAACATCGAGCCGAGCGTGTCGACGTGCACGTCGAGCCCGGCATCCTCGCAGGCTTTGCGGAACCAGTCGCGGACCTGCTTGTCCTCCTGGCTCAAGGTCAGCCGCCGCACGCCGCCCTTCGGCGTCGCGCCGAACTTGGCGGTCTCGTGAATGCTGTCCCAGAGGCGGGCGGAATCGATCTGCAGATTGGTGACGGCGCGGCTCATGCTTGAAATCCCTGTACTCCGGCATCCTGTCCATCGCGCGCCGCGACGATGGCGTCAACCGATGCCGCCGGATGGCTGGCCGTCTGCGCCGTCCTGGCTGCGAGCTCGGCGACGCGCTCGATCGCGACCATCTCGGGCGATGACAGCCAGCTCGCCGTGAAGGTCAGCGGCGGAATCCGCAAGTCCGTTTTCAACTCCTGCAGGCGTCCGCGCTCGATCTCGTTGGCGACGATCGCCGCGGGAATGACGGCGACGCCGAGGCCCTCGACGGCCATGTGGATCACGGTCGCCAGCGAGGCGCTGGCGTGCAGACGCATCGGCGGCAGATGCGGGCGATTGAAGAGCGAGCGCACATTGTCGTAGGGCTGGGTGTTGCGCGGGAAGGTGATGATTGGAAACCGTGCCATCTGCTCCGCCGTGATCAGGCCTTTGCCGAAACCCAAAGAGGGGCTGGCCAGGAAGCTGATCGGATAGTCGCACAGCACGCGGCTGCGGATGCCCGACGCGGACGGCGAGCCGAGCGCGAAGGCGAGCTCGATCTCCTGCGCCAGCAACCGCGCATGCAGGTTCGGCGTGACGTCGACCTCGATCTCCAGCGACAGGTTCGGATAGCTCTCGTTGACGCTCTTGATCAGCCGCGGCAGCCAGTCGTGCACGATGGTCTCGGCGACGCCGAGCCGAAGCACGCCGCGCATCGCGGAGCGGTCGCCGACCTCGGCCAGCATCTCCGCGCGCAGGCCGATCAGCTTCTCGGCATACACCAGCATCTGCCGTCCGCTCGCAGTCGGTGACGCCACGCGATGGTCGCGGTTCAGCAGCTTGACGCCGAGCTCGCGCTCGAGCTGGGCGATCCGCTGGGAAATGGCCGGCTGAGTGGTGTTCAGGCGCTGCGCCGCGCCGCGAAAGCTGCCAAGCTTCACCACCCAGAGGAAGGTCTCGATGGAACGGAAATCCAACATCGCGCCCCGCTCGGATCAATTTGTCTTATCGATCCCGATTAAAAACGAAGATTAGACTTTATAGCATGGCTGATGTTCAGTGAGTTTGTCGAGATATTAGGCAAGTGGCACAAATGACTGTTTCTGCGGCACTGCAGCAATCAGCGGGTGGGACTGAACTTCTCCCGAGCCATCAAGCCCGCCTGGATTATCGCACCGGCAGGGGCTGGAGCACGGCGGGGGTCGCAAACGGCTTCGTCCAGGGCAATCTGGCGATTATCCCCGAGACGTACGCTGGCGCCTTCCACCGCTTCTGTCAGCTCAATCCAAAACCGTGTCCGATCATCGGCATGTCCGAACCGGGCAAGCCTTTCATTCCGGCGCTCGGCGCCGACCTCGACATCCGCACCGATGTGCCGCGCTATCGCGTCTGGCGCGATGGCGAGATGGTCGAGGAGCCGACAGATCTGCTCTCGCACTGGCGCGACGACCTCGTCACCTTCGTGCTCGGCTGCTCGTTCTCGTTCGAGGAGGCGCTGATGGCGGACGGTCTGCCGATCCGCCACATCGAGCAGGGCTGTCGCGTGCCGATGTACCGCACCAACATCGCCTGCACGCCGTCGGGGCCGTTCGCGGGGCCGATGGTGGTGTCGATGCGCCCGTTCAAGCCGGCGCAGGCGATCCGCGCCGTGCAGATCACGACGCGCTTTCCCGCGGTGCACGGCGCGCCGGTGCATCTCGGTCATCCTGAGCAGATCGGCATCGCTGATCTCAACAAGCCGGACTACGGCGATCCGGTGCCCGTCGCCGCGGACGAAATCCCTGTTTTCTGGGCCTGCGGCGTCACACCGCAGGCGGTCATCGCCGCGGCCAAGCTGCCCTTCGCCATTACCCACGCGCCGGGCCTGATGCTGATCACCGATCTCAGGAACAAGGATCTCGCCGTCCTCTAATCAGCAGCTTGTGCTGCTTTTTGAGCCTTTACCACCGACGTCAACCGCTTCATCGATGCGCTTTCATCAGAGGATCTTGCCATGACCATTACGCGCCGTAACGTCCTGCTTGGAGCCACCGCTGCCGCTGCTCTCGGTCCGATCGCCGCCCGCGCCCAGACATCGGAAGTGAAGATCGGCGTCATCTATCCGTTCTCGGGCGCCAGCGCCCAGATCGGCGTCGACGCGCAGCGCGCGTTCGAGACGGCGGCCGAGATCATCAACGGCAAATACGACTACGACCTGCCGCTGGCCCGTACCGAGGGTCTGCCGGGTCTCGGCGGCGCCAAGATCAAGCTGGTGTTCGCCGATCATCAGGCGGATCCGCAGAAGGGCCGCGCCGAGGCCGAGCGCCTGATCACCCAGGAGAAGGTTGCAGCCGTCATCGGCTCCTATCAGAGCGCCGTCGCGGTGACGGCGAGCCAGATCTGCGAGCGCTACCAGATCCCGTATCTCTCCGCCGACAACTCCTCGCCGAGCCTGCATCGCCGCGGCTTGAAATACTATTTCCGCGCCGCGCCGCACGACGAGATGTTCTCGCAGGCGATGTTCGACTTCTTCGATGCGATGAAGAAGAAGGGCACCAAGATCGAGACGCTCGCGCTGTTCCACGAGGACACGATCTTCGGCACGGATTCGAGCAACGCCCAGCTCAAGCTCGCCAATGAGCGCGGCTACAAGATCGTCGCTGACATCAAGTACCGCGCCAACTCGCCGTCGCTGTCGGCCGAGGTGCAGCAGCTCAAGGCGGCCAATGCCGACGTGCTGATGCCGTCGAGCTACACCACCGACGGCATCCTGCTGGTCAAGACCATGGCCGAGCTCGGCTACAAGCCGAATGCGATCGTGGCGCAGGACGCCGGCTTCTCGGAGAAGGCGCTGTATGACGCGGTCGGCGACAAGCTCGAAGGCGTGATCTCGCGCGGCTCGTTCTCGCTCGATCTCGCCGCCAAGCGGCCGATGGTCGGCAAGATCAACGACATGTTCAAGGCGAAGTCGGGCAAGGATTTCAACGACTACTCCTCGCGCCAGTTCATGGGCCTGATCGTGATGGCCGACGCCATCAACCGCGCCAAGTCCGCCGACGGCGAGAAGATCCGCGACGCGCTGGCCGCGACCGACATGCCGGGCGAGCAGACCATCATGCCGTGGAAGCGGGTGAAGTTCGACGAGAGCGGCCAGAACAACGACGCCGATCCGGTGTTGCTGCAATATGTCGGCGGCAAGTTCGTCACCATCTTCCCGACCCAGGCGGCGGTGGCGCAAGCCAGTTGGCCGATGAAGTAAGCACGCGCAGGGCGCGGGCGGCGCTCTGCATCGGACCATGGCGGAGCATCGGTCGTGCTCCGTCATTGCGAGGAGCGCAGCGACGAAGCAATCCAGGGGCCCCAAAGAAGGTCTGGATTGCTTCGCTTCGCTCGCAATGACGGGGGAGCAAGTGAAGTGACAGCAGAAACAATCATCCAAAGTCTCGCCAGCGGCCTGTTGATGGGCCTGCTCTACGGTCTGATCGCCGTGGGGCTGGCACTCATCTTCGGCCTGATGGACGTCGTGAACTTCGCCCATGGCGAGTTCCTGATGATCGCGATGTACGCGACCTTCTTCCTGTTCGCTTATCTCGCGCTCGATCCGTTGCTTGCTGCACCGCTGGTCGCCGCCGCTCTGTTCGTGTTCGGGGCCGTGGTCTATCTGCTGATCGTCAGATTCGCGGTCCGTGCCAAGGCCAATACCGGCATGGTGCAGATCTTCTCCACCTTCGGGCTCGCGGTGCTGATGCGCGGGGTCGCGCAGTATTTCTTCACGCCGGACTATCGCAGCATTCCGCACTCCTGGCTCGGCGGCAAGACGATCTCGATCGCCGGCATCTACCTGCCGCAGCCGCAGCTGGTCGGCGCGCTGATCGCGATCGCGGCCTTCGCCGGGCTGTACTTCTTCATCCACCGCACCGATTTCGGCCGCGCGCTGGAGGCGACGCGTGAGGATGCCGGCGCGGTGGCGCTGGTCGGCATCGACAAGAACAAGGTGTTCGCACTCGGCTGGGGCCTTGGTGCGGCGCTGGTCGGCCTTGCCGGTGCGGTCATGGCGATCTTCTTCTATGTCTTTCCCGACGTCGGCGCGTCGTTCGCGACCATCGCCTATGTGACGGTGGCGCTCGGCGGCTTCGGCAGCGTATTCGGCGCCTTTGCCGGCGGCATCGTGGTGGGCCTCGTCGAGGCCATCACCACGCTGATCCTGCCGCCGTCGCTGAAGACTGTCGGAATCTACGGAGTCTATCTCCTCGTCGTCTTCATCCGCCCGCGCGGTCTGTTCGGATCGATCTGATGGATAAGGCATTCATCCAACGCCGTCGGCGCGACCTCGTCCTCGCCGCCTTCCTTGCGGCCATCGCCGCCGTCGTGCCGTTCTTCGTCAAGGACGTCTACGTCCAGAACATCATGGTGCTCACCCTGATGTATGCGGCGCTGTCGCAGAGCTGGAACATCCTGTCCGGCTATTGCGGTCAGATCTCGCTCGGCCATGCGCTGTATTTCGGGCTCGGGGCCTATACGACCGCGATCCTGTTCACCAAATTCGGCGTGCTGCCGTGGTTCGGCATGCTCGCCGGCGGTCTGATCTCTGCCGTCATCGCCATGGCGCTCGGCTATCCCTGCTTTCGGCTCGGCGGCCATTACTTCGTCATCGCGACCATCGTGATCGCGGAGATCACGCTGCTGCTGTTTCAGAACTGGGACTGGGCGGGTGCGGCGCTCGGCATCGACATTCCGGTGCGGCGCGACTCGTGGCTGACCTTCCAGTTCACCCGCTCCAAGCTGCCGTACTTCTACTTTGCGCTGGCGCTGGCCTGCGTCGCCTGGTTCGTGACTTGGTGGCTCGAGGATTCCAAGTGGGGCTATTGGTGGCGCGCGGTGAAGGACAATCCGGTCGCGGCGGAGAGCCTCGGCGTCGACGTGTTCAACTCCAAGATGGGGGCGGCGGCCGTTTCGGCCTTCCTGGTCGCCATCGGCGGCAGCTTCTATGCGCAGTTCGTCTCCTATATCGACCCCGAGAGCGTCATGGGCTTCCAGTTCTCGTTGCTGATGGCGCTGCCTGCCGTGCTCGGAGGCATCGGCACCTTGTGGGGCCCGATGCTCGGTGCCGTCATCCTGATCCCGCTGACCGAGCTGACCCGCTCCTATATCGGCGGCTCGGGCCGCGGCGTCGACCTGATCGTCTATGGCGGCCTGATCATCGCGATCTCGCTGGCGCGGCCGCAGGGGCTGGTCAGTCTGTTCTCCCGCAAGCCGAGGCCGGCCGCCCAGCCGGCGAGAGAGGCGGTGGCGTCATGACCGCGCTGTTGGAAACCCGCAACGTTACCCAGCGCTTCTCCGGCCTGACCGCGAACTCCGACGTCTCGATTTCGGTCGGGCGCGGCGAGATCGTCGGCCTGATCGGGCCGAACGGCGCCGGCAAGTCGACCTTGTTCAACCTGATTGCCGGCGCGTTCAAGCCGACTGAAGGCGCGATCATCTTCGACGGCGAGGACGTCACGGCGCTGCCGGCAGCCGAGCGCTGCCAGCGTGGCATCGGCCGCACCTTCCAGGTCGTGAAGAGCTTTGAGAGCATGACGGTGATCGAGAACGTCATCGTCGGCGCGCTGGTGCGCACCACTGTCATGCGCGAGGCGCGGCGGAAGGCGCATGACGTGCTGGCCTTCTGCGGGCTCGATACGCGTGCCGACGTGCTGGCGAGCGACCTCGTGCCGTCGGAGAAGCGGCGGCTGGAAGTGGCCCGCGCGCTCGCGACCGAGCCGAAGCTGCTGCTGCTCGACGAGGTGCTGACCGGCCTCACGCCCGTCGAGTCGCAGAAGGGCGTCGAACTCGTGCGCCGCGTGCGCGACACCGGCATCACGGTGCTGATGGTCGAGCACGTCATGGAGATCGTGATGCCGCTGGTCGATCGCGCCATCGTGCTCGATCTCGGCAAGGTGCTGATCGAAGGCAAGCCCAAGGATGTCGTCCGCGATCCCAAAGTCATTTCCGCCTATCTTGGAGACCGCCATGCTGTCGGTGCGTGACGTCACCACCGCCTATCAGGGCCTGGTCGCGATCTCGAACGTCTCGATCGACGTCAACAAGGGCGAGATCGTCTGCGTCGCCGGTGCCAATGGCGCCGGCAAGTCGACGCTGCTGAAGTCGATCGCCGGCGCCGAGCGGCCGCGTGCGGGCACTGTCACCTTCGACGGCAATCGCATCGACGGCATGGCGCAGCATCTGATCACCGCCAAGGGCATCGCCTATGTGCCGGAGAACCGCCGGCTGTTTCCGCGGCTCTCGGTGCGCGACAACTTAAGGCTCGGCAGCTATCTGTATCGCGGCGAGGCCAATCGCGAGGAGCCGCTCGACTTCGTGTTCAAGCTGTTTCCGCGGCTGTCGGAGCGGCTGGAGCAGCGCGCGGAAACGCTGTCCGGTGGCGAGCAGCAGATGCTGGCGATCGGCCGCGCTTTGATGACCCGGCCGCGGCTTCTGATGCTCGACGAGCCGTCGCAGGGCATCATGCCGAAGCTGGTCGACGAGATCTTCCAGGCGGTGAAGCGCATCCGCGACGCCGGCATGACCGTGCTGATCGTCGAGCAGCGCATGGCCGAATGCCTGGAGATCGCCGACCGCGCCTACATCCTCCAGACCGGCCGGGTGCTGATGCAGGGCACGTCGGCGGAGATCAGCGGCAACAAGGATGTGCGGAAGGCGTATTTGGGATTGTAGTCGGGTAGGGTGGGCAAAGCGGCACCGTTAGGCGCCGCGTGCCCACCGGCGGTGCCGGTGAGGGAGGTCGGTGGGCACGGTGCGCGAGACACCTTTGCAAATGAGCGACGACCGCGGCGCGCCTTTGCCCACCCTACGTTTTCATGCAGCTACACCATGCCCTTACCAGCGTCGGAGCCCTGGCGGCGCTGGCGGGCCTGCAGCACCAGGATCACGGACAGCGCGGCGAAGATCACCACGAACGACACCGCCGAGGTCAGCGTGCCCAGCGCGTAGATGTCGGGCTTCGTCACCGTCGTTGTCAGGCCCTGCAGCTCCAGCGGCAGGGTGTTGACGGAGCCGATGGCCTGGCTGGAGCGGGCGAGCTCGTCCCAGGAGAGCGTAAAGCCGAACAGGCCGATGCCGACCACGGAGGGCAGGATGATCGGCAGCACGACATGGCGGAAGGTCTGCCAGGGCGTGGCGCCGAGGTCGCGCGCGGCTTCCTCCAGCCGGCCGTCGAAGCGGTTGAAGATCGCGAACATGATCAGGAGGCCGAACGGCAAGGTCCAGGTGAGATGCGCACCAAGGCCCGACGTGAACAGGCCCATGGCCGTGGTATAGCCGTCGGCGAGCCAGCCGAGCCCGACATTGGCGCCGTGCTTGTTGACGAAGTCGTCGATCAGCCGGAATTCGAGCGCGATGCCGAGCGAGGTGATGATCGACGGCATGATCAAGCTCGCGATCGCCGTGTAGAACAGCACCGAGGCGCCGCGGAACGGCTTGCGGAAGGCCATGCCGGCGGCGACCGACAGCACCACGGTGATCACCATCACGACGAGCCCGAGCGCCAGCGACCGCTTGAACGCTGCGCCGATATCGACGATGCCGCCGCCGGAAAACACTTTTCCGAACCAGGTCAGCGACACCCCGTTCATCGGAAAGGTGAGGCCGCCGTCGGGCCCCTGGAATGACAGGATGTAGATCGCGATCATCGGCCCGTACAGGAACAGCACATAGGCCGAAAAGAACAAGGCGAGGATGTAGAACGAGCGCGGCCGCTTGTCGCCCATGGCTCAGAGCTCCTTGCGCACGTCGACGATCCGCGTCAGCGCGGAGATGATGATGATGGTGATACCGAGCAGGATCACGGCATTGGCGGCGGCGGCCGGGAATTGCAGCGCGGAGAGGCGCGCTTCGATGATCTTGCCGGCGGAGGCAATCTGCTGGCCGCCCATCACGCCGATGGTGACGAAGTCGCCCATGACGATCGTGATGACGAAGATCGAGCCGATCACGATGCCGGGCTTCGACAGCGGAATGACGATGTTGACCAGTGTCTGCCAGCCCGACGCGCCGGCATCATAGGCGGCCTCGATCAGCCGCTTGTCGATGCGGATCATCGAATTGAAGATCGGCACCACCATGAAGAACGTGAACAGGTGCACCAGCGCCAGCACCACCGAAAATTCGGAGAACAGCAGCCACTCGATCGGCTTGTTGACGAGGCCCACACCTTGCAGGCCCTGATTGACGAGGCCGTTGCGCCCCAGCAGCGGGATCCAGGCGATCATCCGGATCACGTTCGATGTCCAGAACGGGATCGTGCACAACAGCGACAGCACGATCTGCCAGGTCTTGCTGCGAACGTGGAAGGCGAGGAAATAGGCGACCCAGAAGCCGATCATCAGCGTCAGGCCCCAGGTCAGGAGGCACAGCTTCAGCGTCTTGAGATAGGTCTTCAGGATGGTGCACAGCTCGGGCAGGTTGGCGACGCAGCCCTCGAACGTGTCGGTGTAGCCGCGGAAGCTGAACGCCGGGATCATCTCATATTCGTTGTAGTCCCAGGCGCTGACGACGACGACGAGCACGAGCGGCAACAGGAAGAACAGCGCGAACACCAGCATCATCGGGCCGGCCTGCAGCCAGGCGATCGAGCGCATGGTGATCTTGCGCAAAGCGCTCTCCGCCGGCGCCACGCTGTCAGGCGAATTGTCGATCGTCACGGCCACGGATGCAACCTGTCGTCCTGTGTGTGCGGGAGAGAGAGAAGGAGGCCTGCCGCGCGGGAAAGCACGGCACGGCAGGCCGGGATCGTCACATCAGGCGGCGATGAACTCGTTCCACTTGCGGACCATGTAGTCGTTCTCGTCCATGACCGCGTTCCAGCACACGACGTTGCCCATGCGGTCCTCGTAGGAGCCGCCATCGCGCACGGCGCCGGCCTTCTCCATCAGGGTGCCGTCCGGCGCCTTGATGTCGGCCTTCGCCGGCTTGCCTTCCATCCAATAGCCCCACTCGTCCTCGGTCATGTTGGCCTTGGCGGTGGAGAGCACGGCCGAGTAGTAACCCTGGCGGTTGAGATAGGCGCCGGCCCAGCCGGACAAGTACCAGTTGACGAACTCATAGGCCCAGTCGAGCTTCGGGCCGCCGGCCACCGCCTTGGAGACGCAGAAGCCCGAGGCCCATGAGCGGTAGCCTTCCTTGAGCGGCTGGAAGGTGCAGGGGATGCCCATCGACCGCACCTTGGTGACCGCCGGCGACCACATCGACTGGATCACGGTCTCGCCCGAGGCCATCAGGTTGACGGACTCGTTGAAGTCCTTCCAGAACGCGCGGAACTGGCCGGCCTTCTTGGCCTCGGTCAGGACCTTCATCGTCAGGTCGATCTCGGCCTTGGTCATGTTGCCCTTGTCGGCATATTTGTACTGGCCGGTCGCCTCGACGACGAGGGCGGCGTCCATGATGCCGATCGAGGGGATGTTGAGGATCGAGGCCTTGCCCTTGAATTCGGGGTTGAGCAGCTCGGCCCAGGAGTTGATCGGGCGCTTGATCAGGTCGGGACGGATGCCGAGCGTATCGGCATTGTACACGGTCGGGATCAAGGTGACGAACTCGGTCGGCGTCGCCGAGAAGGTCTTGGAGTTCGCCCCCTCGAGATAGAGCACCTTCCACGGCGCGGTGCCCTGGCCGCCGATCTTCTTGCCGTTCGGCAGCTCGCCCTTGGTGAAGACGGGCGTGATGTTGTCGAACTCCTTGATCTTGCGCGCGTCGAGCGGAAAGATGTTGCCGGACGGCACCAGCTTCTTCAGCGAGAAATATTCGGTGTCGAGCACGTCGAAGGAGTTCGGCTGGGTGATGACGCGCTTGGTCACGTCGTCGGTCGTCGCCGTGATGTATTCGATCTTGATGCCGGTGTCGGCGAGGCACTTCTTCGAGATCTCGTCGCCCTCGTTCACGGCGGTGCCGAGATAGCGCAGCACCTTGGCGTCGGCTGCGTGGACATAGGGCGCGCTGAGCAGCGTGCCCGAGCCGGCGAGACCGGCGACGCCCGCCGCGCCCTTGAGCAGCGTGCGGCGGCTGATGGATGTTGTCTTCGATCGGTCGGTCATGATCATCTCCTTGGGAAAACGAGCAAACGAAATCAGGCGACCAGCTCAGCGGCCGGTGCGGCTGCTGCTGCGGGACGGGTCGTCAGCGCATCGGCGAGCGCCGGATTCCAGGTGACGACGACGCGCTCGCCGATGCTGTGGGTCTGTGCATCGAACTGATCGTCGCTGAGCTGCGCCGAGATCTCGGGGCCGCCATCGGTCGCCACCGCGACCAGCACATAGGTGCCCTGATATTCGATCTTGCTGATCGTGCCCGGCACGGCCGGACCGTCGACCGCCGCAGTCGGCGCCTTGAGCTGGATGCGGTCGACGCGTACGGCAAAGGTCTCGCCGTTCAGCGGGATCACGTTGTGACCGCCGATGAAGCGGGCGGCGAATTCGGTGCGTGGATGATTGAAGATCTCGCGCGGGCTGCCCTGCTGCTCGATGCGGCCGCCATTCATCAGCACCACGAGGTCGGACAGCGCCATGGCCTCGTCCTGGCCATGGGTGACATGGACGAAGGTGAGGCCGAGCTCGCGCTGCAGCCGCTTCAGCTCGGCGCGCATGCGCAGGCGCAGGAACGGGTCGAGCGCCGACAGCGGCTCGTCGAGCAGCAGGATCTGCGGCGAGGTGATCAGCGCGCGGGCCAGTGCCACGCGCTGCTGCTGGCCGCCGGAAAGTTGCGCCGGAAGTCGGCCTGCATAGCTCTGCATGTCCACGAGCTCGAGCAGCTCGCGTGCCTTGGCGTGGCGCTCGGGCTTGGACACGCCTTTCATCTTCAACGCAAACGCCACGTTGTCGATGACCGAGAGATGCGGAAACAGCGCGTAGGACTGGAACATCATCGCGGTGCCGCGCCCGGCGGGCGGCAGCTCGGTGACGTTCTTGGCGCCGACGATGATGTCGCCCGATGTCGCCGACTCGTGGCCGGCGATCATGCGCAGGGTGGAGGTCTTGCCGCAGCCGGACGGACCGAGCAGGCAGCAATAGGAGCCGGCGGGAATCCGCAGATCGATCGCGTCGACGGCGGTGACGTGACCGTACATCTTCGTCACCCTCACCAGTTCCAAGCTCGCGCCCGCCGCCATCCGCCCTCCGTCGTCCTGTCGCGTGTCGGTCATGATCGCGGCTCGCTCCATCGGGCGGCTGCGATCCGATCCGTCTGATGTCTGCAACGGATATGCCAAGGGTCGCCGTGGGGGCGGGGCAGTGCGCGAAGATTGCGCGTTGGGCGAGATGCGTATGCAACGCTCGAAAGGGCATTCCCCGGTCCCGGCGGCAGCCCGCTCAGATCGGGCGCCGATCCGGCCAAACAGCCGCGCCCACGCCGATGTGGAGGCATTTTGCCCTTGTCCTTTCGTGCTCCGGGCGTGCTGAGCGATGGGCTGCAATCGATGGTGGAAGAGCGGGGCGCATCCTCGCGCCGCGGCAGTGGTGTGCTGCCGGTGCCGTCCTTGTTCGATCGATCCGCCCGTGATTGCTGCCGCAGCCTTATCTTGCCTCAATATTAGGCATCGTTGCCGTCTGGAGGCAAGGCAGCTTGATCAGTGACAAGGCGGCGCAGGCTCCGCGGCATGCAGGCAGGCCGGGCGGGACGCTAGACCCGCCTTGCCCGCGATCTGGCCTGCGCGGCGGCCACCAGCATGCGCTCGGCGATGTCACGCAGCTCGCTGACCGCGATTGGATCGGAGGCGGCGAACGCGTCATAGGAGTCGGTTGCGATCGGAAACCAGCGGTAGAAGCGGGCCTCCTCATAGAGCACCCGGACAGCGGCATCGATCTCGGCTGGCATTGTTGCGGGATATTGCATGCCCATCCATCCGGACTGGTGGGATCAGTGATGATCGCTGTGATCGGGCAGGCCGAGGCCGAACACTTTCACCAGATCGTCGACCTGCTGCGGCGAGAGGTGACGTGGGTTGAGCCCGCGCAGCAGCAGATACAGCTTTGCGGTCTCCTCGAGCTCCTCCATCGCGAACACGGCGGCTTCCAGCGTATCGCCGGACACCACCGGCCCGTGATTGGCGAGCAGCACCGAGGCGTATTTGCCGGCGAGACCCTTGATGGCATCGGCTACCGCGGGATCGCCGGGACGATGATAGGGCACCAGCGCGGTCTGACCGCAGCGCATTAAATAATAAGGTGTCAGCGGCGGCAGCGCGGCGCGCGGATCGATGTCCGGCAGCATCGAGATCGCGACCGAATGGGTCGAGTGCAGATGCACCACGGCGCGGGCAGCATCGCGCGTCTGGTACAGCGCGGTGTGCAGCGGCACCTCCTTGGTCGGCGCGTCGCCCGAGACCAGCTTTCCCGCGGCATCGAGCCGCGACAAACGGGCCGGATCGAGGAAGCCGAGCGAGGCATTGGTCGGCGTGACCAGCCAGCCGCCATCATCGAGCCGCACGCTGATGTTGCCGGAAGAGCCCGGCGTCAGCCCGCGCTCGAACAGCGAGCGGCCGAACCGGCAGATGGCCTCGCGAATCGCAGTTTCCGCCACGGGACTTTCCTCGCATTTCGCTCTTTGGCCGCTTTGTCTCACGCTTTGGCAACGCGGCCAAGCCGTGATACCCAGAGTGCAGTCCGGGGCAACCGGACGTCACCAGGAAACGCTTCAGGGATCTGCCGCATGCCGTCGCCATCGCAATTGAAAGTCGCCGTGATCGGGCTCGGCTCGATGGGGTTCGGCATGGCGACCTCGCTGAAACGCGCAGGCTTCGAGGTGACCGGATGCGATGTCTCGGCGGATGCCGTAGCGCGCCTCGTCGCCGACGGCGGCAAGGGCGCGGCGAGCCCGGCCGAGGCAGCGCGAGGTGCCGACATCGTGGTCAGTGTCGTCGTCAACGCGGCGCAGACGGAAGCCATCCTGTTCGGCCCCGGCGGTGCTGCCGAAACCATGCCGAAGGACTCCGTGTTCGTCTCCTCCGCGACCATGGACCCTGACGTCGCGCGGCGGCTCGCGAAGCAGCTCGAAGCCACCGGCCGGCACTACCTCGACGCGCCGATCTCCGGCGGCGCGCAGCGCGCCGCGCAAGGCGAGCTGACGATCCTGGCCTCGGGCAGCGCGGCTGCGTTTGCCAAGGCGCGGCCGGCGCTCGATGCGATGGCGGCCAAGCTCTATGAGCTCGGCGATGCGGCCGGGCAGGGCGCCGCGTTCAAGATGATCAACCAGCTGCTCGCCGGCGTGCACATCGCCGCTGCCAGCGAGGCCATCGCCTTCGCCGCCAAGCAGGGCCTCGACATCCGCAAGGTCTATGAGGTCATCACAGCCTCGGCCGGCAATTCCTGGATGTTCGAGAACCGCATGCCGCACGTCCTCGACGGCGACTACACGCCGCGCAGTGCGGTCGAGATCTTCGTCAAGGATCTCGGCATCATCCAGGACATGGCGCGCAGCCATCGTTTTCCGGTGCCCGTCTCGGCCGCCGCGCTGCAGATGTTCCTGATGACGTCGGCCGCCGGCATGGGCCGCGACGACGACGCCTCGGTGGCGCGGATGTATGCGCAGGTCACCGGCACGACGCTGCCGGGCTCCTCCAAGTAGCAGCACGACGAGTTTTCACGCCATGCCCCGTTTCGCCGCCAATCTCTCGATGATGTTCACCGAGCATCCGTTCCTCGACCGCTTCGCCGCCGCCGCCAAGGCCGGCTTCACCGCGGTCGAATTCCTGTTTCCCTATGATTATCCGGCCGAGGAGGTCGGCAAGCGGCTGCACGGCAACGGCCTGACGCAAGCGCTGTTCAACCTGCCGCCCGGCAACTGGGATGCCGGCGAGAAGGGCTTTGCCGCGCTGCCCCAGCGCTTCGATGATCTCAAGGCGAGCCTCGAGACGGCGCTGCCCTATGCCAAGGCCACCGGCGTGAAGCGGCTGCACCTGATGGCGGGGATTGCCGAGCGCAGCGATGCGAAGGCGGTCGAGGCGTACTACAAGTCGGTGGCATGGACGGCCGAGTTCTTCGCGCCCCATGGCTTCGACGTCGTCATCGAGCCGATCAATGCGCGCAACGTGCCCGGCTACTTCCTCAACGATTTCGGCTTCGCCCGCGATCTCATCCGCGAGCTGAAGATTCCCAATCTCAAGCTGCAGTTCGACATCTATCACTGCCAGATCATCCATGGCGACGTCACCATGCGGCTGCGCGAGATGATGGACATCATCGGCCACATCCAGATCGCCAGCATCCCCTCGCGCAACGAGCCCGACGGCGAGGAGCTGAACTATCCGTTCCTGTTCGCCGAGCTCGACCGGCTCGGCTATGCCGGCTTCGTCGGCTGCGAGTACAATCCGCGCGGTCGCACCGAGGACGGGCTCGGCTGGTTTGCGCCCTACAAGGGAGTGAAGCCGTGACCTTGAAACTCGGCTGCATCGCCGATGACTACACCGGCGCCTCCGACCTCGCCAACACCTTGACTCGCGCCGGCCTGCGCACGGTGCAGACGATCGGCGTGCCGGCTGATGACCTCACGCTGCCGGAGGTCGATGCCGTCGTGGTGTCGCTGAAGAGCCGGTCGATCGAGGCTTCGTTCGCCGTGGCCCGCTCACGCGAGGCCGACAAATGGCTGCGCGCACGGGGTGCCGACCACGTGCTGTTCAAGATCTGCTCGACGTTCGATTCCACCGACGCCGGCAATATCGGCCCTGTCATGGACGCGCTCGCCGGTGATGCGGGCGACGGCATCGTGCTGGTGACCCCGGCCTTCCCGGAAACCAGGCGGACCGTCTATCAAGGCAACCTCTTCGTCGGCAGCGTGCCGCTCAACGAGAGCCCGCTCAAGGATCATCCGCTCAACCCGATGCACGACGCCAATCTGGTGCGCGTGCTGGCGCGCCAGAGCCGCAGGAAAATCGGCTTGGTCGACCTCGCCGCCGTCGTGCACGGGCCGGAGGCGATCGGCCACAGGCTGCAGGAATTGGCCGCGCAGGGCATTGGTGCGGCGATCGTCGATGCCGTGTTCGACGCCGACCTGATTGCGATCGGCGCGGCCGCCTTGAAGAACCGGGTCTCTGTCGGCGCGTCCGGCATCGGGCTCGGGCTGGCGCGCGCTTTGGTCGAGGCCGGGCACGTGCATGCCCACGGCTTGGCGCATCACGCGGATGCGCCCGTCGGCGGCATGGCCGCCTGCCTCGCCGGAAGCTGCTCGCAGGCGACGCTGCAGCAGATCGCGCAGGCCGAGACCATCATGCCGGTGCTGCATCTCGATGCGGCGGGCCTGGTCGCCGGTCCGGACGAGGCGCAGCGCGCGCTGGCCTGGGCGCGTGAGCGCATTGCCAAGGGGCCTGTGCTGATTGCCTCCAGCGCGACGCCGGATCAGGTCAGCGCGCTGCAATCCAGGCACGGCCGCGAAGCGGCGGGGCACGCCATCGAGCAGGCGATGGCCGATCTCGCCGAGGGGCTGATTGAGGCCGGCGTGCGGCGGTTGATCGTCGCCGGCGGCGAGACCTCGGGCGCCGTCGTTGACCGGCTGGGGATTCCCGGCTTCCTCGTTGGTCCAGAGATCGCGGCCGGTGTGCCGGTGCTTCGCGCAATCGGCGCACAGGGCGGCGACATGCTGCTGGCGCTGAAGTCCGGCAATTTCGGCGGGCCGCAGTTCTTCGCCGACGCGCTCGGGCTGATGCGCTAACTGCGCGTCAGCCGACTGCCGGCTGCGTCGGCCTGTGCCGGATTTTGGAACGACGTGCTGGGCCTCGGTCCCGATCTCATCATCTGCTTAGTTTGTGAGCCGTCGCTCGGCACGGCAGCGCCGCCGTGCCGCCATAAGCATCGGGACGCACACTGAAAAAGCAGAAGTTTTTTGCGTGTAATGCCCGATAACTCCCGTAAATTAACGGTCTCTAGGGACCTCACCGCTATACCTCCGGTACGGACCGTCGCGTGACGCGTCCATCTGTGGGTAGGGCAATGAAACTGAATCGGATCGGCTACAAACTCGGGCTTGCTGGCGCCATCGGCGCATCTCTCGCGGTCGGCATGATCGCAAATCAGATGATTGCCGAGAGAGCGGTCAACGAAGCCAATCAGCGGGCGGAGAGCTCCCGGCGCGTGGTCGAGAGCGTCATGTCGGCCAGCATCAACATGCAGCAGACCCAGCTCGCGGGCCGCTCGGCCCGGCTGGCGCGGGTGCCGGCCGATGCCGAGAAGGCCGCTGCCGACATTCAGCAGTTCTCGGCCGCGATGGTCACGGACATCGACGGCGCCCTTGCGAACGTGGCGACGGCCGAAAATCGGTCTCGGCTGAGCCGGCTCAAGGAGCTGATGACGAACTACGCCGCCGGCGCGGTGGAGCTTGCCCAGGCGCAGAAGGCGCTGCTGCTGCAGATCGACAAGCGGAGCGCGGTCTCCAACGAGTGGACCAACGGTCTCAAGGCGCTGCTCGCCTCGCCGGCGCTGCCGAAGCTTGCCTTCCGCGAGCGCGTCGAGCGGCAGCTTCATGCGGCCGATGCCAAGCTGAACTACATGCGGTCCCAGGCCTGGCGGTTCGGCATGACCGGGGATGCCGTGACGATCGCGCATCTGAAGCAGACGGTGCCGATCCTGAAGAGCTCGCTGACCGATGCCCGCATGCTGGCCGATGACCGCGAGATCCAGGCGACGATCAGCAAGCTCAACGGCATCGCGTCGGACTTCGTCGCTGCGAACGACGAGGTGGTCAAGATCGAAGGAATCAAGGAAGCGGTGCTGCGCGACCGTACGCTGGTCTATCTCGGCGAGGCCGGCGAGCTCATGACGGCAGCGATCCAGGATGCCCGCGCGCGCAACGCCAGCGCAAGATATGATGCCGACGAGGTGGCCGCGCAGGCGAGCCGCATCATGCTAATCGTCGGACTGGCCGTCCTGGCATCGGTGCTCAGCTCGGTCGTGTTCTCGTTCCTCGGGATCGCCCGTCCGTTGACCCGGCTCAATGCGGCGCTCGGCGAGATGGCGCGTGGCCGGCTCGACATCGTCATCCCCGGTGCATCGCGCGGCGACGAGATCGGCGATCTTGCCAAGACCGTGACGGTGATCCGGGGCAACGCGGAGGAGAAGGCGCGTGCCGAGGCCGAAACGAAGAATGCACAGGACGCGATCGCGGCGCGCCAGCGCAAGGCCGACATGCAGCGGCTGGCCGAGCAGTTCGAAGCCGCGGTCGGCGAAATCGTGAACACCGTCTCGTCGGCCTCGAGCCAGCTCGAGCAGTCAGCCACCACGCTGACCCAGGCCGCGACGCGCTCGCAGGGCTTGACGACGGCGGTTGCGTCCGCCTCGGAGGAAGCCACGACCAACGTCCAGTCGGTGGCGTCTGCGACCGAGCAGATGGCCTCTTCGGTCACCGAGATCAGCCGCCAGGTGCAGGAATCGGCGCGCATCGCCAACGACGCCGTCGGCCAGGCCCGCACCACGACCGGGCGTGTCAGCGAGCTGTCCAAGGCGGCCACCCGCATCGGCGATGTCGTCGAACTGATCAACACGATTGCCGGCCAGACCAACCTGCTGGCGCTCAACGCCACCATCGAGGCGGCGCGCGCCGGCGACGCCGGCCGCGGCTTCGCGGTCGTCGCCTCCGAGGTCAAGGCGCTGGCGGAGCAGACCGCGAAGGCAACCGGCGAGATCGGCCAGCAGATCTCGAGCATCCAGGTCGCGACGCAGGAGTCGGTCAGCGCCATCAAGGAGATCTCCTCCACGATCGAGAAGCTGTCGGAAATCTCCTCGACCATCGCAGCGGCTGTCGAAGAGCAGGGTGCGGCGACGCAGGAGATCTCACGCAACGTTCAGCAGGCCGCGCATGGCACGCAGCAGGTCTCGTCCAACATCGCCGATGTCGAGCGCGGCGCGGCCGAGACCGGGTCGGCCTCGGCCCAGGTGCTCTCAGCGGCACAGGCGCTGTCCGGCGACAGCAATCGCCTCAAGCAGGAGGTCGCGAGCTTCCTCGGCTCGGTGCGGGCGGCGTAACGCTGAGCAGCGGAAGCGACGAACTGCTGGTCGCGCGGGGGATTGGAAGGCCGGAGCATCGAACGCTCCGGCCTTCTGCATTTTCTGGCCCAACAGGGACAGTCCGCGGTCCCGTCGCCCGCGGCTTTTCTGTTCGCGCTACATCGACGCCGGAAAACTAACCTGCGTAGTCAATCTGCGTTTTTAACTTGCGTTAAGAATAGGCGTGTAGGGTCTGGTCATTCGCGGCCAACGCGCAGTCGAGCCCCACGGGCAAACGGCGCTTCTCTCGTTCGGTCGCACGGCATGAGATGACGCGCCGCACGGCCAAGCCGGAGCGCGTTACCGATCTGGACGGGCAACGATCACTTTTCGATCGCTGCTCCGTATTTGCACGGACATGGTCTTAACCAGACTTAATTTTGGCTCCCGTAGCTTCCACGCGTGGGCTGCGGGCCCGTTTGCGTGACGACGAGGCGAGCCCACGCCCGTCGACGTGATCTGTCCCCGAGCGCCCCCAGCATGAGTCGCGCCGTGGAGACCGACATGTCCTTTGCAATGCCCCATCGCCTCAAGCTCACCATCGGGATCAAGATCTATGCCCTGATCGGTCTGAGCTTCCTCGGCCTGATCGGCCTGACTGCCTTCAATTCCCGCGAGCTCGCCGCAGGCCTCAAGCAGCAGAAGCAGCTCGAGCTCCGGCATCTGACCGAGCTCGCGCTCGGCATCTTCGCCGAGGAGCATGCGGCCGCGCAGAAGGGGACGATCTCGGTCGCCGAGGCGCAGAAGCGCGCTCTCGAGCGCGCCTCCCAGCTGCGCTATGGCGGCAACGAGTATTTCTTCGTCACGGACATGACCGCGAAGATGCTGATGCATCCGATCTCGACCAAGCTGGTCGGGCAGGACGTCGCGGACATGAAGGATCCGAACGGCAAGAAGCTGTTTATTGAGATGATCGATGTGGTTCGCCAGCATGGCCGCGGCTTCGTCGACTACGATTGGCCGAAGCCCGGCTCCGAGACGCCGCAGCCCAAGCTGACCCATGTCGCGGGGTTCGCACCCTGGAATTGGCTGGTCGGAACCGGCGTTTATATCGATGACCTCTCGGCGCAGGCCTGGGCCTCGACGCGGCAGTCGTTGACGGCGGCCGGAATCGTGCTGCTGATCCTGCTCGTCGTGTCGACGCTCGTCGGGCGCGGCATCACCAACCCGCTGCATCGCATGACCAGCGCGATGAAGAGCCTCGCCGGCGGCCGTCTCGACGTCGAGGTCCCCGGCGTGGGACGCGGCGACGAGATCGGCGAGATGGCCGGCGCCGTCGAGGTGTTCAAGAGCAATGCGGTCGCACGTCACGCGCTGGAAGCGGAGCAGAAGGAAGCCGAGCAGCGGGCGCTGGCCCGCCGCAAGGCCGACATGCACAAGATGGCCGACGACTTCGAAAGCGCCGTTGGCGAGATCGTCGAGACGGTCTCGTCGGCTTCGTCCAGACTGGAAGTGTCGGCGGACACGTTGAGCAAGACGGCGGTCCGCGCCGGCGAGCTCGCAACCACGGTGGCGGCCGCGTCGGAGGAAGCGTCCACCAACGTGCAATCCGTCGCCTCGGCCACCGAGGAGATGACGTCCTCGGTCACCGAGATCGGCCGCCAGGTGCATGAATCGGCGCGCATGGCCAATGAAGCGGTCGAGCAGGCGAAGAAGACCAACGAGCGGGTGAGCGAACTGTCGCGCGCGGCGAGCCGCATCGGCGACGTGGTCGAGCTGATCAACAGCATTGCCGGGCAGACCAATCTGCTGGCGCTGAACGCCACCATCGAGGCGGCGCGTGCCGGCGAGGCGGGGCGGGGCTTTGCCGTGGTCGCCGCCGAGGTCAAGGCGCTGGCGGAGCAGACCGCCAAGGCGACCGACGAGATCGGCCAGCAGGTGGCCGGCATCCAGGCGGCGACACAGGAATCGGTCGCGGCGATCAGGCTGATCTCCGGCAGCATCGAGCGGCTGTCGGAGGTTTCCTCGACGATTGCTGCCGCCGTCGAAGAGCAGAACGCCGCGACCAAGGAAATCTCGCGCAACGTGCAGCAGGCGGCGCACGGCACGCAGCAGGTTTCCGTCAACATCACCGACGTGCAGCGCGGCGCGACCGAGACCGGCTCGGCGTCGACCCAGGTGCTGGAGGCGGCCCAGGGTCTGTCGACAGACAGCAACCGCCTCAAGCGCGAGGTCAGCCGCTTCCTGCAGACGGTCCGCGCGGCCTGAGAGGCCGACAGCAATCTCATCAGCTAAATCAGCGATCCAACCAACGTGTCTCAACGAGTTTGAAGCTCCGCCATGATCACCTTTCTTGACTTCCGGCCCCGCCACGAGGTGGTAAGCCGGATGCGATCGTTCGCGAATTCCTCGGCGATCATCCTCGCCCTCATGTTCACTACATCGATCCATGCAGCGCCCGGCGACAACCTCGCCGTCGTGCGCGACCTCAGTGGCAGGATCGGTCCCGTCATCGGGGGGGCCCTTGCCTGCAGCGATATCCCTCGGCCGCGTATCCAAGCCATCATCGGCAAGTTCCAGGCCGTCATCCGGGAGGCCTCGAACAACGACGGCGATCGAAACGAGCTGACGCGCCAGTTCGACCGCTTCATCGCCGACGGTCGCGCGGCCGTGGCGAGTGGCCGCCAGGACTGCCGACGGGCCGAGCTCCAGCTCGGAGACATCGAGCGATCGATCGGCGCACCGGCAACGGCGGCCGGCGCGCTGCCGGATGCGACGCTCCCGGTCGCTGCGGCTGGTGTGACGAGTGCTGTGCCTGCTCCATCGGTTCGCGGCGTCACGGAGCGTGACATCACGTTCGGCAGCGTCTTGCCGCTGTCGGGCGCGAACAAGGAATCAGGACGTCTGCTCAAGGTCGGTATCGAAGCCGCCTTCAACCATGCCAACGACACCGGCGGTGTCAATGGCCGGATGCTCAAGCTCGCCGTCGCCGATGACGGCTATGATCCGAACCGCACACTCGATGCCATGAAGCAGCTCTACGAGAAGGAGCGCGTGTTCGGCTTCGTCGGCAGTTTCGGGACCGTGACCGCGGCCGTTGCCATTCCATATTCGCTCGAGCGCCGGATGCTGTTCTTCAGCCCCTACACCGGTGCGAATGTCTCGCGCCACGATCCGCCGGACCGCTACGTCTTCAACTATCGCCCGAGCTATTCGGAAGAAGCCGATGCGCTGGTCCGTTACCTGGTGAAGCTGCGCCGAGTGCCGCCGCGCCAGATCGCGCTGTTCGCGCAGGACGATTCGTTCGGGGATGCAGGCTTTGCCGGCGTGGCGAAGGCATTTCGCGTCCTGGGCCTCAGCGACGCTGCGATCCTGCGCGTCAACTACACCCGCAACACCGTGGATGTGGAGCCCGCGATCAACCAGCTCAAGGCACAGAAGGTGCCCGTCCGTGCGGTCATCATGGTCGCAACCTCGCGCGCGGCAGCGAAGTTCATCGAAAAGGCGCGCGACGCGCTTCCCGGCGTCGTCTTCGTCAATGTGTCGGCGGTCGGTGCATCGGCGCTTGCCAACGAGCTCATGCTGCTTGGTTCGCGATACGCCACCGGGGTCATCGTGACCCAGACCGTTCCCGCCGTCTCCGGCTATTCGAGCGTGGTGCTCGACTACAAGGCCGCGCTGGCGAAGCATTTCCCCGGCGAGCCACCGGACTACACCTCGCTCGAGGGCTACATCGAGGCGAGCATCCTAATTCAAGCCCTGAAGAAGGCCGGTCCGCAGCTCGATACCGAGCGGTTGATCGATACCCTCGAGTCGATGCGTAACATCGATCTCGGTCTTGGAGCCTTGCTCAACTTCGGCCCCGCCGAACATCAGGCCTCGCACAAGATCTGGGGCACGGCGCTCGACGAGACCGGCGCCTATCAGGCGATCGAGCTGGAGTGACCCGCGGCGCGGGATAAAAAGGGGGAGCGAGCGCCAGCATGTGCGGCCCATGGCGGCCGCATCGCAAGCGCGAGATGCAGCAGCTCGCAATCATCGAGATGCTGTCGGAGATTTCTTCGGCCATCGGCCGCAGATGCCGTCGGGCGACACCACCCCCTCAGGCGCGAGGTCGGACGTTTCCTGGTCGCGTCGGCCACCGAGGAGCTGTCCTCCTCGGCGACCGAGATCAGCCGCCAGGTGCCGGAATCGGCCCGCATCGCGAGCGAGGCCGTCAACCGGGCGCGGCGGACAAACGACCAGGTGAGCGAGCTGTCCAAGGCCGCCGCGCGGATCGGCGACGTCGTCGAGCTCATCAACACCATCGCCGGCCAGACCAACCTGCTGGTGCTCAAGGCCACCATCGAAGCGGCGCGCGCCGGCGAAGCCGGCCGCGGCGTCGCGGTGGTTGCCACCGAGGTCAAGGCGCTGGCCGGGCAGACCTCGAAGGCGACCGGCGAGATCGGTCAGCAGATTTCCGGCATCCAGAGCGCGACCCAGGAATCGGTCGGCGCCATCAAGGAGATTTCCGGCACCATCGAGCGGCTCTCGGAGATCGCCTCGACCATCGCTGCTGCGGTCGAGGAGCAGGGGGCGGCGACGCAGGAGATTTCCCGCAACGTCCAGCACGCCCCGCAGGGCACCAAGGACGTCTGGTCCAACATCATCGAGGTGCAGGGCGGCGCCAATGAAACCGGCTCCGCCTCGTCCGAGGTGTCGTCCGCCGCGCAGGCGCTGTCGTCCGACAGCAACCGGTTGAAGGCCGAAGTCAGCCGATTCCTGGAGACCGTCCGCGCCGCCTGAGCGCGCACGGCCGCCGATGATAAAGGGGCGCGGCTGCGAAAGCCGCCCTTTTGCTTTGCCGGCCGGACAACGGCAATCGCCCGTGAATGGGGGCCAGCGATCCGTATTTCAACGGTTGCGGCACTTTATCTTAGGTTAATCGGCGACTGCGACAATGGACGCATCGTTTGCAGCAAAATTAGCCATGCCGATGCCGGCATGGCTCGAAAGACTCGCCATGCGTAAGAATTTGCCGGTCACCAACGTCGAGTATCCGATCACGGATGACACGCTGATCGTGTCCAAGACCGACACGAAGGGCAAGCTGACCTTCTTCAACCAGGATTTTGTCGACGCGGCCGGCTTCACCGAAGCCGAGCTGATGGGGCAGCCGCACAACATCGTGCGTCATCCCGACATGCCGCCTGAAGCCTTCGACAATCTCTGGACCACGCTCAAGGCCGGCCGACCCTGGGTCGGCGCGGTCAAGAACCGCCGCAAGAACGGCGACTATTACTGGGTGCTGGCGACGGCGTCGCCGATTTGCAAAGACGGCCAAGTCGTCGGCTACACCTCGGTGCGCACCAAGCTGCCCGCCGACCAGCGCGCGGAGGCCGAGCAGGTCTATGCGGCGATCCGCGAAAAGCGGCCACATGGTTACAAGATCGACGACGGCATCGTCCGCCGCCGCTCGGTGTTCGACCATCTCTCGATGTTCACCGGCACGATCGCGGCAAGGCTGCGAACGCTGGTCGGATTGCAGACGCTGTTCCTGCTCGTGCTTGGCGTCATCTCGTTCGGGGAGGGCGGGCTCGTCGGAATGACCGCCGTGGCGATTGCTGCCGCTGGTGTCGTGCTGTGTGGTCTGGTTGGGCTGCGTACGATGAACGTGATCGTGGCGCCGCTCGATCATCTGAACGAGACGATGGAGAGCATCACCCAGGGCACGCTCGACACCCGCATGCGCATCGAGCGCGACGACGAGATCGGCCGCGCCTTGCGTAACCTGCAGACCGTTCAAACGATGGTGCGGTTCAACGACAGGGAGCTCGGAGAGCAGGAGCGGCGCGCAGCCGCCGCGCGCAAGCGGGAGATGTCGGAGCTCGCCAACGGTTTCGAAGGCGCCATCGGCAACATCGTCAATACGGTGTCCTCGGCCTCCAGCGAGCTCGAGAGCTCGGCCAACTCGCTGTCGAGCACCGCCGTGCGGGGGCAGGAGCTTTCCACCACTGTTGCCGCGGCCTCCGAAGAGGCGTCGGCCAATGTTCAGGCCGTGGCGTCGGCGACTGAGGAGCTCACCTCGTCGGTCCGTGAGATCAGCCGCCAGGTGCAGGAGTCCGCGCGCATCGCTTCCGACGCGGTCGAGCAGGCACGCCGCACCAATGATCGTGTCGGCGAGCTGTCGAAGGCGGCGACCCGCATTGGCGACGTCGTCGAGCTGATCAACACGATCGCCGGGCAGACCAATCTGCTGGCGCTCAATGCCACCATCGAGGCCGCGCGGGCGGGCGAGGCTGGCCGCGGCTTTGCCGTCGTCGCCTCCGAGGTCAAGGCGCTGGCCGAGCAGACTGCAAAGGCGACCGGCGAGATCGGCCAACAGATTTCCGGCATCCAGGGGGCCACGCAGGAGTCGGTCGGCGCCATCAGGGAGATCTCGACGACGATCGAGCGGCTGTCGGAGATCGCCGCGACGGTGGCGGCCGCGGTCGAGGAGCAGGGCGCAGCGACCGCCGAGATCTCGCGCAACATCCAGCACGCCGCCGCGGGTACACAGCAGGTGTCCGCCAACATCACCAACGTCCAGCGCGGCGCCAGCGAGACCGGCGACACCTCGGGGCAGGTGCTCAGCGCCGCGCGCCAGCTCTCCGGTGATAGCGAGCGTCTCAAGCAGGAGGTCGGCCGTTTCCTGCAATCGGTTCGCGCCGCCTGATCCGCGACATGACGAAGCCGGCGACAGCGGCCGAGATTGCCCGCTGTCGCGTCCGATAGTCGAACGGCACAGCCCCGACCGATAGCCGCGGGCACAGCCGATGACGCCGCGGCGAACCACGTCGACGTGGACGCTCATGCGTGCGCCGTTCGTCAGGCGGCGCCCCGCTCGACCGGATCATCCCCCACCGTTGCAGACTCCCCACACCTGACGCCCCGGCCAGAAAGGCCGTTGTGGCGCCATAATCCCGCTAAGGTGCAGAGATTAACTTGTGTTAGATATTTATTCAACCAGCGGTACATTTAGTGGCAGGCAATGTGATTGCGAGCAGACCTTCGCGCAGGACCCTGGTGCTAACGGCCGCGACGGCCGCGGTCGCCTTGGGTCTCGATGCGGGGCTTGCCGTGGTTGCCGCCAAGCCGCGCCGCCGCACTGAGGATCCCGCGCACGGCTATCGCCGGATCACGATCGGCGAGGCGGAGGTGATCGCCCTCTACGACGGTGTATGGGAAAAGCCGCACGAGGCCGGCTTCATCGACAATGCCAGCATCAGCGACGTGAAGGAAGCACTGCGCGCTGCGGGTCTGAGCCCCGCCTTCGTCCCGGTCCCGATCTCCACCTTCGTGGTGCGGCTGAAGGGCAAGACCGTGCTGTGCGATGCCGGCGGCGGCGGTCAGGTCCAGGGCTACAATTCCGACTCGATCTTCATTTCGGGCCGCCTGCTGGACAATCTGAAAGCAGCCGGCATTCGCCCGGAGGACATCGACACCATCCTGATCTCGCACTTCCATCCCGATCATATTTTCGGACTGCTCGGCGAGGACACCAACGCGCCGGTGTTTCCCTCCGCCGAGATCATCGTGGCTGCGGCCGAATACAAATTCTGGACCGATGCATCTCTGACCAGCCGGCTGCCGCCGTGGCGGCAGTCGCTGGCGCGCCGCATCCAGAGCGTGATCCCGGGCTGGAAGAACGTGCTGCCGGTCGAGGGCGAGGACGAGGTGGTGCCCGGCATCCGCTTCGTCAGCGTCCCCGGTCATACGCCGGGGCACACCGCGTTTCATCTCAGCTCCGGAGCGGAGCAACTGATGATCTCGGGCGACACCGCCTATGTGCCGGCGTTGTGCCTGCGCCATCCCGAATGGCACGGCGCCTATGACCAGGACGGCGCGGCTGCCGAGGTCAGCCGGCGCAGATTGCTCGATCGTATCGTTGCAGAAAAGATGTTGGTTTGTGGATCTCATTTTCCGTGGGCCGCGTTCGGTCGGCTCACCCGCGATGGCGCCCATTATGCGCTCGACCTGCTCCCCGCGTGATCCCGAACCGGCCTCGGAAGAGAGGCTCGGGATCGCGCCATGACGACGCATTATGAGGTGCTCGGCGTATCGCCGCGGGCCGATCTCGACACGATCAAGCGGGCGTTCCGCCAGGCCGCCAAGGCGCACCATCCCGACCTCCGGGGCGGCGCCGATCCGGCGTCGGAGCACCAGCTCAAGTTGATCATCGTCGCCTACAACGTGCTGCGCGACCCTGACCTGCGCGCCGAATACGACGCCCATCTTGCTTCTGAGCGCGACCGCGTCCGCCGCGAACGCTGGGACGCCATCCTGCAGTTCACAGCGGCGACCGCCGTGCTCAGCGCGATCCTGATCGGCCTCGAGATTCTGCTCTTGCCCTCCGCCGGTGATTGGATGAACAGGCCAGCGACGCGCTCGATCGTGACACCGTCGCCGCAGGCCCGATCGGGGCCGCAGCGCAAGGTCGCAGGTGAGACCGTCCCGGCGCCTGCCGTCCAGGACGCGACCGGAGCCGTGCTGCCGGTGCCGCCTCCGGAGGCGGAGGCCCCCGCGCTGTCTCCGCCGGCAGAGCCTAGAGCCGCAGAGCAGGTCGTCCCGGCTGCACCGACGACCGCCGCATCCTTCCTGAAGCGGGGGATGGACCGCAGCCGGCAGGGCGATCTCGAGCGCGCTGTCGCTGATTTCGACGAAGCGATCCGGCTCGCGCCCCGCAATGCCGATCTCTATCACTATCGCGCCAGGGATCTGGTCCGCATGGGCCGCATCGACCGCGCGCTTGGCGATTTTGAGCGGGCGATCCGGCTGGATCCGAACGACCCGGTGCTGTTTCACGATCGTGGCCTCGCGCTTCAGCGCAAGGGCGATCTCGACGAGGCCCTCGTCGATCTCGACCACGCCGTGCGCATGGGCTTCAGCGATGCCGGAATGTACAGCGACCGTGGCGCGGTGTGGCTGGCGAAGGGGCGCTACGACCGCGCGCTCGCCGACTTCAACCAGGCCCTCAAGCTGGATCCGGAATTGGCGATCGCGGCCGCACGGCGGGATGAGGCCCTCGCGCGCAGGCGCGACCGGCAATTGGCCGGCGACAACAGCGCGCCTCCGGCGGCGGCGGAGACCACGGGCACGGTGCCTGCCGACGCGAAGCCCAGGCGTAGCGGGCGCTGAGCGCCGGACCGTGATCTGCGCTCCGACATCCGGGAGACGGCGAGCAGCGTTGTGCTCACACCCGTCGGCGCGACCGTTCCATTGCGCGGCGGTCTGCGATCCAGGAGCGCGCCATGAGCGTTTACGTTTCCGTCACCGGCTTCCGCCCGCATCGCGGCCTCAATCGGCTGGCGCGATTCTGGTGGCACACGTTGCGCGCCGTCCGCCAGGCGCGTGCGGCTCCCGGGAATCTGCGCGTCGAGCTTCGTCAGGTGAATGGCATCTATCATACGCTGACGGTCTGGACCGACGAAGCCAGCATGCGCGCCTATGTCAGAAGCGGCGCGCACCGCCGCGCCATGATCGGCTTCCGCGACCTCGGCGGCGGCAGGACGCTCGGCTTCGTGGCGGACAGCGATCCTGATCCTGATTGGGACACGGCCTATGCGCGCTGGCAGCGTGACGCCCGGGAGGTGTGAGGCGACGGAAGCGAACTAATTCGTCCGCCACTCCGGCACACCATCGGCGGCCATCGTGATCTTGCCGAGCGCGCCGACCGGCGTCCTGTCCTGATCCATCAGCCGCGCCAGCGTGGCTGCGTCCTGCGCCGGAACGCGCGCCAACGTGCGCGTGTCCTGCTCGGTGCGCAGCATCGCAACGCCATGCTCGACCTCGCCGTTGCGATCAAACAGCGCGGTGAAGCTTTCGACCCGGCCGCCGCCGCCGGCTTCGCTGACGAACGCCGGCGCGGCGGCGCGATGCCGATCGGCCTCGGCCTGCACGCTCGCCTCCTGTGACAGGGACGACGGCGGCTCGCGCGAGATCACCAGCGCATGATGCTTGGTGACGAAGCCGCCCTGGCCATACAGCAGGCCGCGCCTGGCGCCGCCGCGCAGCCGCCGCACCATCGCGCAGGCGGCGTGCGTCATGTAGGTGTTGAGCGGCGCGCCGAAGAAGGTCAGCCCGCCGGTGACGGTCGGCTCCACGTCGGCGCCGAGGCCGAGGATCCGCCGTGCCATCTTCGGCACGCAGGGAAAGCAGCTGTAGAGCTCGATGACGTCGAACGCCGCGCCGTTGCCGCCTACCATGTTCATTGCGGCCCGCAACACGGCGTTCTGCGGATGACACTCGGCGAACTGATCGCGCGTGAGGTAGTCGCGCGGATCCTCGGCCGCTGCGCCGCCGAGCGGATAGATCATGCGGCTGTCGGCAATGCCCGCCGCACGCGCCTTTGCCAGGCTGGTCAGGATCAGCGCCGCCCCCATGTTGACCATGGGATTGGCGACCATCAGCTTGGTGTAGGGCCAGGCGATCGGGCGGTTGTCGGCTGACGGAGTCGTGATCTCCTCGGGCGCGAAGTGCCGCTTCAGCCAGGCGTTGGGATTGTAGGCGGCGACCGCGGAAAAGCGCGACCACAGCTCGCCGGATTCCGCGAGCGCCTGCCGCGGCGTCTGGCCCCATTTGGCCGCGCTCGCGACCTCGTAGAACGGATAGACCGAGACCGGGCGGAATACGCCGAGCTTCACCGCCAGCGGCTTCTGGAACGCGGCGCCGCGCTTCGGCTCCTCGACGTCGTGGGCGAACGGCGTCCACGGCAAGGGCACGCCGGCGCGGTCGGCCTTGGTCGCGGTCGATTGCGCCTCGGCGCCGCAGACCACGGCGACCTCGCATTCGCCGCGCGCGATGCGCAAGGCGGCCTCGTGCAGAAAGCGGATCGGGCTCTCGCCGCCGACCGGACCATAATGGCAGTGCGCCGGCGTCACGCCGAGCCGCTGCGCGAGAAGCTGCTCGGGATCGCGGTAGCGCCAGCTCAGGAAGTTGACGACGTCGAGCGAGCCGATGTCGTGGATGAGCTTGGCGCCCGCGTCATTTTCCGCACGGCGGATCGCCTGTTCGAGCAGCGTCAGCGGCTCGAGACCGTCGCCGATATCCTTGGGACGATCGACGATCTCGCCCACGCCGACGATCACGGGAATGCGGTCGGGGGGCAGGGTACTTGCAGTCATCGGCGTTTCCAAGAGCCGGCCCGTGACGGACCGTCATTGTTGTCTTGTCTCCGTTCTGTCATCGCAGGTTCGACCGCGCAATGCAGAAAATGCTGATGGCGCCCGCGCGCAGCATGGCTTCCGCTTCACGGCAGATGCGCCTAAAACGCTCGCTCCTGACGCTCACGCCGGAGTCTGCCGTGTCTGAACAGAACAGCTATGTGCCGCCCAAGGTCTGGACCTGGAACAAGGCCAGCGGCGGCCGCTTCGCCAACATCAACCGGCCGATCGCAGGTCCGACGCACGAGAAGGAATTGCCTGTCGGCCGTCATCCCTTGCAGCTTTATTCTCTGGGAACGCCCAACGGTGTGAAGGTCACAGTGATGCTCGAGGAGCTGCTGGCGCTCGGCCACAGCGGCGCCGAATACGACGCCTGGCTGATCCGGATCGGCGAGGGCGATCAGTTCGGTTCGGGCTTCGTCGCCATCAATCCCAATTCCAAGATCCCGGCGCTGCTGGATCGCAGCGGGACCGAACCGATCCGCGTATTCGAGTCCGGTGCGATCCTGGTGTATCTGGCCGAGAAGTTCGGCGCCTTCCTGCCGACCGAGCCGGCCAAGCGAGCCGAATGCCTGTCCTGGCTGTTCTGGCAGATGGGAGCTGCGCCCTATCTCGGCGGCGGCTTCGGCCACTTCTATGCCTATGCGCCGACCAAGATCGAGTATGCCATCGACCGCTTCGCGATGGAGGTGAAGCGCCAGCTCGACGTACTCGACCGCCGTCTCGCCGAAAGCGAGTATCTCGCCGGCCCCGACTACACCATCGCCGACATCGCGGTGTGGCCGTGGTACGGCGCGCTCGCCAAGGGCCTGCTCTATGAAGGCGGCGAGTTCCTCTCGGTGCAGGACTACAGGAATGTTCAGCGCTGGACCGACCAGATCGCGCAGCGCGCCCCTGTGAAGCGCGGCCGCATGGTCAACCGCGTCTCCGGCGATCCAAAGAGCCAGCTCCACGAGCGCCACGACGCCAGCGACTTCGACACCAGGACACAGGACAAGATCGGGCAGGGCACGTAGTTGCGCGTGTAGGGTGCGCAAAGGCGCGGCGAGCTCATCGCGGCGTGCAACGACTGTGGAGTGCGCCGTGCCCAACGTCGTCCCTCGCCGGCGCCGTCGGTGGGCACACGCCGCCTGACGGCCCCGCTTGCCCGCCCTGCGGTTCGATGCACGATTGCTCTTGTTGCACGTGCGAAGTCTCGTCCGTTGCCGCGCTGCGATGCCATGATTGCGGACGTTCACGGCTTTTCTCGCAGTGAGAGAATGTGCAACGATCAATTCGCAGCGGCCGTGCATGCCGCCAGATTTCGATGAGAGCCGGCGGTGATGACCGCGGGTTCAAAACGACCACTCCGGAGGGAGTTGCATGATCGACAGACGTGATCTGCTCAAGGGAGCGGGGATGGCTGCTTTGCTGGGCAGCTTCGGCACGACCCGTGCGCTGGCCGAGGAGACGGTGACGTTGCCCTTCGCCAATGGCGAGCGCCCGCTGGTGAAATATCCGCAGAAGCGACCGATGATCGGTCTGACCAGCCGGCCGCCGCAACTCGAAACGCCATTCGGGGTGTTCAATGACGGCGTGATCACGCCGAACAATGCCTTCTTCGTCCGCTATCATCTGGCGGGCCTGCCTTACGATCTCGATCCGGACAAGTTCACGCTCGCGATCAAGGGAAAGGTCGACAAGCCGCTCAAGCTGTCGCTCAAGGACATCCGCAAGATGAAGGCGACCGAGATCGTCGCCGTCAACCAATGCTCCGGCAACAGCCGCGGCTTCTTCGAGCCGCGCGTCGCAGGCGGCCAGCTTGGCAATGGCGCCATGGGCAATGCGCGCTGGCGTGGCGTGCCGCTCAAGACCGTGCTCGACATGGCGGGTGTTCAGGCCGGCGCCAGGCAGGTCACCTTCGGCGGCATGGACGGCCCGGTGATCGACAAGACGCCGGATTTCGTCAAGGCGCTCGACCTCGATCACGCCATGGATGGCGAGGTGATGCTGGCCTACGGCATGAACGGCGAGGATCTGCCGTTCCTGAACGGCTTTCCGCTGCGCCTGATCGTGCCCGGCTACTACGGCACCTACTGGGTCAAGCACCTCAACGAGATCACTGTCATCGACAACGTCTTTGACGGCTTCTGGATGAAATCGGCCTATCGAATTCCGGACACGCCGAACAATGCCGTCGAGCCCGGAACCACGCCGAAAGCGACGATCCCGATCAACCGCTTCACGGTCCGCTCGTTCATCACCAGCCTGGCCGACGGCGCAAAGCTCAAGGCGGGCAGGGCAATGCTGCGCGGCCTCGCATTCGACGGCGGAACGGGAATCAAGCAGGTCGCGGTCTCGACCGACGGCGGAAAAACCTGGACCGACGCCAAGCTCGGCAAGGATCTCGGAAAATATTCCTTCCGCGAGTGGAAGCTGCCGGTGAAGCTTGCCGCGGGGTCCCACGATCTCAAGGTGCGTGCCACGAGCAATTCCGGCGAGACCCAGCCGGAGACGCCGCGCTGGAATCCGGCCGGCTATCTGCGCAACGTCGTCGAAACCGTCCGCGTCACGGCGGCCTGAGGAGCATCACCATGCGTCGGACGCCTTTCCTCATCGCCACGCTGGCCGTCGGACTTGGCTGCCTGGCGGGCCGCCCCATCTCGCTCACGGCAGCCCCGGTCAACTATCAGGTTCCGCAGGAGACGGCGGCCTTCAAGCCGGGGCCCGATCTCGCCGTCGTGCAGGGCAATTGCACGGCCTGTCACTCCTCCGACTACATCAGGACCCAGCCGCCGATGCAGAATAGGAAGGAGTTCTGGCAGGCCGAAGTCACCAAGATGATCAAGGTCTATGGCGCCCCGATCGACGCGGCCGATGTCGGCAAGATCGTCGACTATCTCGCCGCGACCTACTGACTGCCCGTGCCGGCGGCCGGGAACGCTCAGGCGGCGCCCTTCGCCGGCGGGAAATCCATCCGGTCATTGGTGCGGCAATAGCGGTCGGCGAACATGCGCCCGACAGGATGGAACAGCTCCATCTCGACCCGCATCTTCTCGGTGTCCCACAATTCGTCGCGGATGTGGAAAGCGAGGCCTTCGCCGAGCACCAGCACGCGATCGCCATTGACGTCGATGAGCTGCCAGGTCTTGCACTCCATCGCGAACGGTGCCTCCGTCAACCGCGGAACGCCGATCATCCGCGACGGTGTAAGCTTGAGCCCGAGGTGATCCGGCTCGCCGATCTCAGGTGGAAAGTCGCCGCCGGTCTCGTGCATCGCCTGCGCCAGCGGCTCGTCGGTGATGTGGACGACGAACTCGCCGCCGCGGCGGATGTTGACGAGGGTGTCCTTGACCCGCCCATCGGGCCGCAGGTTGATCGCGAACACGCACAGCGGCGGGTCCTCGCCGAGCACGTTGAAGAACGAGAATGGCGCGGCGTTGACGATCCCGGTCTCGCCTCTCGTCGTCACCCAGGCGATCGGCCGCGGCAGCACGAAGGAGGTCAGAATCTTGTAGCGCTCGCGCGGGCTGAGATCGGTGGAGAGGTATTCCATCTAGAGGCCTCTGGTGCGTCGGTTCCCCGACCGTAGTGGGCTGTGACGCGATGCGGAAGCCAATAAAGCGGGCAGGGGTTGCGCACATCAGCGCCGTCTTCGCGGAAATTCGATGTTCCCGGGAACGGCTCCGCCAGCGCTACGTTCGGACAGCACGGCAACGACAAATGGAGGTCGCGCCATGAAATCAATGATCGGTCTGATCGCTTGCGCATTCGTCGTCTCGGCCACGTCCGCGCTGGCGCAGGGCAGCCCACAGACCGCGCCGCCGCCGAGTGCGCAGAATTCCGGAGCAGGCATCCAGGGCGCGCCGGGCAACAAGAACGGACCGGGCACTGAGACGGGAAGCGGCACGGTGGGCTCGTCCACGATCAACCGCCATAATCCGGACGTCAGCGCGCAGGACCCGTCGAACATCAAGGGCATGCCGGGGAACAAGAGCGGCCCGCCGGCCAAGAAACCGCAGGACTGACGTCTGCGATGGCGGCTGCGCGATTGCGCGGCCGCCCTTCGCATTTCGCCGGTCGTGCCGTCGCGCTGATTGCCAGATCAGGGAAGGGCGGCTGCCCCGTTGGTCACGATCAGATTGTCGGTATCTGACGGGGCCAGCTCGCTCGTTGCATCGCCGCCGAGATATTTGTCGAGCGTCGCCTGGATCCGTTCCCGCGCCGTGTAGGGGCCACGGTCGCTCATCCAGGTGTGCTGGAACTCGGTCTTGATGATGTCGATGCCGCTCTTCCTGTCGACATGCGTCGGCACCACGCCGGGGTCGGTCTTGAACTGCGGATCATCCGAGCGGAACGACAGGATCTTGAGCTTGTCCCTGATGACGAAAGGCACGCGCAGATTGTCGAGCGTCACCACCTGCGAGACGATGTTCGGATGCTCCTTGGCGAAATACATCGCGGTGTCGCCGCCATTGGAGTGGCCGACCAGGGTCAGGTGATCGTAGTCGGCATTCGGATGACGCTTCTTCATCTCGTTCAGCACGCAGAGGATGTTGGCCTCGCCCTTCTGGTAGACGTCGAGCCGGCCGACATATGGCATCCCGACCTTGGTGACGAGCGGCGGATCGGTCGGCAGGTCCTGCTGGACGCTGGCGACGAGGTAGCCGCGCGCGGCGAACACGTTCGCGAGGAACGAGTACTCGGTGTTCTTGACCGTGTTGCCGTTGCTGATGATGGCCACGGGCAGCCGCCACAGCCCGGCATTGGCCTTCATCTCGTAGTCCTTGCGCACCGCGACATCGACATTGATCGACCGCTGCCGCGCAGCATCGAAGAACTCGCGGCTCTCGTGCTGGATGCCCCACTTTGCCATCGCAAAGTAGCCGGCCACAGCCAGGGCAGACACACAGGCCAAAACCGTCACACCGCGCTTCATGGCATCCTTCCTGGGAATTCTCTCCGTTATGTGATGGATGACAACGCCGGCGTCACGGGGGCGTGGCAGCCAGAGGCGGATTAAATTTCGGAAATCTTGGAGCGCAGCACGGAACAATCCCCCTCTGGTGAGCCGGCGCACCGGCTCACCACCCGCTGCGAGGGATCAGAATGCGGTATAGCCGCCGTCGATCACGAAGCAGTCGGCGGTGTGATAGGACGACGCCTTGCTCATGAGGTAGACGGCGATGCCGCCGAAATCCGACGGCTCGCCGAAGCGGCGCACCGGGATACGCGGCATGACGTTGGCGACGAACTTCTCGTTGCCCATGATGCCCGCGGTCATGTCGCTCTTGATCCAGCCGGGCAGGATGGCATTCGCGGTGACACCATAGCGCGCCAGCTCCACCGCGAGCGCGCGGCACAGCGCATTCAGCGCGGCTTTGGTCCCTGCATAATGCTCGTTGCGCGCGGTGCCGAACAGCGAGGCCAGGCTCGAGGTGGCAACCAGCCGGCCGAACGCGTCACCGGCTTCGGCGCGCGCGGTCATGTGCCTCGCGGCAGCCTGAAACGCATGGAACACGCCGTCGAGATTGGTTGCGAACATCGTGCGCCATTCCTCCTCGCTGCGCTCGATGAACGGCTTGCGGCCACCGCCGCCGATGCCGGCATTGGCAAAGCAGCCGTCGACCCGACCGAACGTGTCGAGCGTGGCCTTCATCGCCTCGTTGACGGAAGCGGCGCTGGTCACGTCGCAGATACGGGTGTCGACCTTGCCGGGCCCGGCGGCCATCGACGCCGCCGCAGCCTTGTTCTTCTCGGCGTTGCGGCCCCAGATCGAGACGTTACAGCCACTGGACGCAAGTGCCTGGGCAATACCGAGGCCTATGCCTCCATTACCGCCGGTGACGACGGCCACACGGCCGGTGAGGTCGAACATGGTCATGGGGTTCTCTCGGGCGTTTCCGTGATGATGTGAGCGCGCTGCGCGTCGCTTCGGTTATTTGGATGATGCAACCATGGACAAGCGAAGCGCAAAAATCAAATATGCTGACCGAACCGGGCTGCGCTTCGAATTTCCGCCGCGAAGAATGCAGCGACCGAAAAGCTCTTGAGAGGAAACCATGCAGTACAAGCACGTCACGCTCGATTTCGACGGGCCCGTCGCCATCCTCACGCTCGACCATCAGGAGGTGATGAATGCGGTCTCGATCGACATGCTCGGCGGGTTGGCCGAAGCGCTCGACGAGATCGAGGAGAAGAAGGCTGCGGTGCGCTGCCTCGTCGTGACGGGCGCCGGCCGCGCGTTCTGCACCGGCGCCAACCTGCAGGGCCGCAATGCGCAGGCCAAGCCCGGCCGCAGCAATGCCGGCGCCGCGCTCGAGACCGCCTTCCATCCGTTCCTGCGCCGCTTGCGCAATCTGCATTGCCCGATCGTGACCTCGGTGAATGGCCCGGCCGCCGGCGCCGGCATGAGCTTCGCGCTGATGGGCGACATGATCCTGTGCGCGAAGTCCGCCTACTTTCTGCAGGCCTTCCGCCGCATCGGACTGGTGCCTGATTGCGGCTCGACCTGGCTGTTGCCGCGCCTCGTCGGCAAGGCCCGCGCGATCGAGCTGTCGCTGCTGGGCGAGAAGCTGCCGGCCGAGACGGCGCTGCAATGGGGCCTCGTCAACCGCGTCTATGACGATGCGGTCCTGAAGGAGGAGACGATGAAGCTCGCGCACGAGCTCGCCAACGGGCCGACGGTGGCGCTGGCGCAGATCCGCCAGCTGTACTGGGACAGCCCGGAGAACTCTTTCGAGGAGCAGCTCAACGCGGAATTTCAGTCGCAGCGCGTCGCAGGCAGCACTTCGGATTTCAAGGAAGGCGTCACCGCGTTCCTCGAAAAGCGCCCGGCCAAGTTCAAGGGCCAATGATCGAGACCGAGCTGTCCCGCTGCGTCGCCTCGTTCATGCCGGGGGCGACCGGTGTGAGCGGCGCCGCGAAACTCTCCGGCGGCGCCAGCCAGGAGACGTGGCGCTTCGACATCGTCCATCCCGGTGGTGATGTCGGCGCCATCCTGCGCCGCTCGCCGAAGGGCTACGGCGCCGCGCCCGGGCGTGCCGCCGGGCTCGACAACGAGGCGGCGCTGATGCGGCTCGCTTATGCCGCCGGCGTGCCGTCGCCCGAGGTCCTGCACGTGCTGCGGCCGGAGGACGATCTCGGCGCCGGTTTCATCATGCGCCGCGTCGAGGGCGAGACCATCGCGCGCAAGATCCTGCGTGATGCCGAATTCGCCGAGGCGAGGCCGCGCCTCGCGCGCCAGCTGGGCGGCATCGCCGCCGGCATCCACGGGATTCGACGCGAGACGCTGCCCGCGTTGCGCGGGATGACCGCGACCAAGGAGATCGCGGAGCTCGCACGGGAATATCAAAGCTTCGACTGGCCGCGCCCGGTGTTCGATCTGGCCCTGCGCTGGCTGTCGCAGAACGATCCCGGTCCCCCGGCCGAGATCACGCTGGTGCACGGTGATTTCCGCAACGGCAATCTCATCATCGGCCGCGATGGCGTGCGCGCCGTGCTCGACTGGGAGCTCGCCCATCTCGGCGATCCCATGGAGGATCTCGGCTGGCTCTGCGTCAACTCCTGGCGCTTCGGCGAAATCGACAAGCCGGTCGGTGGCCTCGGCTCCCGCGAGGAGCTGTTCGCCGGTTATGAGTCCGCAGGGCGCAAGGTCGATCCTGACAGGGTGAAATTCTGGGAAGTGATGGGCACGTTGCGCTGGGGCGTGATGTGCTGCGGCATGATGCAGCGTTTTCGCATCGGTCCCGACCATTCGATGGAGCGCGCCATGATCGGCCGCCGCGCGTCGGAGACCGAGATCGATCTGTTGCGATTGCTTGCGCCGAGGGGAGAGGGCTGATGCAGGACGAGCCGACGCCGACCGAGCTGGTGCAATCCGTCGCCGACTTCCTGCGCAACGACATCGCGCCGCTGATCTCGGGGCACGAGGCGTTCAAGCTGCGCGTGGGCATCAACGCGCTCGATCTCGTGGTGCGACAGCTGACACAGGCGGCTGCGGCAGATGAGGCGGAGCATGCGCGGTTGAGAGAATTGCTGGGACAGGATGGTGATTTACTCGAACTCAATCGAGCGCTCACGGCTCAGATCGCCAGCGGCGCCGTTGGTCTCCAGACACCGGGCCTGAAGCAGCACCTCTGGCGGACCACTCTCGCCAAGCTCGCCGTCGATCAGCCGAACTACGCGTCCTACAAGCGCGAAGCTGGGAGGAGCACCGATGGCTCCTAACCCACCGGCGTCATGCCCGGGTTTGACCCGGGCATCCATCTCTTCACGAGTCTGCTGCGAGACGTGGATGGCCGGGTCAAGCCCGGCCATGACGGAGCGGAGACAACCCGGCGCGATCAGGCCCAGAGCATGCGAAGTATCGGATAGCTCACCGCCCGAGCCACCTCGGCGGCCGCTTCTCCGAGAACGCCTTCGGTCCCTCGATGTAGTCCTGCGAATGGATCATCGCCTGCACCGCCGGGTAGTCGCGCTGCTCGGTGATGGCCTGCTCCAGCGAGACCGCAAGGCCCTTCTCGATCGCCTGCTTGGAGGCGCGGATCGACATCGGCGAGTTCTTGGCGATCGTCTCGGCCCATCGCTCCGCCGCCGCCAGCGCCTCGCCTTGCGGCACCACCTCATTGACGAAGCCGAGCTCATGGCCTTCGCGGGCGCCGACATGTCGACCGGTGAGGATCATGCCCATCGCGCGCTTCATGCCGATCTGGCGCGGCAGCCGCTGCAGGCCGCCGGCGAGCGCGGCGAGGCCGACGCGCGGCTCGGGCAACGCGAAGGTCGCATTCTCGGAGGCGATGATCAGGTCGCAGGCGAGCGCGATCTCGAAGCCGCCGCCCATTGCGACGCCGTTGACGGCGGCGATGATCGGCTTGTCGCAATCGAAGCGGGAGGTGAGCCCCGCGAAGCCGCTCTTACCCCAACCGCGGGCGCCGCCGGCCGCCTGCCATTTCAGGTCGTTGCCGGCGCAGAACGCCTTGTCGCCCTCACCGGTGACGATCGCGACCCACTGCTCGGGATCGGCGGCGAAGGCGTCGAACACGCGCTCGAGTTCATGATGCGCCTCGATGTGCAGGGCGTTGTAGACCTCGGGGCGCGCCAGGGTGACGATCGTGATCGGCCCCTTGCGCGTCACTCTCGAAAACTTCAGCTCCATCGGCTGTTCCTCCTGTCTTCTGATTGGCTGTCGCGCATCAGCTTAGCGCCTGCGCAGGTGTTGCAGTCATCCAAATACGCAACGGCGCTGCGCGCCACAAGCACGCGACGGGAGGTCGCGCCGACCAGGATCAACAACAACAACGAAACACACTGGGAGACACGCCGTGGATTTTTCCTTGCCGAAGGAATTGGTCGCCTATCTCGACGAGCTCGATCGCTTCATCGCCGCCGAGATCAAGCCGCTGGAGCAGGCCGACGACAACATCCGCTTCTTCGATCATCGCCGCGAATGGGCGCGCACCGATTTCGAGAATGGCGGCCTGCCGCGGCATGAATGGGAGCAACTGCTGCGCAAGGCCAAGGATCGTGCCGATGCGGCCGGCCATCTGCGCTTTGCAATTCCGAAGCGCTATGGCGGCAAGGACGGGTCCAACCTCTGGATGGCCGTGATCCGCGAGCATTTCGCCTCCAAGGGCCTCGGCCTGCACAACGACCTGCAGAACGAGCACTCGATCGTCGGCAATCTGCCGATCGTCACCATGCTCGACCGGTACGGCCGCGACGACCAGAAGGCGATGATCGACGGCTCGATCACCGGCAAGTACCGCATCACGTTCGGTCTCACCGAGCCGCATCACGGCTCGGACGCGACCCACATGGAAACCAAGGCCGTTCCGGCCACCCGCGACAACATCAAGGGTTGGCTGATCAACGGCGAGAAGATGTGGACGACGGGCATGCACGTCGCCACCCACTGTGCACTGTTCGCGCGCACCTCGGGCAATGATGGTGACGCGCGCGGCATCACCTGCTTTCTGGTGCCGGCCAAGACCGAGGGTGTGAAGGTCGAGGAGTATCTCTGGACCTTCAACATGCCGACCGATCATCCGCGCGTCAGCTTCACCGACGTGTTCGTGCCGGAGGATGCGCAGTTCGGCGAGGTCGGGCGCGGGCTGTCGCTGGCGCAATGCTTCGTCCATGAGAACCGCATCCGCCAGGCGGCGAGCTCGCTCGGCGCGGCCGTCTACTGCATCAATGAGAGTGTGAATTACGCGCGTGAGCGCAAGCCGTTCGGCAAGGCGCTGGCCGAGAACCAGGCGATTCAGTGGCCGCTGGTCGAGCTGGCGACCCAGGCCGAGATGCTGCGGCTGCTGATCCGCAAGACGGCCTGGGAGATGGACCGGCTCACCCAGGCCCAGGTCGAGCACACACTCTCGGACAAGGTCTCGATGTGCAACTACTGGGCTAACCGTCTGTGCTGCGAGGCGGCCGACCGCGCCATACAGGTCCATGGCGGCATGGGCTATTCGCGCCACAAGCCGTTCGAGCACATCTACCGCCACCACCGCCGCTACCGCATCACCGAGGGCAGCGAGGAGATCCAGATGCGGAAGGTCGCCGGCTTCCTGTTCGGCTACATGGGGGTGAACAAGCGGTGACACGCTGTTGAGCGGCAGGGCCCTGTCGCAAGCGCAATTGATGCAATCGAGCGTCGTCTCCGGAGCCCTGGATTGCTTCGGCGCAAGGCGCCTCGCAATGACGGCGGAGAGGGAGCGCGCACTCTCTCCACGGCGTCATCGCGAGCGCAAGCGAAGCGATCCAGGATGGCGGTGCGTGCACTCAATTGACCTGCCGGTCCTTGCCCGCCCAGTACGGGTCGCGCAGATTACGCCGCAGGATCTTGCCGGAGGGATTGCGCGGCAGGGCGTCGAGGAAGTCGACGCTCTTCGGCGTCTTGAAGCCGGCGATGCGGGTGCGGGTGAAATTGATGATGTCGGTCTCGGTGGCGCGCGTGCCAGGCTTCATCACGACGATCGCCTTGACGGCCTCGCCCCATTTGTCGTCGGGAATCCCGATCACCGCGGCCTCGGCGACATCGGGATGATCGCAGATCGCGCTCTCGACCTCGGCCGGATAGATGTTCTCGCCGCCGGAGATGATCATGTCCTTGATGCGGTCGTGAATGTAGACGTAGCCGTCCTCGTCCATGTAGCCGGCATCACCCGTGCGCAGCCAGCCGTCCTTGCCGAGCGTGCGTGCGGTCGCCTCCGGCAGGTTCCAGTAGCCGGTCATGTTGGAGCCCGAGCGCGTCGCGATCTCGCCGACCTGCCGCGGCGCCAGCGGATTGCCGAGGGGATCGATGATCGCGACCTCGACGCCGGGCAACGGCTTGCCGGCGGAGCGCATGCGCTCCAGTCCCTCGACATGGTCCTCGGGCGGCAGCGCGATGATGGTGCCGGTGGTCTCGGTCATGCCATACATCTGCACGAAGCCGCATTTGAACACGTCGATGCATTCCTTGAGCAGCGCGGCCGGGATTGGCGAGGCGCCGTAGAGCATGTATTTCAGGCGGGAGAAATCGACCTGCCGCGCGCGCGGCTGCCGCACCACGAACTGCATCGCCGCCGGCACCATGAACAGCTTGGTGATGCCGGACTGCTCGAAGAAGTCGAGGATCCTGGTCGGATCGAACTCACGGGCGATCACGCCGCGGGCGCCGTGATAGAGGCTCATCAGGCCCCAGCCGGAGCCGCCGATGTGGAAGATCGGCATCGCGATCAGCGAGACGTCGTCGGTCGACCATTTGTTCCAGTCCGGTTTCTCCTCGGGATTGCCGGTGTTGACGAGGTTGAGGAAGTTGGCGTGCGACAGCATCGCGCCTTTCGGCTTGCCGGTGGTGCCGGAGGTGTAGAGCTGCAGCGCGATGTCCTGCGGCGTGATTGGTACGCCCGGATCATCCGCGCTCTGCGCGTCGCGCCAAGCCGTGTAGTCCTGCCATTCCGGCGCGCCGCCTTCGGTGGTGATGATGTGCCGCACGCTTGGAATCTGGTCGCGGATGTTGCGGATCATCGTGATGAATTCCGGCCCGACGAACAGGGCAGGAGCCTTGCAGTCCTCCACGATGAAGGCGACCTCGGGACCGGCGAGGCGCCAGTTCACCGGCGCCATGACGACGTTGGCCTTCATGGCGCCGACCAGCAGCTCGAAATAGATGTCGCTGTTCTTGCCGAAATAGGCGATCCGCTCGTGCGGCTTGACGCCAAGCGCCTTCAGCGCGTTGGCGACCTGGTTGGTCTTGCGGTCGAACGCGGCGAAGCTGGTGATGCGCCCCTCGAACTCATAGGCGGTGGCGGAGCCCAGCGTTTGCGCTCTGTCGCGCACGACGTCGACGAGCGTCGACGATGCCGTCGAGACGGACATGTTTCCCCTCCGATTGCGTCTTGTTCTTTGTTTGATGTCTTGTCGTGGTCCTCGTCCCGGATCGCGCCGGAGCAAGCATCTCTCGATCAGTCTACAGGGCGCACGTCGCCGATCAACCGGGCGATTCGGCCGTCAGCTCGTGCGCGTCGCGCGGTCCTTCTCGTTCTGCGCCTTGATCGACTCCTTGGCCTTGGTCCAATCGTCGTCGCTCCAGTCGCGCAACTGATAGAAGTTGCCGCCCATCGCCAGCGCCTGGGCGCCGTCCATCGCGATGGTCTCGCCGTTGATCCAGTTGCAGCCGCCGGAGATCAGGAACACCGCGAGGTTCTGCAGCTCCTCCATGGTGCCGACGCGACCCATCGGGTTCATCGCCTTGGTCCGCGCGCCAGCCTCGTCGCCGGGCTTGATGCGCTTGCTCATGCCTTCGGTCGGGATTTCGCCGGGCGCGATGGTGTTGAGGCGGATGCCATAGCGGCCCCATTCGGTCGCAAGCGACATCGTCATGGCGTGGATCGCCGACTTGCTCATCGCCGATGGCACCACGTAAGGCGAGCCGTTGCGCACCCACGTCACGGTGATCGACACGACGTTGCCCGGTTGCTTCGCAGCGATCCAGCGCTTGCCGACGGCATGCGTCACGTAGAACGTGCCGTGCATCACGATGTTAGCGACGGCATCGAAGCCGCGCGGGCTCAATTCCTCGGTGCGGGAGATGAAGTTGCCGGCCGCGTTGTTGATGAGATCGGTGAGACCGCCTTCCTGGAAGATGGCCTCGATCATTTCCTCCACCGCCATGGCATTTCGGATGTCGACGCCATGGCTGGTCACGCGGCCGCCGTAGAGGTCCATCAGTTCGGTCGCGGTCTCGTCGCAGACGATTTTCCGCCGGCCGCAAATATGCACTTCGGCGCCGAGTTGCAGGAAGCGTGCAGCCATCGCTTTGCCAAGGCCCGTGCCGCCGCCGGTCACCAGAATGCGTCGACCTTCGAGGAGATTGTCCTTGAACATGGGAGTTTCCGCCTGACATGTTGTGAGTTAATTGGTCGATTGACTAAATCGCTCCGACAGCCTTCTGTAAAGTCACAAAGACATCCGTAGGGAGACCGCTCGATGGACAACCGCCTCGCGATCGAGATCAAGGACGGCGTCGCCGACGTTCGCCTGGTTCGCGCCGACAAGATGAATGCGTTGGACATGGAGATGTTCGAGGCGCTGGTCGCGGCGACCGACCGGCTGTCGAAGGAGAAGGGACTGCGGGCGGTGGTGCTGTCCGGCGAGGGGCGTGCCTTCTGCGCGGGCCTCGACATGGGCCGCTTCGCCGCGATGAAGGAGTCCGGCGGCAACGGCATACCCGGCGGCGAGAAGCGCGACCTCACCATTCGCACCCACGGCAAGGCGAATTTCGCCCAGCAGGCTGTCTGGGGCTGGCGGCAGCTGCCGGTGCCGGTGATTGCTGCAGTGCATGGCGTCGCCTATGGCGGCGGCTTCCAGCTCGCGCTCGGCGCGGACATGCGCTACGTCGCGCCGGATACCAAGATGTCGATCATGGAGATCAAGTGGGGTCTGGTGCCCGACATGGCGGGCACGCCGATCCTGGCGACCCTGATGCGCGACGACATCCTGCGCGAGTTGACCTACACGGGCCGGGTGTTCTCGCCGGAGGAAGGCCAGTCCTACGGCCTCGTTACCCGCATCTGCGCCGATCCGCGCGCGGCTGCGCTGGAGACCGCGCGTGAGATCGCCGGCAAGAATCCGGATGCGATCCGCGCCGCCAAGCGGATGCTGAACAATCTCTCGGTCGATCCGGGGCCGGCGCTGCTCGCCGAATCGGTCGAGCAGCAGAAGCTGATCGGCAGTCTGAACCAGCTCGAATCGGTGCGCGCCAACATCGAGAAGCGCGCGCCGAAGTTTGCGGACTGAGTCCGTCATTCCGGGATGCTCCGAAGGAGCAGGCCCGGAATCTCGAGATTCTCCGGTGCGCAACTGCGCACCTGAGTTCGATGCTCCGCGCAAGACGGCTCCGCCGTTTTGTCGCGGCGCATCGGCCCGGAATGACGGCCGAAACTCAAACCGACGCCAGATCGGATAACAAAGAAAATGGAAACGTCCTCCCTGTTCTGCGGCATCATCTCCGGCGAGCGCCGGCGCAGCCACGTCGAAATCGCCGACCGCGCCGCGCGGATCGCCAGCGGCCTCGCGCAGCTCGGCGTGGGCCAGGGCGATTGCGTCTGCATGCTGATGCGCAACGACATCGCCTTCATCGAGGCGGCCTATGGCGCGATGCGGCTGGGCGCCTATGGCGTGCCGGTGAACTGGCACTTCAAGCCGGAGGAGATCGACTACATCCTCAAGGACTCCGCGACCAAGGTGCTGATCGGTCACGCCGATCTGCTGCATCAGCTCGCCGGGGCGATACCGGCCGATGTCACGGCGCTCAGCGTGCCCACACCGCCGGAGATTCTGTCCAACTACAAGATCGGCGCGGATCTGCTCGCAACACCGGAGTTCGCAATCGAGTTCGAGGGCTGGCTTGCCCAGCAGAGCCCTTACGAAGGGCCGCAGGTGCCACAGCCGCAGAACATGATCTACACCTCGGGCACGACCGGTCATCCCAAGGGCGTGCGCCGCAATGCGCCGACGGTGGAGCAGGCCGCGTCGGCCGAGCGCATGCGAGCGTTGATCTACGGCTTGAAGCCGGGCTCGCGCGCGCTCTTGCCGGGGCCGCTGTATCATTCTGCCCCGAATGCGTTCGGCCTGCGTGCCGGACGTCTCGGCGGCGCGCTGGTGCTGATGCCGCGCTTCGAGCCGGAAGAATTTCTCGGCATCATCCAGACAGAGCGGATTGATACGATCTTCATGGTGCCGACGATGTTCATCCGGCTGATGAAGCTGCCGGAGGAGGTTCGCCGCCGCTACGACGTATCGTCGCTGCGCCATGTCATTCACGCTGCCGCGCCGTGCCCGGCCGACGTCAAGCGCGCGATGATCGACTGGTGGGGGCCGGTCATCTACGAGTTCTACGGCTCGACCGAATCCGGCGCCGTCACCTTCGCAACCTCGGAGGACGCGCTGAGGAAGCCAGGCACCGTCGGCAAGGTCTCGCCGGGCGCCGAGCTTCGTTTCCTCGGCGAGGACGGCCGCATCCTGCCGCAGGGCGAGGTTGGCGAGATCTATTCGCGCATCGCGGGCAATCCGGATTTTACCTATCACAACAAGCCGGAGAAGCTTGCCGAGATCGACCGCGACGGCTTCATCACCTCGGGCGATGTCGGCTACATCGATGCCGAGGGCTACGTCTTCCTGTGCGACCGCAAGCGCGACATGGTGATCTCCGGCGGCGTCAACATTTATCCGGCCGAGATCGAAGCCGTATTGCATGCCGTGCCCGGCGTGCACGATTGCGCGGTATTTGGCATTCCCGATGCCGAGTTCGGGGAAGCCCTGATGGCCGTGGTCGAGCCGCAGCCCGGCGTCGTGCTGGACACCGGCGAGATCAGACACCGGCTCAGGGCTTCGCTGGCCGACTACAAGGTGCCCAAGCACATCGAAATCCAGGACAAATTGCCTCGTGAGGATTCCGGCAAGATCTTCAAGCGGCGGCTGCGCGACCCCTATTGGGCGCAGGCAGGGCGAAAGATCTGATCGATTGGCGGCTCTCAGCGATGAGAAGACGTCACGTGAGCATTGAATAGGGCAGGCGACGCCTCCTTCTTGATCTTGCGCTGCGGTATAGATACGGCAGACTGACCCGTAAATGGGCAGCTGCTGGAGAGCGCATCCATGTCGCCGCAAACCATGACAGAGGAAATCCGTCCCAACCGCGCTGCCGAGGCGCAGGCCATGGAGGAGGATGCGCGGCTGCGGGACGATATCCGGCTGCTCGGCCGCATCCTCGGCGATACGGTCCGCGACCAGGAGGGCGCCGAATTGTTCGACCTCGTCGAGCGCATCCGCCAGACATCGGTGCGCTTCCACCGCGACGAAGACCGCCAGGCGCGGCGCGAGCTGGAGCAGATCCTCGACGGCATGACGACGGCTGAGACCGTCCGCATCGTCCGCGCCTTCAGCTATTTCTCTCACCTCGCCAACATTGCCGAGGACCAGAACAACATCCGGCGCATGCGTGCCAAGAGCGATTCCAATGGCGGGGCCGGCATGCTGGCGGCGACGCTCGCTCACGCCAAATCCGCCGGGTTCGAGGCTTCCGATCTGCGCAAGTTCTTCTCGACGGCGCTGGTCAGCCCGGTCCTGACCGCGCACCCGACAGAGGTGCGGCGCAAGAGCACGATGGATCGCGAGATGGAGATCGCGATGCTGCTCGACCGCCGCGAGCGGATGCAGCTGACGCCGGATGAGCGCGAGGCCAATGACGAGGCGCTGCGCCGCGCCGTGCTGACCTTGTGGCAGACCAACCTGCTGCGCCGGACCAAGCTGACGGTGCTCGACGAGGTCACCAACGGGCTGTCGTTCTACGACTACACGTTTCTGCGTGAGGTGCCGCGGCTGCTGTGCTCGCTCGAGGATCGGCTCAATGACGGAGCGGAGGTGGCGGGCGATCTCGCCTCGTTCCTGCGCATGGGGAGCTGGATCGGCGGCGATCGCGACGGCAATCCATTCGTGACCGCCGAGGTGATGCGCGGAACGCTCAAGCTGCAATCCAGCCTGGCGCTGCACTACTATCTCGAGGAGCTGCATCTGCTCGGCAGCGAGCTGTCCATCGCCGCGCATCTCGCCGATGTCTCCGAGGAGCTGCGTGCGCTGGCCGAGCGCTCGCCGGACACGTCGCCGCATCGTCACGGCGAGCCTTATCGCCTGGCGGTGTCCGGCATCTATGCGCGCTTGGCGGCGACGGCGAAGAAGCTCGGTATCCAGATCAGCCGCCTTCCCGTGGCGGCGGTGGCGCCTTACGACAGCGTCAAGCAGATGCAGGATGATCTCGACGTGCTGCATCACTCGCTGGTCGCCAACAATGCCGAGGTGATCGCCCGCGGGCGGCTGCGGCTGCTGCGGCGTGCCGTGGATTGCTTCGGCTTCCATCTGGCCCGGCTCGACATCCGCCAGAACTCGGCGGTGCACGAGCGAACGGTCGCCGAGCTGATCGACACCGCGATGCCCGGCATGTCCTATATGGCGCTGAGCGAGGATGCGCGGGTCGGCCTGCTTGTCAGCGAGTTGCGCAATGCGCGGCCGCTCGTATCGCAATTCGTCAAGTACAGCGACGAGACCATCGGCGAGCTCGCGCTGTTCCGCGCCGCTGCCGAGGCGCACGCGACCTTCGGCGCCGACGTGATCCCCCAGTGCATCATCTCGATGTGCAAGGGCATGTCCGACATGCTCGAGGTGGCGTTGCTGCTCAAGGAGGTCGGCCTGATCGATCCCTCGGGCCGCTGCGCCGTCAATATCGTGCCGCTGTTCGAGACCATCGAGGACCTGCAGGCCTCCAGCGCCATCATGGACCGCATGCTGGCGCTGCACGATTACCGCCGCCTGGTCGACAGCCGCGGCGCCGTGCAGGAGGTCATGCTCGGCTATTCCGACAGCAACAAGGACGGCGGCTTCGTCACCTCGGGCTGGGAGCTCTACAAGGCCGAGATCGGCCTGGTCGACATCTTCGAACGCCATGGCATCCGGCTCAGGCTGTTCCATGGCCGCGGCGGATCGGTCGGCCGCGGCGGCGGTCCGAGCTATGACGCCATCATCGCCCAGCCCGGCGGCGCCGTGAACGGCCAGATCCGGATCACCGAGCAGGGCGAGATCATCTCCAGCAAGTATTCCAACGCAGAGGTTGGCCGCAACAACCTGGAGATCCTCGCCGCGGCGACGCTCGAAGCGAGTCTGCTGCATCCGCGGCAGCCGGCGCCGAAGCGCGAGTATCTGACTGCCATGGATCGGCTCTCGGAGCTCGCCTTCAAGGCCTATCGGGGCCTCGTCTACGAGACCGACGGCTTCGTCGAATATTTCTGGGCCTCGACGGTCATCAACGAGATCGCCACCCTGAACATCGGCAGCCGCCCGGCGTCGCGCAAGAAGACGCGCGCGATCGAGGACCTGCGTGCGATCCCCTGGGTGTTCTCCTGGGCGCAGTGCCGGCTGATGCTGCCGGGCTGGTACGGCTTCGGCAGCGCGGTCGAGACCTGGATCGCGGAAAATCCGGAGCAGGGCATGCCGTTCCTGCGCGAGCTTTATCAGGAATGGCCGTTCTTCCGCATGCTGCTGTCGAACATGGACATGGTGCTCGCCAAGAGCTCGATCGCCATCGCCTCGCGCTATGCCGAGCTGGTCCCGGACGAGGCCCTGCGCGAAAAGATTTTTGGCCGCATCCGGCGCGAATGGAATCTGGTGATCGAGACGTTGCTCGATATCATGGGACAGGAGCGCTTGCTGCAGGGCAATCCGCTGCTGGAGCGCTCGGTGCGCAACCGCTTTCCGTATCTCGATCCGCTCAACCACGTGCAGGTCGAGCTTCTCAAGGAGCACCGCGCGCAGAACCCGGACGAGCAGGTGCTGCGCGGGATTCAGCTGACGATCAACGGCATCTCGGCGGGGTTGAGAAATACGGGATAGCTCGGCTGTAACCACAGACTCTCTGTCGTCCCGGCGAACGCCGGGACCCATAACACCAGGGAGTAGTTTGGGGCGAATGCGTTGTCGACCTTCGCCTATCACGGCCGCCGCGGCGTATGGGTCCCGGGTCGGCGCCACGACGCGCTGCGCGCATCGTGGCTTGCCCGGGACGACAGCGGTGGTGCGACTGATTTGCGGCTCAAGCAGCAAATGACATACGATCTCGTCCTCGCGGCGTTTCGCGCCCGAGTGCATGCAGCGAACATGTCCCTCACGAGAGTGCAAGGGCGCGGGGAATGCCGGGTGAAGGCCTCACCCATGGCCCGCCTGCAGAAAAGAAAGCAGGCGGCAGTCACCACAGGTTCAGCCGAACATCCGGCATTCCCCGCGCGATGTCTTCACGCTTATACGCGATCTCCCCGGTGTGCCGGCTCGTAGACACCGTCGCCCGCGCGATGCGCTGGGCATCACCACGGACTTGACGCCTGCTTCGGGGCGCCAGGACCACGCGATTTCACGTCCGCGGCAAAGCCGTTCGTCCGCGCATCCAGGGACACGCTGCGGCTCAACCGCGGCCATCGCATCCCCGCCTCGCGTGTCGTGACGATCGCGCGCTACGCCCCTTGCATGAGGCGGGATGGCGAGAGAAGAACATGATTTCCGAAAAATAGCAAGCGCTTTATTCGTTTCAGAAGGTGAGGTGCGTCCCTTCGTCGGGTCCCGGTCTTGATTCGGACCCGGAGCCGCAGGCAGATGTGGCTGGGCGAGGAGGATCGACCATCGTGCCTCCCACGTCTCCCTGGGGTTATGGGTCCCGGATCTGCGCGCGCGTACCGCGCGCCTGTCCGGGACGGCAGTGTGAGTGTGGCCCCATCGTTGACGAGGCATCCCCGCTTTCGCAGGGACGCCTCGTAGCAAGGGCGGTTTTCCGGCCTAACAGATATGCGCGCCCTGCGTCTCCACATAGACCGCATAGAGCGATTGGCTCGCGGTCATGAACAGGCGATTGCGCTTCTTGCCGCCGAAGCAGACATTGGCGCAGATCTCCGGCAGCTTGATCTGGCCGATGCGGACGCCATCCGGCGCGAAGATGTGGACGCCGTCATAGCCTTCGCCGACCCAGCCGGCGCCGACCCAGATGTTGCCGTCGATGTCGACCCGCAGCCCGTCCGCGAAGCCCGACTTGCCGTCGAGCGTCATGTCGATGAACGCCTTCGGGTTCGCCAGCTTGTCGCCATTGACGTCGTACTGCCAGATCACGTTCTTGGCGTTCGGATAGTGCGTGATGCCGGTGTCGCAGACGTAGAGCTTCTTGTAGTCGTGGCTGAAGGCGATGCCGTTCGGCTTGAACGGCTCGTCCGCGACCTTGGTGATCGCGCCGGACTGCGCATCGACGCGGTAGACGGCTTCCTTCTGGAACGGCTGGTTGGAGCCGCTGCGGGCGTTCTGCCCTTCATACAGGTTGATCGAGCCGTAGCCGGGATCGGTGAACCAGATCGACTTGTCGCTGGGATTGACGACCATGTCGTTCGGGCCGTTGAGGGGTTTGTCGTTCGCCTTCTCCGCGAGAACGGTGACCGAGCCGTTGTGCTCGAAGCGGACGAGGCGGGTCCGCTCGGCCGTGATCTGCCGTCCTTCATAATCGAAGGTATTGCCGTTCGATTCGTTCGATGGCTTGCGGAACTGCTGGGAGATGTGGCCGTCGTCGTCGAGATAGCGCAGTTGTCGGTTGTTCGGGATGTCGCTCCAGACCAGATACTGCGCCTGCGCGTTCCAGGCCGGACCTTCCGCCCACAGGCAGCCGGTGAACAGACGCTTGATCGTGGTGTTGCCAACCTTGGCCTTGAAGCGCTTCTCGTCGATCACGACGATGTCGGGATCCGGATAGCGTTGCGGCTGCGCGCCCGGTCCGAAATCGCGGGCACCGGCCGGCGAGACTGCCGCTGCCGCCGCGGCAAAGCCGGCGACGCCCTTGAGGAGCATGCGCCGGTCGAAGCCATCAGTTCCGGCCGGCGAATCCTGCGTGAGGTCGTGTCGTGCATTCGTCATCTATGTCCTCCCGACTTTTGTTGGGAGGCGACCATACGACGAAATCATGGCAACGCGCGGGTCGTTTGGATAAAAAACAACTTGAGATGGTGTGCGCTGCAAGCACATTTTGCGCGCTGCAAATCTCAGATCGGATCCCAGCCGAACACGTCGGCGGAACGATCGAGCTTGTAGAACGACGGCTTCAGCGCCGGCATGCCATGCTCCGCAATGGTCTGCGGCGTCCAGCCTTCGCCGCGGTGCACCGAGCGCAGCGGGCGCGACTGGCTCATCAGGAAGATCTCGTTCATGCGAACGGCGAAGATCTGGCCGGTGACGTCTTTCGAGGCATCGCCGAGCAGATAGGCGACGACGGGCGCGATCTTCTCGGGCCCCATCCGCTTCATGCGTTCGACGCGCTCCTTCTCGGCCTCGGTCTCCGCCGGGATGGTGCCGATCATGCGGCTCCAGGCAAATGGCGAGACGCAATTGGAGCGCACGTTGAAGCGGCCCATGTCGAGCGCGATCGACTTCGACAGGCCGACGATGCCGAGCTTTGCCGCGGCGTAGTTGGCCTGGCCATAATTGCCGATCAGGCCTGAGGTCGAGGTGAAATGGACGAAGGAGCCGCTCTCCTGCTCGCGGAACAGCCGCGCGGCGGAGTGAGCGACATAGAACGAGCCCATCAGGTGGACCTTGATGACGGCCTCGAACGCCTCGATGCTCATCTTGTGGAAGATCATGTCGCGCAGGATGCCGGCATTGTTGACCACGCCGTCGAGCTTGCCGAAGTGGTCGGTCGCGGCCTTCACGATCTTGCTGGCCGGGATCGCTTCGGACACGCTCTCGAAATTCGCCACCGCCGTGCCGCCGCGCTTCTTGATTTCCTCGACCACTTCCTCCGCCGGCGCTGCGCTGGTGCCCGAGCCGTCGGAGGCGACGCCGGGATCGTTGACCACGACCTTGGCACCTTCGGCGGCGCACAGCAGCGCGATCTCGCGGCCGATGCCGCGGCCGGCGCCGGTGACGATGATGACTTTGTCCTGGAGCGATTTGGTCATGGGGAGGTCTCCTTGTTTTGCCCCGTCATTCCGGGCTGGTGTGCAGCACCAGACCCGGAATCTCGAGATTTCGGGTTCGCGCTTTCGCGCACCCCGGAATGACGGTGGTTATCCTTCGTTCGTGAAAATAATCGTCCCTGACGCGGCGAACATGCCGCCGACGCCGTGACACACCGAGATCTTGGCTCCTGGTACCTGCGCCGGGGCGATGCCGCGCATCTGGCGCACGCTCTCCTGCAACGCATACATGCCGTACATGCCCGAATGCATGTAGGACAGGCCGCCGCCATTGGTGTTGAGCGGCAGCTTGCCGCCTGGACGGGTGTGACCGGCAGCGATGAACGGGCCGGTCTCCTCATGCGGCATGAAGCCGAGATCGCCGAGCCCGAACAGCGGCAGATGCGCGAACGCGTCGTAGATCATGAGATGGTCGACGTCGGCGTGGCTGATGCCGGCTTCCTTGAAGGCGAGGGGGCCCGCGACCTTGAAGGCACGCGACGAATTGAACGTCTCCATCTGGCTGACCATCGGCGTCTCCACGCTTTCGCCGGTGCCGAGAACATAGACTGGCCTCTGCGGAAAATCCTTGGCGCGATCGGCCGAGGTCAGGATCAGTGCGCCGCCGCCATCGGTGACGAGGCAGCATTGCAGCAGCCGGAACGGATAAGCGATCATGCGCGAGTTGAGGACGTCGTCGACCGTGATCGGGTCCTTCATCATCGCGCGCGGATTCTTCGCCGCCCATTCCCGCTGCACCACCGCGACCATCGCGAGCTGCTCATGGGTGATGCCGTAGGTCTTCATGTAGCGCAGTACGGGGATCGGGAACATGCTGGGCGGCCCTGAGATGCCGAACGGCGCCTCGAACTGGCCCTGCAGACTGTCCGGCGGAATCGAGCGCGGCAGCCTGCCGATCATCGATTTGCCGCTCTCGGCGTGGGTGATCAGCACGGTCTTGCATAGGCCGGCTTCGATCGCAGCCGCGGCGTGGCGGACATGCAGCATGAAGGAGCAGCCGCCGACCGAGGTGCCGTCGACCCAGGTCGGCGTGATGCCGAGATAATGGCAGATCTGCTGCGGCGTCTCGACCGCGGTGGCGAAGCCGTCGATGTCCGACAGCTTGAGCCCGGCATCGGCGATGGCATTCAGCGCCGCGTCCGCATGCAGCTGGATCTGCGACATCGTCGGGATGATTCCGAGCTCGGTGGTCTCGGCCGCGCCGACCACGGCCACCTGGTTTCGACGCATGGCGCTATCCTTTCGCCGGCCGGAACAGGGGCAGGGTGATTTGTTCGTCGAGCGGCTCGAAAGTGACTTCGAGCGGCATGTCGAGCTCCAATGCCTCCGGTGTCTGGGGGCAGCCCGTGATGTTGCTCATCATGCGCGGGCCCTCTTCGAGCGCCACGACGGCAATGGCGTAGGGCGGCGTGAAGCCGGGCGCCGGGGGACGATGGTTGATGACGTAGCTGTAGAGCGTGCCTTTGCCCGTGGCCTTGAAGACGCTGACCTTGCGGCTGGCGCAGGCCGGACAGAACGGGCGCGGCGGGAAGTAGACGTGGGCGCAGGCGTCGCAGCGCTGCAGCCGCAATTCGCCAGCGCGGGTGCCGTCCCAGAAATGCTGCGTCTCGGGTGTCGGTTTGGGGCGTGCACGCATCGGCTCGGCCATCCCGGTTGATCCTCCCTGCGGCGGGCTCCGTCGCCCGCTCCTTTGCATCCGTGATGCGCCATTTGACGCAGACGCGTCAACGGTCCATCACGCTACGCATGCGGCCCTCCGGGAGGCGCAGAGGTGTTTGGACGGCAATTGCCGCCTGATGAAAATTGGTCTTTGATGCGGCCGCATGATCGGAGACGAGATGAAGCTGCGCGACATCGCCCATTCCAGGACCGGCGACAAAGGTGATACCTCGAACATCTCCGTCATCGCCTACGACGCCAAGGATTATCCATTGCTGCTCGCACAGGTGACGGCCGAGCGGGTCAGGGCCCACTTCGCCGGCATTGTCCGGGGCAAGGTGGTCCGCTATGAGCTGCCCAACATTGCGGCGCTGAATTTCGTGATGAGCCGGGCGCTCGGCGGCGGGGTGACCCGCTCGCTGGCGCTGGATGCGCACGGCAAGTCGCTGAGTTCCGCGCTGCTCGATATGGATATCGCGGCCGATGCCGCTGATCACACGCGATAGGACGCCATGACCGCTTCAAATCCGACCCTGGCCGCGCTGGCCGACGATCTCGCCGCTGGCCGCACCACGTCGCGCAAGCTGGTGGAGGCGTGTCTGGCCCGGATCGCCGATCCCGCCGGCGAGGGAGGGCGCGCCTTCATCCATGTCGACAAGGACGCCGCGCTGGCGGCCGCCGACGGCATGGACGCGCTGCGCAAGGCCAATGCCGCGCCGTCGCCTTTCGCCGGCATTCCGGTCTCGATCAAGGATCTGTTCGACATCAAGGGCCAGGTGACCCGTGCCGGCTCGCGCGCGCTCGACGACTCCGCGCCGGCCGAGGCCGATGCGCCTGCCGTGGCGCGGCTGCGCCGGGCCGGCTTCGTCGTGATCGGCCGCACCAACATGACCGAGTTCGCCTATTCCGGCATCGGCATCAACCCGCATTACGGCACGCCGAAGAGCGCCTGGAAGCGCGAGGTCGGCCATGTCCCCGGCGGCTCGTCGTCGGGCGCCGCCGTCTCGATCGCCGACCGCATGGCCTATGGCGCGCTGGGCACCGACACCGGCGGCTCCTGCCGCATCCCCGCCGCCTTCAACGGCATCACAGGCTTCAAGCCGACGCAGGCCCGCGTGCCGCTCGACGGCGGCGTGCCGCTGTCGTCGACGCTCGACAGCTTTGGGCCGCTCGCCAACACCGTCGCATGCTGCGCGATCCTCGACTCGGTGCTGGCCGATGAGCCGATCCGGCCGCTGGCCGCGCGACCGGTGAAGGGTCTGCGGCTCGCGGTGCCCACGACGATCGTGCTCGACGAGCTCGATGCCGAGGTCGCCGAGACCTTTGAGCGGGCGCTGCAGACGCTGGCGAAGCAGGGCGCGCTCATCGAGCGTATCGAATTCCCCGAGTTCCTCGACGTCGGCCTCATCGGCGCGAAGGGCGGCTTTGCCGCGGCCGAGAGCTACGCCTGGCACCGGTTCCTGCTGACAGCCAAGGGCGACGTCTATGATTCGCGCGTCTCCGTCCGCATCCTGCGCGGCGAGGCGATCACGGTGCCGGACTACATCGAGATGCTGAATGCCCGACGCTCGCTGGTGAAGCGGGCCGCCGCGCGCATCGCGCCCTATGACGCGCTGGTGATGCCGACCACCGCCAACGCGCCGCCCAGGATCGCCGATCTCGCCGACGACCAGGTCTTCGCCCGCGAGAACATCCGTGCCCTGCGCAACTGCACCTTCATCAACATGATCGACGGCTGCGCGATCTCGCTGCCGGCGCACCGCCATGGCGAGGTCCCCGTCGGCCTGATGCTGGCGCAATCCGGCGGCAATGACCGCAAGCTGCTGGAGATCGCGGCGGGGGTCGAGGGCGTGGTGCGGGGCTGAGGCGGCGGCTCGGCATGTCTGCGGCTCGGTATCGAGCTACGTGAGCTCGTTTTCGGGGAGCAGCGTTGTCTCTGATCGAGTTTGCTCTACCCCGGAAAACGGGTGGCGCTGGACCAGCCTGATGGCCACATTGCTTGCATGATCAAGGCACGCAAGATGACTCCATCGTCGCCCGAACCCACGCCGCGCCCCAACGCGGTCGACTGGGCGATGGTGGAACGCGACCTCGATGCGCGCGGCTGCGCCGTGTTGACGCAGCTGCTGTCGCCCGACGACTGCCGCGCGCTGGCGGCGCTCTATCCGGACGACCGGCATTTCCGCAGCCGCGTCGTCATGGCGCGACATGGCTTCGGGCGCGGCGAATACAAATATTTCAGCTATCCGCTGCCGGATCCGATCGCGCGGCTGCGGCCGCGTCTCTATGCGCGTCTGGTCGCGATCGCCAATCGCTGGACTGCGACGATGGGGATCGACATCCAATATCCCGCCGAGCACGACGACTTCCTGGCGCGCTGTCATCAGGCCGGCCAGATCAGGCCGACGCCGCTCTTGCTGCAATATGTCGAGGGCGACTACAATTGTCTTCACCAGGATCTCTATGGCGAGCACGTATTTCCGTTGCAGGTCGCGATCCTGCTGTCGGAGCCGGGGCGCGATTTCGAGGGCGGCGAGTTCGTGCTGACCGAGCAGCGCCCGCGCATGCAGTCGCGCGCCGAGGTGGTGCCGCTGCGGCAGGGCGATGCCGTGGTGTTCGCGGTCCACAATCGTCCGGTGCAGGGCACGCGCGGCAGCTACCGCGTCAACATGCGCCATGGTGTCAGCCGGCTGCGCGCCGGCCGGCGGCATACGCTGGGCGTGATCTTTCACGATGCGAAGTGAGGCGCATGACGGCGGATCTGTTCGATGGCCTCGAGTTGGCAGGACCGACCCGCGAGCAGCTCGCGCCCGGCGCAGTGCTGCTGCGCGGCTTCGCGCGGCCGCAGGAGGCGGAGCTTATCACAGCGATCGAGACGATCGCGGCGCAGGCGCCGTTCCGCCGCATGGTGACCCCGGGCGGCCATCAGATGTCGGTGGCGATGACGAGTTGCGGCGCGTGTGGCTGGGTCACGGATCGCAGCGGCTACCGCTATGATGCTGTTGATCCGGACAGCGGCCAGCCATGGCCGGCGATGCCGCCGCTGTTTCATCAACTTGCCGAGGTCGCCGCAAGCGAAGCCGGCTTCGCAGGCTTCGCGCCCGATGCCTGCCTGATCAACCGCTATGAGCCGGGCGCCAGGATGTCGCTGCATCAGGACCGCGATGAGCGTGACATCGGCGCGCCGATCGTCTCGGTGTCGCTCGGGCTGCCCGCGACCTTTCTGTTCGGCGGGCTCAAACGCACCGACAGGACGCAACGCTATCGGCTGGTCCACGGCGACGTCGTCGTCTGGGGCGGGCCGGCGCGGCTCGCATTTCACGGCGTTGCGCCGCTCGCCGACGGTGAGCATGCTCGGCTCGGCCGCCGGCGCATCAACCTGACCTTCCGCCGAGCGCGGTAGTCCTGGCCGGTCTGTGATCTTCCTCGTTTTGCAACGGGCATCCTTGGCTCTATGCTGCCCCCGGGAGAGGGGCCATGAGCACTGTCGAACTTGCGGAGGAGCGAGCGCCGGCGGCGACGCGATTGGGACTTCACCTTGCGCTGCTGCAGCTGGTGTTCACGCTGCTGTGGACGACCTATGTGATCTATCTGCCGAAGCTCGCGGCCCAGGCCGGCGTCGCGCCCTCGGCCGTCGTTCTGATCCTGATGCTGGACCAGGCGATCTTCACATTGTCCGATACCGCGATGGGAGTTGCGGCCGATCGGATCGGGCGCGCGGCCGCGCGCTTCGGCATCTTCGTCGGCCTGCTGACTGCGGTATCCTGCGCCGCCTTCGTCGCGCTGCCGTTCGTGGCGGCCTCCGCAGGTCCAGCGGTCTTCATCGGACTGATCGCGATCTGGGCGCTGACCTCCTCGGTGTTGCGCGCACCGCCCTTGACCCTGCTCGGGCGCCATGCGGCCCGGCCGGCCATTCCGTTCCTGGCAGCGCTGGTCATGCTCGGCTATGGCGTGGCCGGCGCCGTGTCGCCGTATCTCGGCGTGATCCTGCGCGACTACGATCCGCGATTGCCGTTCGTCATCTCATCGGCGGTGCTGCTGCTGACCGCGCTCGGTCTCGCGCGCATCCCGCAGGATGCCGGTCCGGCCGCGCAAGCGCCGGCCAATCCCAAGCCCGAGCCCAAGCCGCTGCGGGGACTGCCGCTGCTGTTCATCGGCGCCATGGTGATCCTCGCGCTCGGCTACCAGCTGCATTTCAGCATCAACAGCTCGGCGTTCTATCTGCGCTTTGCCAAGCCGGAGGATCTGCCCTGGCTGATGCCGGTGTTCTGGATCGGCTTCAACCTCGTGCTGTTCCCGGCCAGCGTCGTGGTGAAGCATCGCGGCGGGCTCATGGTGATGGGAATTGCCGGGCTGCTGGGTGCACTCGCCATCGTCAGTGCCGAGCTCGCGGGTGCGCTGACCGTGCTGATCGTGGCGCAGTTCATCGCCGGTGCGGCCTGGGGCTGCATGATGATGAGCGCCATTTCCGCGGCGCTCGCGATCGGGACGACGGGTGCCGAGGGCAAGGTGACCGGGCTCGTCTTCTCGGCGCTGGCGCTGGCAACCTTCGCGCGGATCGCCGCCGTCGCCGGCGGTCTGCAGAAGCTGCCCGACTACGCACCTCTGGTGCAGTGGGCGCCGGTCGCGTGCTGGCTCGTGGCCGGGGCCGGCCTGCTGGCGATGGCCGCGGCCGGATTGCAGGGACGCCGCGCGTCCCCGCCGTGAGGTCGATCAGATCCCTGGAGGCTTCGACGGATGGATGAAGGCCCAGGGCGAGACCTCGCTGTCGCGAGGCACCTCGATGTCGATCAGATACGGCCCGCCATGGGCGAGCGCGGTCTCCAGCGCCGACTTGAACTGGTCGGGTGACGTGACCTTGCTGGCGGCGACGCCGAAGGATTCGGCGAGCCTGACGAAATCCGGATTGACGAGATCGGAGGCGACGACGCGGCCGTCGAAGCGCTCGCGCTGATCGCGCCGGACATTGCCATAGGCATTGTTGTTGAACACCAGGGTAACGACGCCGATGTTGTATTGCACGGCGGTCGCCAATTCCTGCACGGCGAACATGAAACCGCCGTCGCCGGTGATCGCGACGACAGGCCTGTCGGGATGCGCGACCTTGGCGCCGAGCGCGGTCGGGAAGCCGGCGCCGAGCGTGCCCTGATAGCCCGAGGTGATGAAGGTGCGCGGCTCGTAGACCGGAAAGCCGTACCAGGAAGCGAAGCCGACTTGTGACAACTCGTCGGTGACGATGGCGTCTTTCGGCAGCACCTCGCGCAGCACGTTCAGATAGGCCATCTGCGGCTGCACCTGCTGGATTTCCCGCAAGGTCGCAGCGCTGGCGTCGCGGATGGCCGCGCGACGGCCTGATGTCTTGCGATAGCCCGCTTTGCTGACGGCAGCGGCGAGCGCGGCCGTGCCCGTCTTGGCATCGGCGACGATGCCGGCATCGACGATCAGGCGCCGCATCTCGGCGGGATCGATGTCGATGCGGATCGACTTCAGGCCGTCCGGCTTGAACGGCCAGCGGAACGTGGTCGGCAGCTCCATGCGGGTGCCGATGCCGATCATCAGATCCGTGGTCGGCCAGAGCTTGTAGGCCGCGGCCATGGTGAGCCCGAGCTCGTGCGCATTGGAGACGATGCCGCGCCCGGAGCGGAAGGCGACCACCGGCGCGTCGATCATCTCGGCGAGCTCACGGATTTCCTCGCGCGCCTCGATCGCGCCGGCACCGACGAAGATCATCGGCGTCTTCGATCCCGCAATTAGCGCCGCCGCCTTGGCGATGCGATCAGGATCAGGCTGCGGCGGCGCGAATTGCGCCAGCGGCGTCGCAGCCGCCGTTGCCGCCTTCTGCGTAAAGACGTCCCAGGGCATTTCCAGCGCCGCGGGGCCGCGCCGCCCGGACATCATCTCTTGAAAGGCGCGCGACACGAGCGTCGGCGCGCTGTCGGGGTATTCGATGCGCTCGGCCCATTTGACGAAGGTGCGCAAGGTCGCGAGCTGGTCCGGCATCTCGTGCAGATGGCCGCGGCCACGGCCGAGATAGTCGGTCGGCACCTGGCCCGTGAGGCACAGCACCGGCTCATTGCAGCCGAAGGCGGTGAGCAGCGCAGCACCAGCATTCAGCACGCCGGGACCCGGTACGACGCTGAACACGCCGGGCTTGCCGCTGGCGCGCGCATAGCCGAACGCCATGTAGCCGCAGGCCTGCTCGTGGCGGGCGCCGACGACCTTGAGCTGCGCCTGGTGGAAGGCGTCGAACAGGCCGTAGACCTGCGCGCCGGGCAGGCCGAACACGGTGTCGACGCCGTGGGCGACGAGCCCGCTGACGATGGCTTCGCCGCCGGTCATGGTGGTCATGCTGACATTCCGTTTCTGAACTTCTACAGGGCTTCGTCGACGACGCCGTTGCGCAAGGTGCCGACGCCCTCGGCTTCGATCTCGATGACGTCGCCGGGCTTCAGATAGCGCGGCGGATCGAACCGTGCACCGGCGCCGGTGGGCGTGCCCGTCACGATCACGTCACCGGGGACAAGCGTGGTGAAGGTCGAGATGTAGTTGATGAGGTAGCGGAAGCCGAAGATCAGCCGCGACGTGCGGTCGTCCTGGCGCAATTCGCCATTGACGTGCGTGGTCAGCCTGATGTCGGCGAGCTGGCTCTCATTGGTGTAGGGCACGATCCAGGGCCCGAGGCTGCCCGTCGAATCGAAGTTCTTGCCTTGCGTGACGTTGAATTTCGCATGCCGCACCCAGTCGCGGATCGTGCCCTCGTTGCACAGCGTGAGCGCGGCGATGTGATCCAGCGCCTCGCTCTCCGGAATGTGCCGTCCGGCCTTGCCGATTACGAGGACCAGCTCGCCCTCATAGTCGAGCTGCGGCGAGGCGCGCGGGCGCACCAGCGGCGTGTCATGGCCGACGAAGGAGCGCGGCGTGCGCATGAACATCGACGGATATTTCGGCGCGTCCTGGCCGTCCTTGTACTCGGCGTTGCGATCGGGATAGTTGACGCCGATGCAGATGATCTTCTCGGGCGCGGGGACCGGCGGCTGCCAGCTGATGGCATCGAGGCCATGATCGGGCGACAGCCCGGCTGCGGCATCGATCAGCCGGGGCAGGGCTCCCGCGGCGATCACCTCGCGCAAGGTCGGATAATCCTGGGCGAAACGCGTGGAGAGATCGATGAGGCCCTTGTCGGTCGCAAGTCCGTAGCGGACCGAGCCATCGGCGACATAGGTGGCGAGGCGAGGGGAGGTCATGGGCTTGTCTCCTTACACGCCGAGCCGCTGGATCTTGTGGGTGCCGCGCGCGAGCGAGACGTGCTTGGTCTCCATGTAGAAGTCGAACGAATAGTCGCCGCCGTCGCGGCCGATGCCCGATGCCTTCATGCCGCCGAACGGGGTTGGCAGGTGGCGGACATTCTCCGAGTTCAGCCAGATCATGCCGGCTTCCAGCGCGTCGGCGACGCGCAGCGCGCGGCCCATGTCGCCGGTCCAGACATAGCCGGTAAGGCCGTATTGCACGTCATTGGCGATCGCGATCGCGTCAGCCTCGTCGCGGAACGGGATCACGGTGAGGAACGGCCCGAACACTTCTTCCTGCGCCACGCGCATGGTCTGGCGCGCGCCGGTCACCAGCGTCGGCTCGACGTAATGCCCGCCACCCGGGCCGTCGAACCGCTTGCCGCCGACGGCGATGATCGCACCGTCCTCGCGTGCAACGTCGACATAGGAGCAGACCTTGGCGAGATGCCGCTCGTGGATCAGCGGCCCGAGCTCGGTGGCGGGATCGAGCGGATGACCCACTTTCAGCGCACGCACGCGCGCCGCAAGCTTGGCCGTAAAGGTCTCGGCGATACTCTGCTGCACCAGCAGGCGGCTGGATGAGGTGCAGCGCTCACCGTTGAGCGAGTAGATCATGAACACGACGGCATCGAGCGCGCGGTCGAGATCGGCATCGTCGAACACGATCACCGGGTTCTTGCCGCCGAGCTCGAAATGCACCCGCTTCAGGGTCGGTGCGCCCTGCGCCATGATCGCAGATCCCGTCGAGCTCTCGCCGACGAAGCCGATTGCCTTGATCGCGGGATGCTCGGTCAGCGCCCTGCCGGCCTCCTCCCCGAAGCCATGAACGGTGTTGAGGACGCCGTCGGGAATGCCGGCGTCCTTGGCGAGCTTGGCCAGCCACTGCGCCGTGATCGGCGACCATTCCGCCGGCTTGTGCACGACCGTGCAGCCCGCCGCGAGCGCCGGGGCGATCTTCCAGGTCGACAGCATGAACGGCGTGTTCCACGGCGTGATCACGCCGACAGGCCCGATCGGCACCCGCGTCGAGATGTTCCAGTGCTCGTCGCTCGGCGTGCTCAGGCCGTCGCGGGCCTCGGTGCATTTGTCGGCGAAGAAGCGGAAATTCTCGGCGGCGCGGATCGCGGCCTTGGCCATGAAGCGATAGGCCTGACCGGTGTCGATGCATTCGAGCACGGCGATGTCGTCGGCATGATCCTCGATCGCGTCGGCCACGCGATGCAGCAGCTTGCGCCGCATCGCCGGCGCCATGTCGCGCCACGACTTGAAGGCGAGGGCGGCCGACGTCGCCGCGCGATCGATGTCCTCGGCATTGCCGCGCGCGACCTTGGCGAGCACGGCACCGTCGATCGGAGACTTCGTCTCGAACGTCGCGCCTGAGATCGCCGGCACGACCTTGCCATCGATGACGTGACCGATGCCCTCGTCCTTCAGCTTCGCGAGCAGGGGAGCGGCACGGTCGAGATTGGCCTTGTAGATGTCGGCTTTGGGACTGGCCTTATCCATGGGATGCCTCCGCTTTCAGGGCGTCGTGGATGTTGTTGCGCTTCCAACTGGTCGCGGCATCGTTGATCTGCATGTCGAAGGACAGCGCGAACTTGCTACTGGCGAAGACTGGGTCGAGGTAATCTGAAAGTGCCTTGAAGACGTGCTCGCCGGCCTTCTGCCGTGCCGCGAGGTCGCGGCCTTCGCCGAGCCGCAGCAGCATCGCGAGGAAGGCGGAATCGGGCTTGCCGTCGGCGATCGCGTAGTGCTCGCAGCGGATCGCGCGCACGCGGATGCCGCCGATCGGAAAGATCCCGGTCTCGCTGGCGGCCTTGCGGACCACTTCGCAAAGGTTGCCCATCATGACAAAGCCGTCGAGATTGGCGGAGTATTCGATGCTGAAATGCGGCATGGTGCGGTCGCTCCGGGGCAGGCGTCAGGCGAAGTAACAGCTCACCGTCCCATACGGGCCGTAGTCGGCCTGGATCGTGTCGCCCTTGCGCGCCTCGATCGGCCGGATGAACGAGCCGGCAAGGACCACCTGTCCCGGCTCCAGCGCGAATCCATTTGCCGCGATCTTGTTGGCGAGCCACGCAACGGCCGTTGCCGGGTTGTTCAGCACGCCGGCGGCCAAGCCGGTCTCTTCCAGTTGACCGTTCTTATAACAGAGTGCGCCGATCCAGCGCAGGTCGGCATCGAGCGGCCGCAGCGGCCGGCCGCCGAGCACGATGCCGGCATTTGCGGCGTTGTCGGCGATCGTGTCGAAGATCTTGCGCGTCGCCTTCGTTTCCTGATCAACCCGCTCGATCCGGGTGTCGAGAATCTCCAATGCCGGCACCACGAAATCGGTCGCGTTGAGCACGTCGAACAGAGTGCAGTCCGGTCCCGAAAGACGATGCTTCATGACGAAGGCAAGCTCCGCCTCGATACGCGTCGCGATGAAGCGGTCGGACGGCACCAGCCCGCCATCGGCAAAGAACATGTCGTCGAGCAGCACGCCCGAATCCGGCTCATCGATGTTCAGCGCGCTCTGCATCGCCTTCGATGTCAACCCGATCTTATGACCCCTGATGACGCGGCCCGCGGCGACCTTGATGCCGATCCAGGCGTCCTGGATCGCATAGGCATCTGCGATGGTGATATCGGGAAACTCCTGCGACAACTGCCTGATCTGGCGGCGGCTCTTTTCGGCCTGATCCAGGCGTAAGGCGCAGCTATGAATCTGGTCGCTCGCAAGAGGCATGGTCTATCGCTCAGAAAAGAGATAGCGGCAGATGATTAACATGTTAAGTTTCAGCCGGCAAACCGAAAGGACGTTTGCTGCAGTGCAAATATTCAGGATGGCCCACGGGAGATTGATGTGAGCGAGACCAGGGCCAAGGTCGCCAGGCAGGCTGCGAAGGAAGCGCGCAAGGTGCCGATGCGCGACTTCTCGCAGTCGCTGCCGATGGCCTTGTTGCGGGCGCGTGAGGCCGTGATGCGGCAGTTTCGCCCCAATCTGCGACAGCACGGCCTGACCGAGCAGCAATGGCGCATCTTGCGCGCGCTGGCGGCGGTCGATGTGATCGAGGTGACGGAGCTGGCGCGGGTCGCGTTCCTGCTCGGGCCCAGCCTCTCTCGCATCCTGCGCGATCTCGAGGCGCGCGGCTTGATTCAGCGCGAAGTCGATAGCCGCGACATGCGCAGGGGCGTGTTGTCGATTTCGACCAAGGGCATGAAGCTGATCGCGCAGGTCGCGCCGAGCTCAGAGGCGATCTACGCATCAATTTCCAGCCGGTATGGTGCACGCAAGCTTGCCGCATTGCACAAGATGCTGGGCGAGCTCGAGCGGAGCATTGGCGGCGATCTCGACCCCGACGACAGCGGCGACGGCTGATATGCCGCGGACGAGACGCAATGGGTGGGGTCTCGTGCTTGGCAGGCCGTTCGGCGTTTTGATAAGAAGCGATGCAGTCGAGCGGAGATGGCGTGCGTCGCAGGCATGGCAAACCATGCTAACTCTGTTTTCGCATGCTGATCGAACCCGCGAGTTGTCATGGTCACTATCAAGGTTGCGCATCTCATCGATTTCGTTGCCGATGTCTTCGAACACGCCAATTCCTCGCCGGAGGAGGCCCGCCGGATCGCGACCTATCTGACGACGGCCAACCTGACAGGGCATGACAGCCACGGTGTGATCCGCGTGCCCGTCTATATCCGTTGGCAGAAGATGGGTTCGATCGTGCCCAACCAGACCGCAGAGGTCGTGGTCGACACCCCGTCGCTGGTGGTCGTCGACGGCAAGTTCGGCTACGGCCAGACCGTGACACCACAGGCCGTGAAGATCGGCATCGAGCGTTGCAAGAAGAGCGGCTTGGCTGCGTTGGCGCTGCGTAATTCCGGCCATCTCGGCCGGGTCGGCGACTGGGCGGAGATGGCCGCCGCTGAGGGACTCGTCTCCATTCATTTCGTCACGGCCGCAGGCTCGCTGCTGGTGGCTCCCTATGGCGGAGTCGAGAAGCGGTTCTCGACCGCGCCATATTGTGTCGGCATCCCACGCCAGGGACAGGATCCCATCGTGCTCGATTTCGCGACCTCGATCGTGGCTGAGGGCAAGGTCCTGGTGGCGAGCCGCGGCGGCAAGAAGCTGCCCAAGGGCGCCTTGATCGATGCCGATGGTACGCTCAGCGAGGATCCGGCGGTGCTCTATGGACCCTATGAGGCCGAGGGGACGCGCGACCACACCAAGGGGACGGGAGCGATCCGCGCCTTCGGCGAGCACAAGGGCTCCGGTCTCGCCTTCATCTGTGAGCTGCTTGGCGGCGCCTTGACCGGCACCGGGGCGACGTCGGCAAACCGGCGCTTTGCCAACGGCATGCTCGCGATCTACATCGACCCGAAGGTGGTCGATCCGGCGAGCTTCTTCGATGGTGAGATCACCCGCTACACGGATTTCATCCGGGCGACCAAGCCGGTCTCCGGCGTCGATCAGGTGCTGGTGCCGGGCGATCCCGAGCGCAAGATGCGGGCCGAGCGTACGGCCAATGGCGTGCCCTTGCCCGATGACACCTGGGCGGCAATAGTGAACACGGCACGCGAAGTGGGTGTCAGCGAAGCGAGCATTCAGCGGGCGACATCGTGAAATCAGTGTGACTGCGGGTGGTGCGAAGCATCCATGCTCAAATTGAGCGGGATTGCATTGCGTTGCGCCATCGGCGACAACGAATTCTAACGAGACGGATCGGTTGAACAACAAGGGAAGGAAACGCAGTCGTGGCGAACAATAAGGTCAAGCAGCTCTGGGCCGAAGGCAAGACGGTGGTGAATGCCTGGCTCGCGATCCCCTCGGGCTTTTCCGCGGAGGTCGTGGCTCAGTGCGGCTTCGACAGCGTCACCGTGGACATGCAGCACGGGGTACAGGACTATCTGTCGATGGTGCAGTGCTTTCAGGCGATGCATGGCCGTCCGGTCACGCCGATGGTGCGCGTGCCGTGGAACGAGCCCGGCATCATCGGCAAGGTGCTCGATGGCGGTGCCTATGGCGTCATCTGCCCGATGGTCAACACAGCGCAGGAAGCGCGCAACCTCGTTTCCTATTCCAAATATCCGCCCAAGGGTGTGCGCTCCAACGGTCCGATCCGTTCGGGCATGTATGGCGGCGCGGGCGAGTATCAGAAGACGGCCAACGACGAGATCGTGCTGCTGCCGATGATGGAGACCAGGACCGCGGTCGAGAACATGGAAGCCATTCTCGATGTCGAAGGCATCGACGGCGTCTATATCGGTCCCTCCGATCTCGGCTTTTCCTATGGCCTGGTGCCGAAGCTCGATCGTGACGAGCCGGAGATCCTCAAGATCTATGAGAAGATCGTGAAGGAATGCGGCAAGCGCGGGCTCAATCCCGGTATTCATTGCAGCGGCGCCGAGGGCGCTGTCCGCGCCATCAACATGGGCTTTAAGCTCGTGACCTTGTCCAACGAGGTCGGCCTGATGCAGGTCTATGCCCGCCAGCAAGTCGCGCAGACCCGCAAGGACTCCGGCGGCAAGGCCTGAGGCGAATTGCGAATGGGGAGTAGCGAATAGGGGATTCATTCATTCGCTATTCGCAACTCGCTATTCGCATGCCGGTTTGCGACCTACCGATACAAACGAAGAGAGACTGCCATGGCTCCCGCCCCCGTCATCCGTCTTCATCCCGAGGACAGCGTCCTGATCGCGCGTGCGAGTCTGCCGCCCGGCCTCGCGGTTGCCGATGGCGTGGCCACGGTGGACCGCATTCCGGCGGGGCATAAGGTCGCGGTGCGTCCGATCGCGCAGGGCGAGCCCATCCGCCGCTACGGCCAGATCATCGGCTTCGCTACCGCGCCGATCGCGCCGGGGCAGCACGTTCATACACAGAACTGCGGCATGGGCGATTTCGCCAAGGATTATGCCTATGGCGTCGACGTGAAGCCGACGCCGAATTTCGATCTTCCGGCGACGTTCGAGGGCATTCGCCGTCCCGATGGCCGGGTTGCGACCCGCAACTACATCGGCATTCTGACGTCGGTGAACTGCAGCGCGCATGTCGCGGGCCTGGTCGCCGACGTCTTCAAGCGGAATCCCTTCACCGGTGATGATCCGCTCGCCGACTACCCGAACGTCGATGGCGTCGTGGCGCTGACGCACAAGACCGGCTGCGGCATGACGCTCGACGAGCCGCTGAAGCTGCTGCGGCGAACCCTCGGCGGCTACGCGCGTCACGCGAACTTCTCTGCGGTGATCGTGCTCGGTCTCGGTTGCGAGGCCAATCAGATCGGCGGACTGATGGAGGAGCAGAAGCTCGCCGGCCGTCTGCGTGCCATGGACATCCAGGAGGTCGGTGGCACCCGCAAGACCGTCGAGGCCGGCATTGCTTTCGTCAAGGAAGCGCTCGCCGACGCCAGCAGGGTCAAGCGCGAGACGGTTCCGGCCAGCGAGCTGACGGTCGCGCTGCAGTGTGGCGGCTCCGACGGCTATTCCGGCATCTCGGCCAATCCGGCGCTCGGTGCAGCAAGCGATCTGCTGGTGCGACATGGTGGCACGGTGATCTTGTCGGAGACGCCCGAGACCTATGGCGCCGAGCATCTGCTGACGCGCCGCGCAGTCAGCCGCGACGTCGGCGAGAAGCTCGTCTCCCTGATGCGCTGGTGGGAGGAGTATACGGCGCGCGAGGGTGCGGAGATGAACGCCAATCCCAGCCCGGGCAACAAGGCGGGCGGCCTGACGACGATTCTCGAGAAGTCGCTCGGCGCGATGGCCAAGGCCGGCAGCACCAATCTGGTCGATGTGCTGCATTATGCCGAGGCCGTCACCAAGAAGGGCTTCGTGTTCATGGACACGCCTGGCTACGATCCCGTCGCGGCGACGGGGCAGGTGGCCGGAGGAGCCAATCTCGTTTGCTTCACGACCGGACGCGGCAGCGTGTTCGGCTGCAAGCCGGCGCCGTCCATCAAGCTCGCGACCAACACGCCGATGTACAGGCGGATGGAAGACGACATGGACGTCAATTGCGGCACCATCCTCGACGGCGAGGAGACGGTGCAGGAGTGCGGCCAGCGCATCTTCGAATTGATGCTGAAGACCGCCTCGGGGCAGCCGACCAAGAGCGAGAGCTTCGATTTCGGCGGGGCCGAGTTCGCACCCTGGGTGCTCGGCGCGACGATGTAGCTGGATTACTCAGCTATTCGGCTGCCCCATATCGGGGCTGCCGTCTGACATGTCCCGGCATCTGATCGCAGCTGAGATCGCCAATAGCTGAGACTGGATCGCAACTGAGATCAGATGACAGGTGAGCGCGCCGCCATGTGCTGGCTGTCGTGGGCAGTCCGTCATGGGCTGGCCCTGCCGACGCTCGCGCGACAGCGGCGCAGAGCAATTTACCGCTGGTGGCCCAGGCCGATGCCGAGCGCCAGGGCCTTCTGACGGAGCGAGCCTTCGGTCCGCTTCATGGCCTTGGCGATCTTGGCAACCGGGGTCTTGGACTTCGAGTGCTGCTTCAGCAGCTTGATGTCGGCGGGCGTGTAGGGTTTCCGCGCCAACTTCTTGGTAGCTGCCTTCTTAGCTGTCTTCGCCACTTGATTCTCCTTTTGGCAATGGTGGTCCTAAATAGCATGTGTAGTCGAGCTATCAAGCGATTGCGGCAAATGCAACGCTATTAGTTCTTGTTAGTTCATCATTCGGGGTTAATCCCTGCTTTGAGGGACTGGTCAATCTTCCGTGAGCGCCTGCGCGCCTTCCTGTGGACAACTCTCCGCGTGTGGCTGGAGAGGTTGTTTGTTCTTCTCTCGTTCTTCGTGACGGGCCGGATTGGGGCGCGCAGCGGCCGGAAAAGCGACCGGTGCGTGCAGCGGAAGCACCTGACAGGGGAGGCTCAACTCGACCTATGCGGACCCAAATGCCGCCTTTCGGGCTTAGGATAGTTCAATAGGCAGCTCTGCCCTTTGTTAGTGCTTGATCCCTAAGCACAGCAATGTTCTGCTTAAAAAAGTTGCTGGAGCGCCGAAACCTCGTGTCAATCTACGTCGCATTACATCACGTCACCCATTACAAATACGATCGTCCGGTCGAACTGGGCCCGCAGACCATCCGCCTGCGTCCTGCACCACATACCAGGACCCCCGTGCTGAGCTATTCGCTCAAGGTCACGCCGCCCAACCATTTCGTGAACTGGCAACAGGATCCGCAAGGCAATTGGCTGGCCCGCTACGTTTTCCCTGAGAAGGTGAACGAACTCAAAATCGAGGTCGACTTCACGGCGCAGATGACCGTGATCAATCCGTTCGACTTCTTCGTCGAGCCTTATGCGGACAGTTTTCCCTTTGCCTATCCGGAGGGTCTCAAGGTGGAACTCGCGCCCTATCTCGAGACGATCGAGCCGGGGCCGTTGTTCGCGGAATACTTGAAGTCGATTCCCCGCGATGCGGACAACACCGTCAACTATCTCGTCGAACTCAATGCGCAGTTGCAGAAAAAGATTCGTTATATCATCCGGATGGAGCCCGGTGTTCAAACGCCGGAGGAGACGCTGTCGTCGGCCGCCGGCTCCTGCCGCGACTCGGCGTGGCTGCTGATCCAGACGCTGCGGCATCTCGGCCTCGCCGCCCGCTTCGTCTCCGGCTATTTGATTCAGCTTCGTCCCGACATTGATCCGGTCGAGGGGCCGGTCGAGGTCGAGAATGATTTCACCGATCTGCATGCCTGGGCCGAGGTCTATCTGCCCGGTGCTGGATGGATAGGCTTCGACGTCACCTCGGGCATGCTGGCGGGCGAGGGACACATCCCCGTTGCTGCGACTCCCCACTATCACTCGGCCGCGCCGATCAGCGGCAGCGCCGGAGTTGCCGAGGTCAACTTCAACTTCGAGATGAATGTGAGGCGCATCCGCGAAGCGCCGCGGATCACCCGGCCATTTTCGGATGAGGCGTGGGACCGGCTCGACCGCCTCGGCGAAGCCGTCGATGCCGATCTCGCCGCGAACGACGTGCGGCTCACGATGGGCGGCGAGCCGACCTTCGTGTCGATCGACGACATGGAATCGGCTGAGTGGAATACGGCTGCCGTCGGCCCGGCCAAGCGCGGGCTCGCCGACAGCCTGATCCGGCGTCTGCGCGCGCGCTTCGCGCCCGGTGGCCTGCTGCATTACGGCCAGGGCAAGTGGTATCCCGGCGAAAGCCTGCCGCGCTGGGCGTTCGGACTGTATTGGCGCAAGGATGGTGAGCCGATCTGGCGCAATCCGGACCTGATCGCCAGCGTCGATGGTCCGCGCAAGGCGACGATCCAGGATGCGGAGCGTTTCCTGGACATGGCCGCCGAGACGCTCGGGCTCGAATCCGACTACGTGCTGCCCGCGTTCGAGGATCCCGCGCATTGGCTGCAGAAGGAAGCCGCGCTGCCCGAGAACGTCGACGCACTCGACTCCAAGCTCGCCGATCCCGAAGAGCGCGCACGCATGGCGCGGGTGTTCGACGAAGGGCTGCACATTCCGCGCGGCTTCGTGCTGCCGATCCAACGCTGGAATGCACAGCCCAGGCGCTGGCGCAGCGAGCGCTGGGGCCTGCGGCGCAAGCGCCTGTTCCTGATTCCCGGCGACTCGCCGCTCGGCCTGCGGTTGCCGATCGGCTCGCTGGCCTACATTCCGCCGGAAGATTTCCCGTATATCCACGAGCAGGACCCGATGGAGGAGCGCGGGCCGCTGCCGATGTTCACGCAGGGGCGGCCGGTGATCGTGCCGGAGGTGCCGCCGCTGCCGAAGCTCGATCGCGCGCCGAAGCCGCAGCAGGACGTTCAGTATCAGTACTGGGGTGGGCTCGGCGTCCGCACGGCGATGTCGGTCGAGATCCGCGATGGCATTCTCTGCGTGTTCATGCCGCCTGTCGAAACCATCGAGGACTACCTGGAACTCGTCGCAACGGTCGAAGCGACGGCGGAGGCGATGCAGATCAAGGTTCACGTGGAGGGCTATGCGCCGCCGTTCGATCCGCGCATCGAGGTGATCAAGGTGACGCCCGATCCGGGCGTCATCGAGGTCAACATCCAGCCGGCCGCGAGCTGGCGGCAATCGGTCGACATCACTTTCGGGCTCTATGAGGATGCTGCAAAGGTGCGGCTCGGCGCCAATCGCTTCCTGATCGATGGCCGCCACACCGGCACCGGCGGCGGCAATCATGTCGTCGTCGGCGGCAGCTCGCCGCCGGATTCGCCGTTCCTGCGCCGCCCCGATCTGCTGAAGAGCCTCGTCCTGTATTGGCAACGGCATCCGTCGCTGTCTTATTTGTTCTCCGGCATGTTCATCGGGCCGACCAGCCAGGCTCCGCGCATCGACGAGGCGCGCCACGACAGTCTCTATGAGCTGGAGATCGCGCTCGCCAATGTGCCACGGATCGGGCAGAGCGTGCCGCTGTGGCTGGTCGACCGGCTGTTCAGGCATCTGCTGGTGGACATCACCGGCAACACGCATCGCTCGGAGATCTGCATCGACAAGCTCTACTCGCCGGAGGGACCGACGGGCCGCCTCGGCCTCGTCGAGTTCCGCGCGCTGGAAATGCCGCCCGATCCGCGCATGTCGCTGGCGCAGCAGCTTCTCATCCGTGCGCTGATCGCCAAATTGTGGCGCGAGCCGCAGGAAGGCAAGTTCGTGCGCTGGGGCACGGCGCTGCACGACCGCTTCATGCTGCCTCACTTCATCTGGGACGACTTTCTTGATGTCCTGGATGAGCTGAGGTCGTCCGGCTACGATTTCTCGCCGGAATGGTACCAGGCGCAGCTCGAGTTCCGTTTTCCGACCTTCGGCCGCGTGCAGCATGGCGGCGTGACCTTGGAGCTGCGGCAGGCGCTGGAGCCCTGGCATGTGCTGGGCGAGGAAGGCGCGGCCGGTGGCACGGTGCGCTATGTCGATTCCTCGGTCGAACGACTTCAAGTGAAAGCCGAAGGCTTCATCGAAGGCCGCCACCTCGTGACCTGCAATGGTAGGAGAATGCCGATGACCTTGACGGGGCGTTCGGCGGAGGCGGTGGCGGCGGTTCGTTTCAAGGCGTGGCAGCCGGCCTCCGGTCTGCACCCGACGATTCCGGTGCATGCGCCGCTGACCTTCGACCTGATCGACACCTGGAATGGCCGTTCGCTCGGCGGCTGCGTCTATCACGTCGCCCATCCCGGCGGCCGCAACTACGACACCAAGCCGATCAACTCCTACGAGGCGGAGGCGCGGCGGCTCGCCCGCTTCCAGGATCACGGCCACACTCCCGGACGAATCCCGCTGCCGCCGGAAGAACGCACAAATGAATTCCCGATGACCCTCGACTTGCGCAGGCCGCTCCTGCATTGATGAAACGGAGTTTGCGCGGAGGACCAGGGTATGGACGGCTCGAGCGGCCAGGACCAGGGAGCGAGCCCCGCCGCCGGTCGGCCGGCGGCACGTTCTCCGCTGCGCCGCGCCGAGCATTGGGCGCGCGACTATGCCCGGCTCCCCGGCATCCCCGATGAGTTCATCGGGGCCGACGGCCGTCCGCGGCCGGTCTGGACCCGCTTTGCCGAGACCTTCGCCGCACTCGCGCCGAGCGACATCGAGCGCCGCTTCGCCTCCGCCGATCGCCATCTGCGCGAAGCCGGCGTCACCTATCGCTCGCCGGGCGATAACGCCGAGCGGTTGTGGCCGCTGAGCCATCTGCCGCTGCTGATCGACGAGTCCGAATGGGCGCAATTGTCCCAGGGCATCGTCCAGCGCGCCGAGCTGTTCGAGCGGGTGCTGCAGGACATCTATGGCGAGGGACGGCTGGTGGCGAGCGGCGCGCTGCCGGCAGCCGCCGTCGCCGGGTCCAGCGAATATCTGCGCCCGGTCTGCGGCGTCAAACCGCCCGGCGGCCGCTTCCTCAGCATCTACGCCGCCGATATCGGCCGTGGGCCCGACGGCGGCTGGTGGGTGCTCAACGACCGCACCCAGGCGCCGTCCGGCATGGGCTATGCGCTGGAAAATCGGCTGGTGCTGTCGCGCGCCTTCTCCTCGATCTACAAGTCCATGAACGTCGAGCGTCTCGCGCCGTTCTTCGAAGCGTTCCGCGATGCGCTGCGCGCCAGCGCCGATCGTGACGAGCCGCGGATCGGCGTGCTCACGCCGGGCATGTTCAGCGAGACCTATTTCGAGCACGCGACGCTGGCGCGCTATCTCGGCTTCCTGCTGGTCGAGGGCGACGATCTCGCCGTCAGCGGTGACCGCGTGCATATCCGCACCGTCGCCGGCCTCAAGCGCGTCGACGTGCTGCTGCGGCGGCTCGATTCCAACTCGCTCGATCCGCTCGAGCTCGACGCGGCATCGCGGCTCGGCGTTGCCGGACTCATGGACGTCGTGCGCAAGGGCGGCGTCGTGGTCGCCAACATGCCGGGCTCCGGCGTGCTCGAGGCGCGCGCGCTGCTCGGCTTCCTGCCGAGCCTTGCCCGGCGCGTGCTCGGTGAGGATCTCAAGATCCCGCACATCGCGACGTGGTGGTGCGGCCAGAAGTCTGCGCGCGACGAGGTGCTGTCGCGGCTCGAGGAGTTCTCGATCGAAGGCGCCTATGGCCGCGCCGTGCCGGGCTTCGCAAGCAGCGGTCCGGTGCTGGCCGGCGAGCTCTCGGCCGCCGAGCGCGAGCGGCTGCGCGCTGCCATCAGCCAGCGCGGCATCGATTATGTCGGCCAGGAGGTAGTGCGGCTGTCGACCACGCCGGTGTGGCAGGACGGCCGGATCGCGCCGCGGCCGTTCGTGCTGCGGGTGTTCGCGGCGGCCACGCCCGACGGCTGGACCGTGATGCCCGGCGGCTTCTGCCGCATCGCCGACAAGCTCGATGCGCGCGCGGTGTCGATGGGCGACGGCGCGCGCGCCGCCGATGTCTGGGTGGTCGCCGACAAGGCGGTGGCGGCGCACACCTTGCTGCCGGGCTCCGACAACGTGCGGATACGCCGCATCGCCGGCGTGCTGCCGAGCCGCGCCGCCGACAATCTGTTCTGGCTCGGACGCTATCTGGAGCGCGCCGAGGCCACCGTGCGGCTGATCCGGGCGCTCGCAGCCCAGCATCGCGATCCCGGCAAGGGGTCGCCGGCGCAGCTCAACACCTCCGAGCGCATCCAGCGGCTGTTGCTGGCGTGGGGTGCTGTTGAGCAGACCTCGCGCAGCAAGGGATTCCAGGTGGCTGCCGAAGCCCTGCAGGCCGAGGCGCAGTTCGGCTCGGCGCTGTCGCTGCTCAGATCGGCGCAGCGCACCGCGACCTCGCTGCGCGAGCGCCTCTCGCCCGACGCCTGGCAGGTCATCACCGAGATGCCGAATCGGCTGGCGCAGGAGGCCGAGGATGAGGACGCCGTCGTCAGCATGGCCGAGCTCACGCTCGACAGGCTCGCGAGCTTCGCCGGCCTCGCCCAGGAGAACATGAATCGCGCCGCCGGCTGGCGCTTCCTCGACATGGGTCGCCGCGCCGAGCGCGCCATCAACACCGCGCGGTTCGCGCGGCAGTTCGGCTATGACGAGGCGACGCCCGAGGATCTCGACGTCCTGCTCACCCTGGTCGATTGTCAGATCACCTATCGCTCGCGCTATCTGATCGGCCCGGCGCTGGCGCCGATCCGCGATCTCGTCGTGCTCGACCTCTATAACCCGCGCTCGGTCGCGTTCCAGGTCGAGCTGCTGAACGAGCACATTGCGAGCCTGCCGGTCCTGAAGGAGAACGGGCTGATCGAGCGGCCGCAACGCCTCGCGATCTCGCTGGGCGCGCGGCTGACCGCAGCGGAGGCGGCCCATCTCGACGGCCGCACGCTGTTTGCACTGGAGCAGGACCTGCTCAATCTGGCGGAGGCGATTGGCCAGCACTATTTCCCGCATGGTCCGAACGCGACGCGGCCGGAAAAGCTGACGGGCCTCGCGTGATCTACGACATCCGGCATGTCACGACCTATGAGTATGAGAGCGCCGTCAGCTTTGCCCGCTGCTCGTTGCGCCTGGAGCCGCTCAGCGGCGACGGCCAGGAGCTGATCTCGCATAGCATCGACATCCGCCCGCGTCCCTCGGAGCGGACGGCGCGGCGCGATTTCTTCGGCACGCTGACCGAGAGCATCGTGATCGACACTCAGCACCGCCACCTGCGCATCGACTCGCGCTCGCGGGTGAGGCTGTCGCGCACACCGCCGGAGCGCGATGCGCCGAGCGCGGCCTGGGAGGACGTGCGCGATGCCGCCTTCGAGGCGACGAGCCTCGGCCCGTCGTCGCCGATCGGCTACGTCTTCGCCAGCGCGCTGGTGCCGGTGCTGGAGCCGGTGACGGACTATGCCGCGGCAAGCTTTCGCGCCGGCACCGGCATCGTTGCCGGCGCGGCCGACCTCATGCGGCGCATCCGCAAGGAGTTCAGATACGATCCGAAGGCGACCGTGATCTCGACCCCGTTGCGCGAGGTGTTCGACAATCGCCATGGTGTTTGCCAGGATTTTGCTCACGTCATGATCGCCGGCCTGCGCGGTCTCGGTCTGCCCGCGGCCTATGTCAGCGGCTACCTGCGCACCATCCCGCCCGAGGGCCAGCCGCAGCTGCAGGGCGCCGACGCCACCCATGCCTGGGTGTCGCTGTGGTGCGGCGAGGAGCTGGGCTGGATCGGTTTCGATCCGACCAATGATCTCCTGGTCGGCAATGATCACATCATCCTCGGCATGGGCCGCGACTTCTCGGACGTCTCGCCGGTCGATGGCATCATCGTCGGTTCGCGCAAGCAGAAACTCGGCGTCGCCGTCGATGTCGTGATGGTCGAGTAGGGTTCCCTGACCGGGAACGGCCGGAACATTTTTCCCGCATCGCACTTGATCCGCCCGAGGGGCCCGAATGGGGGCTGGCTGACCCTTTCGAGCGATGGAGTGATCGACATGACGCGTGTAGCAATCATCATTGGCCTTGTCGGCGCCTGTGTGGCCGGCGGCGCCTCGGCCCAGCCAAGTGCGAACCTCACCGGCACCTACCGCTGCATCCAGATGTGCCGCGACGGCATGATCGGCGCGCCGGCCTTCGTGACGCAGAACGGCGATTCCGTGAACCTGACCACCGAGACCGGCGAGTCCCTCCAGGCTTGGCCGGACTGGAATGCTCCCAATAGCCGGCTGTGGATCGATGCGCGCGACGAAAGCGCGGTGTATTCGCCCGACGGCATGCGCATTCAGTTCGACGACGGCCGCGTCTGGGAGCGCGACCTGCCGCCGCCGCTGATCGTGCGCCGCGCGCCGGTCGTGTACGGGCGATAAGCGATCGCCATTGCTACTAAGGCCCTCGCGCACGCGGGGGCCTTGATTTGCGGGTGAGATGAAAGGTGCCGGCCTCACAATCACTGTCGTCCCGGCGAACGTCGGGACCCATAACCCCAGCTGAGTGTTGGGCGGCACACTGTTAGCAGCATCTCGCACCTCACTCCTGCTGCGGAGTATGAGTTCCGGGCTTGCCTGGGACAACGGCGAGTTTGTTGCACGGTCTCTCCACAATTCGCGCTGCGGCGGGATACTTTCTGCTGTCATCGTCCGCGAAAGCGGACGATCCAGTACTCGCCGGGAGGGGTGATGAATCGAGACGCCGCGGCGTGCTGGATGCCCGCCTGCGCGGGCATAACACGGAGTACGAGGCAGCGTTCTCGCGACATGATCTGTCCGAGTCATGAAGGATAGCTCGAACCCTCCGAGAACAAGAGGGCGCAGGGAATGCCGGGTGATGGCCTCACCCATGGCCCGCCTGCGAAAAGAATGCAGGCGGCAGGTACCACAGGTGCAGCCGGGTCAACCCGGCATTCCCTGCGCGATGGCTTTACGGCTTATACGTGGTCTCCCTGGTGCGCCGAGCTTTCTGGCCACCATCCCCAGCGCGATCGCATTGCGCCAGGTTGACACCAGCATCGGGGTGTCGGGACATCACGACTTCACCGTGCGCATCATGCCGTTCGTCCGCGCGACTGATCACGCTGCAGCACCACACGCCCACCGCTCCCCAGGCTCCACGTTCGTGACGATCGCGATCCGCCCCTCTCACGAGCCCGGGATGGCCGGAAACATCGGTCTGATTTGCCCGACGATGCAAGTGGGCAAGCGTGCGACAAACTGGCACGACGGGCAATTCGGGCATGGCGGATATGCGCGATCTATTAGTTGTCGTTCAGACAGCGAGCGGCATGCTCAATCCGGCACCAGCAGAGAAGCTCAGCACTTCCGCATCTGCAAGCAATGCTCTCGCCCCTCGACATCAGTCCGAAACGACTCGATGAAGCCGCCCTGGCGCTGGGTCACATACACGGTCTTGCCGTCGGTGCCGCCGAAGGCGAGGTTGGTCGGCTCCTTGGCTTTCAGCGCGATCTCCCTGATCATGCGCCCATCCGGCGCCAGCATGGCGATGCTGCCCTTGAGGATGCGCGCGACCAGCAGCCGGCCGCTGGCGTCGGTGCGCAGTCCGTCGATCGTGTTCGGCTCGAAGGTCTTGATCAGCTTCGGCCGTGTCAGCGCGTCGCCGTCGATCGCATAGGACCAGATCTCGCCGCTGTTGGATTCGCCGACATAGAGCGTGCGGCCGTCGGGGCTGAGATCGATGCCGTTGGCGGTGCCCATGGCGCGTGGCGCGATCATCGCCGCGCCCTGCATCACGCCATCAGCGCCCTTCGCAATGCGCCAGACGCGGCCGCTGCGCGCCTTCCAGTTGGGATCGCTCGCATAGATGGTGCCGTCGCGTGACAGCGTGATGTCGTTGGGCTGGCTCATGTCATCGGCATGGAAGACGAGGCGGGGCTCGGTCGTGCCGGGGGCGATGGCGAAGATGTTGTGCTTCTTGTAGTCGGCGACGAATATGACGCCGGCAGCGTCGATGCGGATCGCATTGCCGATGCTGCCGTCGGGCAGCTCGGTGAATTTCTCCGAGGCCGTCGCTTCCGGCGCCAGCCTGCCGATCGCGCCGGGTTTGCTGATATTGACCACGAACAGATTGCCGTCGCGGTCGACGGCGGGGCCTTCGATGCCGAAGGTGTATTCGCCTGATGGTGTGAGCTGCGTGCTCTCGAACAGTTTTGGGGCGGCCAGAGCAGGGACGGTCGCAAGGACGAGCATTGCGAGTTCCGCCAAACGCGGGATGCGTAGGGTGGGCAAGGGCGCGATGCGACGCTGCTTCCGAGCCAACACCGTGTGCGGCGCGCCGTGCCCACCATCGCGGGCAGCGGTGCTCGCGACTACCCCCACCCCCGACCCCTCCCCGCAAGGGGGAGGGGAGCACACTACGCCTGTGGCAGTCGCTTTGCTCATCCCAGGGATGATCTCGTCGCGTCCGTCAGAGCGGCACCAGAAACTGCTGTTGGATATAATAGCCATCGTCGTCCGTGCAGGTGCCGTTGAGATAGGTGTCGGCTGGCCGGAAGAGACGGCTGAAGCCGGGCTTATTGACGGCAGACCTCTCGGTCACCACGACGATCTTGCCGAACGGAATGTCGCCGCATTCGCGGCCGTCCGCGGCGAAGAACTTGCGGTGCGGCGGGCCGCCCGCTTTGACCCGCATCCGCGTGCCTGGAACCAGGCGTGCGACGAGGTCGTCGGCAACATCAAGCAGTTTCGCATAGCCTGGTTCCGTCTTGATCAGGTCAGCCCCGGGCGGCATCTGCCGCTCGGCACCCAACCCGCGCAATCGCTGACGCAGCCGGCCGGCTTCGGGATCGCCGGGATAGATCCAGCCGTCCTGGGCCAGCATGAAGCGCAGCACCGCGAGGTCATTGTCTCGATCGGATTGTCCGGCCTCGAGGCCGAAATCCGAATGGCAACCGCGACAGTGTTTCTCGATGAGGTTCTTGCGCACCATCGCCAACCGCGCGCGCCCGGCAGCATCGTCCAGCACCAAGGCGGCCAGCCGGTCGATCAGTTGATCGCTTCTCGTGTCGCAAGGCAACGGCTCGGGTGCAGCCTCGTCCGTGTGGTCGATCCGGATCACGGTCTGGTTCTTGTCCTCCACCAGCCAGATCGCGCCGTCGTCGGCCACGGTCATGCCGACCGGCGCGCCTTGCGGCCGGATGCCGTTGACGCGATGCCAGCCGGTGATGATCTCGTCGAACGCCGCAGCCGGCGCGGGACCGGCTGCGGTCTGGAAAGCGCGGGTCGGCTCGGCGGCGCAGCTCACATGATAGCGCACCGGCGCCGGGCTCACTTTCGGGAAGCCACGCTCGTCGACCTCATAGGCGAGCAGCCGGCTGCCGGTCGGCCGGTAGCCATGCAGGCCGACCAGCAGCCTGCCTTTCAGCTCGCCGAAGCGATCGCCCGTGTAGTAGAGCATGCCGAGCGGCGCGCCATGCGGTGGCAGCAGCGACCAGGGCTGCTTGTAGAGCGTGGTGGTGTTGCAGAGGTTCTTGAGCGCGCCGGATTGCAGCACGCGCTTGAATTCCGGGCTCGGCGTCGTCAGGTCGTAGCAATAGGGCCAGCCATAGTGGCGGCCTTGCTCGATGGCGTTGATCTCCTCGTTGGGTGCGAACACGTCCTGCAGATCGCGCGCGTTCTCGCCCTGCAGCAAGGCGGTGCCGGGATCGGGAAAGCGCGGATGCAGGGCCAACGCCATTGAGTTGCGCAGGCCGCGCGCGTAGACCTCGTGCGGCGGCGACGGATCGCCGGATTTCAGCGCCGCAAAGACGCTGCCGGTCGGTGGCGTGAACAGCCAGATCGCGGCGAGCGCCGAGGTGCCTTCACCGGCGGCGCAGGGCTGCGTGATCGGCGCCTGCGACAGGCAGTTGTCGCTAGGCGAGCCGATGTTGACGAACAGCCGTCCGGTGCGGTCGAAGGCGAATGCCTTCAGCGGATGCGCACTTTCCGATAGGCGCGTGCCGTCGGGCAGCGTGAGGCGGCGTCCCGGCAGGTCGCGGATGATGGTCTCGATCGTTGCTTTCGGATTGCTCGCGAGCGGATCGAAGCGGAAGATCGACGTATCGGTGGCGGCGTAGATCTTGCCGTCGGGACCGGCCGCAAGCCCGAACGGATAGGACAGCCGCGTGATCGCCTCGCGGAGGCGCTGGCCGGCCGGCGCCGCGGGATCGAGGATCAGCAGCCGGCCGTCGTCATGGCCCCAGCCGCCCATGTCCGCGATCACGAACAGCCGATGGCCGGGGATCTGCACGATGCCGCGCGGAAATCTCAGGCCGTCGTCGCGGCTGGCGACGAGGCCGGCGCAGAAGCCCGGCTTCATGTCGATCTGGAGGCGCGGAAAGGCGAGGGCGCCGTCGCCGCAACTGGCCGGGCCGAGCGCGTAGCCGCTGCGGATCGTCGCGTCGTCGGCGCGGCCAGCTCCGATGCCGATGAGCATGGCAGTCGCGACGGCTGCAAGACTGTGCCACGACCATCTCATGCGTTGGTCCCGATCAATGAAGCAGATTGTATTGGATGACGTAGGCGGCGGCGCCGGCAAAATAGCCAAGCAAGGCGATGCCGCTGATGCGGCGCACGTACCAGAAGAAGTGGATGTTCTCGAGCCCCATCGCGGCGACGCCGGCCGCCGAGCCGATGATCAGGATCGAGCCGCCGGTGCCGGCGCAATAGGCGACGAACTCCCACAGAAAACTGTCGGGCGGAAACTGGCTCAGGCTGTACATGCCCATCGACGCCGCGACCAGCGGCACGTTGTCGATCACGGCGCTGGCGAGCCCGAGCACGATCACGATCAGATCGAGCCGGCCGACGGTACGGTCGAGCCATTGCGCCAGCGCCTCGAGGATGTGGGTGTGCTCGAGCGCGGCGACTGCCAGCAGGATGCCGATGAAGAACACGATCGAGGGCATGTCGATCCGGGTCAGCGCATGCACCAGGGTCAGGCGCTGCTTCTGCTCGGAGGCCTTCTCGCGATGGACGATCTCGCCGACCATCCACAAGAGGCCAAGGCCGAACAGGATGCCCATGAACGGCGGCAGGTGGGTCACCGCCTTGAACACCGGCACGGCGACCAGGATGCCAAGGCCCATGAAGAACATCAAATTGCGCTCGAACGGCAGGATCGGGCTGATCGAGGCGAGGCCGGCGCTCGCCGGCGGCACCAGCTGCTTGCCGCGCAGGGTGACGCTGACGACGGCGAGCGGGACCAGCAGGTTCAGGAGCGAGGGGATGAAAACCGACTTCATGATCGCGAGCGGCGTGATCTGGCCGCCGATCCACAGCATGGTGGTGGTGACGTCGCCGATCGCCGACCAGGCGCCGCCGGCATTGGCGGCGATGACGATGATCGATGCGAAGACCAGGCGGTCCTCGTCGCGGCCGGACAGCTTCTTCATCAGCGACACCATCACGATCGCGGTGGTGAGGTTGTCGAGCATGGCGCTGAGAAAGAAGGTGACGAAGCCGACCAGCCAGACCAGGGTGACCTGGTTGCGGGTGCCGATCAGCGAGGTCACGACCTCGAAGCCGTTATGGGCGTCGATGACCTCGACGATGGTCATCGCGCCGATCAGGAAGAAGATGATCTGCGCGGTCGAGGCCACGGACTCGTTGAGCTCGGCCGCGACCGCCGGCGCCGTCCCGCCCATGACGGCGTAGACGGTCCACATCAGGCCGGCGCCGACCAGGGCGGTGGCCGCCTTGTTGATCCGGAACGGGTGCTCCAGCGCCACCACGGCATAGGCGAGCGTGAAGACGGCGACGATGGCAGCGGTCATCGCGGGGGATTTCCGGTCATGAATCTCGGCATGGGCAGCGTGGAACCGCCCCAGATATGACCGATCGGCGGTCCGCCAGCAAGCAGGGGACCGAAACCGCGTCGGGTCCTACACCACGGCCGACGCGATCGCGTCGGCGTGGCTGCGGATGGCGCGGATCTCGGCCGCGCTGCGGCGCGCACGGTCTTCCGCATCTTCAAGATCGTTGCAGCATGGAGCTCGGCAAAGGCTTGCTCATCGTTGCGTCCGGCACGGGCCGCTGGCTGCAGAGATGCGCGACGTAACCCTTCTGATCCGCTGATCCGCGCTTGCTGATCGCATCCTTCTCCTCCATGCGCTCTCTCTGAGCGGAAACGGGTCAGAGTCAGATGCGGATCACCCGAATGCTTGCGGTCGTCATTGCGAGGAGCGAAGCGACGAAGCAATCCAGGCCCTTCGCGTCGCCCTGGATTGCTTCGCTGCGCTCACAAGGACGGCGGAGGAATTCAGAGCCGGACGAACGGGCTGATGAGGCGGCCGAGCAGGCCGTGCATGCGCAGGTCGCCGGTCATCGCGACGAGGCAGAGGCAGGGGCCCTCGTCACCGACCACCGGACGATGGTCGACCTCGTCGTCGCCATAGTCGAAGTCGCCTGGTCCGTAATAGCCGCCGAGATGGCTGAAGCTGCCCTTCAGCACGCAGGTCAGCTCGTTGCCGGAATGCGTATGCTCCAGCATCCGCGCCCCGGGCTCCGAGCGCAGCAGAAAGGCGCGCGATTTGCCGGTGCCCGGCAGCAGGATCGGGCGCATGCTGATGCCCGGCGCTACGCGCCGGCGCTTGCCGATCTTGCAGCGCTTGACCATCTCGGGCAGGTCCGCGAGCTCGGGATCGTGCTCGGCGACCTCGCTCACCTGCGGCGCCGCCTGCGGGCGTCGATCGATGCGTGCCATCACGGCATCGAAAGCATCCGCGCCCGTCGCGACCGGCTCGGCCGCGTCCAGCGAGGCGCCGGCGAGCTGCTCGATGGCGCGTACGAAGCGCTGGCATCGGCCGCAATCGGCGACATGGACACCGACGACCAGCCGCTCGGCCTCGTCGAGCGCACCAGTGGCGAAGTCGGCCAGCAGGTCTTCCGGCGGGTGGTGGCTGATCGTCATGTCGCGTCGTCCAACAGGTCTCTCAGGCGATTCATCGCCAGTCTGATTCGTGACTTTACCGTACCCAGCGGCAGGCCGAGCACCGCCGCGATTTCCGAATGCGGTCGTTCTTCAACGAACGACAGGCGGATCACGGTGGATTGCTCCACCGATAATCTTTCGATCGCGGCCGCCACCCGTGTGGCATCTTCGACACGCGAGACGATCTGATCGGCTGCGAGCGTCGGATCGGCCTCCTCGTCGCGCACGACCTCCTTGCTCAGCCGGCTGTCGCGGGCGGCCTTGCGCGCGGCGTCGATCCGCTGGTTTCGCGCGATCGTGAAGATCCAGGCGGCCGCGCCGGCCGTCGATGGATCGAATTGCCCCGCCTTCGTCCACACCGCCACCATGGTGGATTGGGCGATTTCCTCAGCGTCGTCGGCGTTGCAGCCGGTCTTGATGAGGAAGCCTTTGATGCGGGGCGCAAAATGCGCGAACAGGGTCTTGAACGCCTCGCGGTCGCCGCGCGCGGCGACGCGTCCGATCAATTCAGCCCAGTCCACAGTCGCCTTCGGCCCTCTGCTCACATTCACCCTGGTACGGGCACCGAACGCCCGTGCAAATCGATGCCGGGACGATGCCACGTTCCATTGCGCTAATCCAGTCGCTCTCAGTCGCGTGGTCATGGTCCCCGGCACGCTGCTTAATCCTGGATAACGTGGACCATGGACGGCTGGATCACAGCGGGCCGAGGATTTTCCGGACCCTCAATCCTTCAGGTCGGAATTGACCATCGCCAGGAACTCCTGGCGGCTCATCGGCTCGGTGCGGAAGCAGCCGAGCATGCGGCTGGTGGTGAGATCGACACCGTGCTTCTTGACGCCGCGCGAGCTGATGCAGTGATGGGCTGCCTTGATCACAACCGCCACGCCCTGCGGCTGTAGCACCTCGTCGATGATGTTGGCGATCTCGGCGGTCATGCGCTCCTGGATCTGCAGCCGGCTGGCATAGGCCTCGACGACCCGGGCGAGCTTGGAAATCCCGACGACGCGGTTGCGCGGCACGTAGCCGACCCAGGCGCGGCCGATGATGGGCGCCATGTGGTGCTCGCAATGGCTCTGGAACGGGATGTTCCGCAACAGCACCATCTCGTCGTAGCCGGCGGTCTCCTCGAACGTCTTGCGCAGATACTCCTCGGGGTTCTGCTCATAGCCGGAAAAATAGCTCTTGTAGGCCCGCGCGACGCGGGCCGGGGTCTCGGAGAGACCCTCGCGTGACGGGTCCTCGCCGATCCAGGTCAGGATGGTGCGGATGGCGTCCTCGACGTCATCCTGGGTGACCGCAACCGGGTCGCAGGCGAACGGAAGTTTCTTGGCTGTCTGGCGCACGAGGGCTCTCCAAAAACCAAGAAACGGTTCCGATATCGGAACGGATCACGTCTTGCGGGGCGATTTCCGCGACCGATGGCTCGCCGCCGTCAGCTCGCCTTGCGCAGCCGCATCTCCGCGGAGGGACCCGAGCGCAGGTTCTGGAAGAACTTCTCGACCTCGTTGGCGAGCGTCTGCGCGGTCGCGTTGAGGTCGCCGGACGCCGACAGGACGGAGGCGGCGGCCGTCGAGGTCTCACTGATGGCGTCGCGGAGCGAGCCGATGTTCATGACCAGCGTCTGGTTGCCCTGGGCGGTCGACTGCGCGTTGGCCGAGATCTCCCGCGTCGCCTGGTCCTGCTGCTGGATCGCATTGGAGATGTTCGAGGTGATCTCGTTGATGCCGCGGACCGCCTGGCCGATCTCGCGGACCGCGTCGACCGCGGTCTTGGTCGAGGCCTGGATCAGGCCGACGTTCTGGCTGATCTCCTCGGTCGCCTTGGCCGTCTGCCCGGCCAGCGCCTTGACCTCGTGAGCGACCACGGCAAAACCACGGCCGGCCTCGCCGGCGCGGGCGGCCTCGATGGTCGCATTCAGAGCGAGGAGATTGGTTTGCTCGGCGATGGTCTGGATCAGGGTCAGCACGCCGTCGATGCGCTGGGTGGCGGCGGCAAGGCCCTCGATCTCCGTGACCGACTTCTCGGTGCGTTGGCCGGTCTGCTCGACGGCGCCGGCCGACTGCCGGATCTGCCGGCCGATCTCCTCGACGGACGTCGACAATTCCTCGGCGGCGCTCGCGACGGCGGAGACGTTGGTCGACGCCTGCGACGTCGCGCCGGCGGCGGTGACCGCGCGCTCGTTGGCATCGGCCGTCAGCCGCGTGATCATCTCGGCGGTTTGGCGCATCGCGGCGGCGTTCTCGGTGACGGTCCGCATCACGCTGCCGATCGCGGTGCGGAATTGCTCGACCGCGGTCTCGATGTGGCGGGCGCGGGCTTCGCGGATTTCCGAGTCCTGCGAGACCTGGACATTGAGGTCGCGGTTATGGGCCATCGCCTGCTGGAACACGCCGATGGCGCGAGCGAGCTCGCCGACCTCGTCGGCGCGCCCGGCATACGGCACTTCGACGTTCTCGGCGCCGGTGGCGACCCGGCGGATCGTATCGGTGATCTGAGACAGCGGCCGAGCGATCGAGCGAGCGATGATCACCACGCCGGCTGCGACCAGAACCAACATCAAGCCGCCAAGGCCGGTCAGCACGAGCGAGAGCTTGTTGTTCAGCGCCGTTTCCTCGGCGATCTTTCCTGCGCGCTCGACATAGACTTTGGACAGCGCCTCGAGATCCTGGTTGAGCGCCTTGCGCACGGAGCGATTGGCGTCGTTGTCGCCCCACTCGCGTCCCGCGGCCGGGCTGATTTCATTGGCGCGGCGGACCAGTTCGGCGCGGAATTCGACGAATTGGTCGATCCGCTTCTTGAATGTTGCGAATTGCTGGGCGTCGTCGGCCTGTACGATCGCCTGCCACTTGTCGACGACCTTCAGGATGTCGGCATTGAACTTGAGCAAGCCGTTGCCGTATTGTTTTACGACGGCGGGGTCGGTCGACATATAGACGCCGCGGGACTCCATGACGACGGCATAGACGAGGCCGTTGACCAGCTGAACGTTGTGAGCGGCGAGATTGGCCGTCTCGATGGCCTTGATGAGCTCCGTGGCCCGCCGCGAGTTGTAGTCGGACAGCCAGGTGATTGCGGCGGTCAATAGCGCAAACAACGCGAAGATTGCATAGAGCTTGACTGCGATGGATTGGCGCGTGGCCGTATTCGTTGACGTCGGGCGTGAGGTCATGAGGTGAGATACCGCGAGTTTTTGCTACGACGCAGGAGGCGCTTGATTGTTAATAGTTATGCAAAACCTTCATGGAGAAAGCGTTAAGTTGACACCGTCAGTATTATGCAACCCCCGCGTACTTCGCTTGGCGTTTCAATCGATTAGTTGGTGCTCCGCAGCAGGGGCGGGCGCCGGGGCATCCGGTCGACTACGGAGGGCATGCGCCATTTCGAGGCCCCTCGTTCCCCTGCAAATGCATTGCAACCGGTGGCCGGCCGCGCACGCGCTCCCCCATTGGTTCGCCGATCGGAGACCGGCCGGGAACGGTCGTTGCGCTCGATCGATCAATGATCCATCTCATTGGAACTTTAGATCGCCCTTCGCATTCCGCCATCCGCATTGCGATGCATCGGATCAGGTCGCCTCGTCGGGGCGCGTCTGATCAGGCCAGACGGCGCGAGCATCCGGCATGCGGAGGGGACGTTGCGCCCTGCGACGGGAGCGGGAGGCTCGATCGCACTCAACTTTTCCGGAAGGGGTGGCGAAGCCTTATCTTCGGCCGTAAGGTAACCAGTTAGCGGGTTGTCGCGAGGGGCAGTCGATGAGATTCGAGGGCATCGAAACGGTACGTCGCATTCTCTGTGTGTTTCCGCGCTACACCTCGTCGTTCGGAACCTTCGAGCATGCCTATCCGCTCACCGACGGCGTCCAGGCCTTCATGCCGCCGCAGGGGCTGCTGCTGATCGCGGCCTATCTTCCGAGTTCCTGGCAGGTGCGCTTCATCGATGAGAACATCCGCCCGGCGCAGGACGAGGATTTCTCCTGGGCCGAAGCGGTGTTCGTCAGCGGAATGCACATCCAGCGTCAGCAGATGAACGACATCTGCCAGAGGGCGCATGCGTTCGACCTGCCGGTCGCGCTGGGCGGCCCCTCCGTCAGCGCCTGTCCGGACTACTATCCGAGCTTCGACTATCTGCATGTCGGCGAGCTCGGCGATGCCACCGACGAGCTGATCGCGCGGCTGGCGCGGGATCCGTCGCGGCCTGCGCAGCAGGTCGTGCTGCGGACCGACGAGCGGGTGGCGATGACCGATTTCCCGGTGCCGGCCTATGAGCTCGCCGAGGTGAAGAAGTACTTTCTCGGCAGTATCCAGTATTCCAGCGGCTGCCCCTATCAGTGCGAGTTCTGCGACATCCCCGGCCTCTATGGACGCAACCCGCGCATCAAGTCGCCGCAGCAGATCATCGCCGAGCTCGACAAGCTCAGGGAATGCGGCGTCACCGGCTCGGTCTATTTCGTCGACGACAATTTCATCGGCAACCGCAAGGCGGCGATGGACCTGCTGCCGCATCTGATCGAATGGCAGAAGCGCACCGGCTATGTGATGCGGCTCGCCTGCGAGGCCACGCTCAACATCGCCAAGCGGCCCGAGATCCTGGAGAAGATGCGTGAGGCCTATTTCATCACGATCTTCTGCGGCATCGAGACGCCCGACCCGGATGCGCTGACGGCGATGCACAAGGACCACAACATGATGGTGCCGATCCTGGAGGGGATCAGGACCATCAACGGCTATGGCATGGAGGTCGTCTCCGGTATCATCATGGGGCTGGACACCGATACGCCGCAGACCGCGGACGCGCTGCTGCAGTTCGTCGCGGAGAGCCGGATCCCGCTGCTCACGATCAATCTGCTGCAGGCGCTGCCGAAGACGCCGCTGTGGGATCGCCTCGAGCGCGAGGGCAGGCTGGTCCACGATGACGGCCGCGACTCCAACGTGAAATTCCTGATGCCCTATGACGAGGTGGTCACGGCGTGGCGGCGCTGCATGGAGGTGGCCTATGAGCCGGAGCGGCTGCTCGCACGCTACAAGCACCAATGCGACACCACCTACGCCAACCGCATCAAGGTGCCGGTCAGCGACGAGATGAAGAGCTGGCCGAACATCAGGCGCGGCCTGGTCATGATGGGCAAGATCTTCTGGAAGGTGGGCGTGCTCGGCGACTACAAGCGGCCGTTCTGGCGCTTTGCCTGGAGCCAGCTGAAGCGAGGCGAGATCGAGAATTTCATCGCCGTGGCGCTGATCGCGCATCACCTCATTATGTTTGCGCGCGCCGCCTCGCGCGGGAATCAGAACGCGTCGAACTACTCGATCCGGCTGCGCGAGGCCGCCCTTCCCGCAGGGTGATGGTCCTCTCTGGGGCAGGGGCGGCGAGTGGCGCTCGCCGGCACCGGTCCGCGGCCTGCCCCGGGCAAGGGACGGCTCGGTCGGATACCGGTCCTTGAGTCGTTCAGGTTTTTGAGCCCAGCGCCCGTCCGGGCCGTCCACGCTCTTTTCAAGCACGGCAGAATCGTGGCGTGATCGGAAGCCATGCCGGCTCGCCGTCTTGTGTGGCCGGGCATGGTTGCGGCCGGGGAGTGAACCCTGCTAGACCCGGCCTCGACGAATTGTCACATGTTTTCAAGGATTAGCTTCGGCTGCGGGCCACAATGCGGTCATCTCTGCTTCGCTGAGCGGCCTTATTTCTGCCCTATGCGCTCAGGCCTTCCGAATTAGGCCGCCCCCAACCACTGGACACCGCATGCTGGAAGTCAGGCACGACAACGAAGTCCATGTCGAGAAGGTCGAGCACCGGCCGGCCGACAGCATCGCTTTCGGCATCGAGCGGCTCGGCCTCCTCGCGGTCAAGGCGCCGATCTTCTCCTGCGTCGTCCTGCTCGTCCTGATCGTGGCGGCGGTGTTCGGCATCAAGCGGATCCAGATCGACGATTCGCTCAGCCAGCTGTTTCGCTCCGACAGCAAGGAATTCCACCAGTACGAGGAGGTGACGAAGAAGTTCCCGGCCGAGGAATTCGACGTCCTCGTCGTGGTCGAGGGCAAGACCTTGCTGGCCCGCCAGAACCTCGAGAAGCTGCGTGACTTCGTGACCGACCTGCAACTGGTCGAGGGCACCCGTGGCCTGGTGTCGCTGTTCTCGGCCCGTCAGGCGCCGGCGCCCGGCAAGCTGCCGGCAGCGCTGTTTCCGTCGGATCTGCCGGAGGGCGAGGCCTACGACAAGTTCATCGAAACGGTGAAGTCCAACGAGATCATCCGCGGCAAGCTGTTGTCGGAGGACGGCACGCTCGCCCTGATCGTGCTGTCGCTCGAGCCCAAGGTGGTGGCCTCGAACGATCTCGGGAAGGTGGTGGGCGACATCCGGAAGCTGATGGCGGAGAACCTCGCCGACACCGGCCTGAATGTCCAGCTTTCCGGCGTGCCGGTCATGCAGCTCGAGATCCGCAACGCGGTGGAACGTGACGGGCTGACCTACAACATTCTCGGCATTCTCGCCGGCTGCATCATCGCCATCATCTTCTTCCGCAAGGTCTCCTTCATGATCGCGGCGGCGTTTCCGCCGCTGATCGCGATCATGCTCGCGCTCGGCGCGCTCGGCTGGGCCAATTTCAATCTCAACATGTTCCTGAACGTGATGACGCCGCTCATCATGGTCATCAGCTTCTCCGATTCGATGCAGCTCACCTTCGCCGCCCGCGACCGCCTGATCGCAGGGCAGGACAAGGTGACGGCGTTCAAGAACGCCGTGCTGGTCGTCGGCCCCGCCTGTGTGCTGACCCACGCCACCGCCGGCATTTCCTTCATCGCCCTGCAGTTCTCCGACAGCGACCTGATCCGCAAGTTCGGCGAGGCGGGGCTTGCCGCCACCATCATCGCGCTGGTCGCGGTGCTGTCGCTGGTGCCGGTGTTCGGCGTGCTGCTGGTGCGCAACGAGAAGACGTTCGCGGTCAAATTCCAGGGGGCCGATGCCGGCGTGCAGGCGCTGCGCAATTTCTGCTACTGGATCGCGGTGCGCATGGTCGGTCGTCCCGGCCTGTTCAGCCTGATCGCGGTGGTGTTCGTCGGCTCGCTCGCGGTGGTCTATGCGAGCCTGGAGCCGCGCTACCGGCTCGCCGACCAGGTGCCGGACAAGCGCCAGGCAGTGGCGGCGAGCAACCGGCTCGATGCCAAGCTCACCGGCGCCAATCCGGTCAATGTGCTGATCCAGTTTCCCAAGGGCGCCTCGCTCTATGCGCCGGAGACGTTGCAGACCATCGCCGACGTCCACGCCACGGTCGAGAAGACTGCCGGTGTCGGCAACGTCTGGTCGGTCGAGACGCTCAGGCGCTGGCTGGCCGAGAAGGCCGGCTCGTCCGATACGGCGACGCTGCAGGAATACGTCAATCTGATCCCCGAGCATCTGGTGCGCCGCTTCATCGACAAGGAGCAGGATGCGGTGGTGGTCGCCGGCCGCGTTCCCGATCTGGATTCCAGCCAGCTGCTGCCGGTGGTCGACAAGCTTGATCATGAGCTCGACACGGTCAGGAAGAAGCACCCCGGCTTTGAGATCGCGGTCACCGGCCTTGCCGCCATCGCCGCGCGCAACTCCGCCAGCATGATCCAGAAGCTCAATCACGGGCTCACCATCGAGTTCGCGCTGGTGGCGATGTTCATCGGGCTCGCCTTCCGCTCCTGGGTGGTGATGCTCGCCTGCATCCTGCCCGGCATCTTCCCGGTGGTGATGTCCGGGACGTTGTTGTGGGCGATGGGGGAGGGGCTGCAATTTGCCAGCGTGGTGGCGCTCACGGTCTCCTTCGGCCTCGGTCTGTCGGCCACCATCCACTTCCTGAACCGGCTGCGGATGGAGAGTGCGCCCGGCGTCAGCGCCGCGGTCGCGGTGGAGCGTGCCACCGTGCTGGTCGGACCGGCGCTGATCCTCACCACGGTGGTGCTGGCCTGCGGCCTCGTCGTCACCGTATTCTCGGATCTGCCGTCGCTGCGGCTGTTCGGCTGGCTCAGCGCGTTCTCGATGGTGGCGGCGCTGTTCGCCGACCTCTTCATCCTCCGCCCGACCGCGATGTTCCTGATCAACCTGTCGCAGAAGCTGAAGCGCAAGCCGGTGTGAGGGGCGTGATCTAAGCCCAATCCAACACTGTCATCGCCCGCGTACGACGCGGGCGATCCAGTACGCCGCGGCTTATCGACTTAGTCACGACTGCCTCTGGATGCTGGGTCGCCCGGTCCCGTCTGCGCCTTCGGCTTCGACGCGGCCATGAGTTCAAGGGCGCGCCGGAGCTTTAGCGAAGGCGGCGAGCCGGGCGACGACAGCGGGGGGCCGAATGCTCATGGTCTCTGATGTCTCAAAAAACAAAACGGCCCTGACGTCGTCAGGGCCGTTCGCGCATTCCGTTGCTGACGATGTCGCGACCGTTCAGGTCTTCGACATCGTGATGTTGACGCCGCGGATCTCGCCCTTGGAGGAGATCTGCACGACCTGCTTGTTGCCGCTGGTCCTCAGGGTGATGCTGGCGGCGAAGCCGGCGGCCTGCACGAACACGTCGATCTGGCCGTTGCCGGCGGTGCCCTGCAGCTCGCCGTTCACGTTGCGGCTGGATTCGCTCCAGTTGCCGGAGATGCGATCGCCCTGGCTGGTGACGTCACTGGTCAGGAGGAACTTGTAGCTGTCGCTGGCGCATTGCAGACTCTGCTTCAGATTGGCGCCGGCCACCTTGTAGCTGGCCTTGCAGCGGATGCGCTCGGTGGTGCCGTCGGACAGCGCGACCGTACCGTTGCCCGACCACGACCCGTCGAAGCCGGCGAACGGGCCCGACTGAGCCTGAACCGCGGTCGCCGCCACGAACAATGCCGCTCCGAGACCGGCGGCCTTGACGACGCGCCCAGAGAAAGGTGAGCCGAACAGTTTCATATCGAGTTTCCCATCCAAAATGACACCGCTGTGTCGGCGTACGCCGCCGCTTCGAACACTTGGTGTTCTCGCCGAAGGTTAGGTTCAAATGACGGCCGGTCGGGCGCTGCGACCGGATGCCATGATGCCCGCCGACACCGTGCGACGGGTCGGCGCCGAATGGTCGTCCTCGCAAGACGGCTGCACGCAAGCCGCCTCGACGGCGCTGCATCTAACGGTCCGCGCGGCATGCTTGCAACAGCCAAATGCGAAAAACGTGTTCCGAGAATAACGCCCTAGTATCAACGCCTTGTTTGTGCCAAAGCTGTGATGTCCGAGCTTGATCCGCTCGGGATCATAGGGCGCAAATTTGGCCGCATTTGGCAGCGTACCTCCGGCGCTGGGGGGCTTGCGGTCCTTGCCAAACCAAACAGGTGTTTCCCGGGCAGCATCGGCGATCCGGGAGGTCTCCTCTGCTGTCAAAATGAAGGAACACGATGCGTAAGATTTTCCTGGCACTTTCCCTGCTGTCGTCGGTGTCCGTTTCCACCGGCGCGTTCGCGCAAGGCCGCGGCGGCACGCCCGAAGAGCAGGCGGCCTGCACGCGTGACGTTCAGAAGTTCTGTCGTGCCGTCATCGATCAGGGTGACTTCACCATCCTTGCGTGCCTGAAGGAGAACCGCCCCAAGATCAGCCCGGCCTGCGATCAGGTGCTGAAGACCCACAACCAGTAAGCGGTTGCCGTTCGGAACGGTTGTTTCCGAACTCTCTTGGTTAACGACCGCCGGCCCGCCCCTCAGGGCAGGGCGGCGGTTCGATCCTATGGGCTGCCCGACATCGATTGCATTGGTTTTGGCTGGATCTTCGCCTATATGGGGGCGAGCAATCCGTTCGCATGAGCGAAGCGGCGGGCATTGTTTTCGGTAGCGCCCTTTCAACCTGATAGCTGTTTCGTCCATGACCACCGCGAGCGATTTGCGATCCGGCAAGACACACCGGGACGAGAACTTTCCGGTGGCCTCCTGGATCATCCGTCCAGAGCACCGGGCGCTGATCCTTGCCTTCTACAATTTCGTGCGAACCGCCGACGACATCGCCGATCATCCGAGCCTGCCGGGTGAGGAGAAGCTGCGGCTGCTCGATCTGCTCGAAGCCGAGCTGACCGGGACCGGCGAGACCCAGGATGTCGCCGTCAGCCTGCGCCGGGCGCTCGCCGAGCGCGGCATGCCGCCCCGGCATGCGCTCGATCTGCTGGTTGCCTTCCGGATGGATGTGACCAAGCTGCGCTACGAGAACTGGGACGAGGTCATCCACTACTGCCGCTACTCGGCGATGCCGGTCGGCCGCTTCATGCTCGATGTGCACGGCGAGTCCACCGCGACCTGGCCGGCCTCGGATGCGATCTGCGCCGGGCTGCAGATCAACAACCACCTGCAGGACTGCGGCAAGGACTACAAGGCGCTCAATCGCGTGTACCTGCCGCGCGATGCGCTGGCGGAAGCCGGCGCCACCGTCGAGATGCTCGGCGAGTCCAGATCGCCGCCGCAACTGCTGGCCTGCCTGCAGAAGCTCGCGGTGCGTAACGCGGCGCTGCTCGATGAGGGCAGGGACCTCAACAGCGGCGTCAAGGATTTTCGTTTCGGACTGGAGATCGCCGTGATCCAGGCTTTCGCCGACCGTATCGTGGCGCTGCTGAAGGTGCGCGATCCGCTGAGTGAGCGCGTGCACCTGTCGCCCATCGGCATGCTCGGCCTCACCTTCACGTCGGTGATGGGCGAGATCGGCCGCCGCGTGGCCGGGCGCCATCCCGTCACCAAATCGGCAGCCGGCGCATGACCCTCGAGGCGACCGCAGACAATATCGATCACGGCACGGCGGCCTCCGGCAGCTCGTTCTATGCCGCCATGCGCATCCTGCCGCGCGCCCAGCGCGACGCGATGTTCCAGGTCTACAGCTTCTGTCGCGAGGTCGACGATATCGCCGATTCCGACGGGCCGCGGCCCGAGCGACTGGCGGCGCTGCAGAAATGGCGCGACGACATCGACTCGCTCTACCAGGGCAACCCGCCGCCGCGGCTGCGCGACTACGTCGCCGCGGTGAAGACGTTCGGCCTGAAGCGGGAGGATTTCCTCGCCATCATCGACGGCATGGAGATGGACGTGCCGCAGGATGTCCGCGCGCCAGATCTCGCCACGCTGGACCTTTATTGCGACCGGGTCGCGAGCGCGGTCGGCCGCCTCTCGGTGCGCATCTTCGGCATGCCTGAGGAGGACGGCATCCTGCTGGCCCACCATCTCGGCCGCGCGCTGCAGCTCACCAACATCCTGCGCGACATCGACGAGGACGCGGCCATCGGCCGGCTCTATCTGCCGCGCGAGGCGCTGCTGTTCGCCGGAATCACCGGCGATGATCCGGCCAAGGTGACGCAGGAGCGGGCGCTGCCCAAGGTCTGCAACTCGGTTGCCGTCAGGGCGAAGACGCATTTCGAGAAGGCCGACGAGATCATGCGGCGCAATCGCCGCCGCGCGGTGCGTGCGCCGCGCATCATGTCGAAATACTACCGCGCCGTGTTCGACCTCCTGCTCGAACGTGGCTTCGCGCTGCCGCGCGAGCCCGTCCGCGTGAGCAAGCTCACGAAGATCGGCATCATCCTCCGTTACGCAATCATCTGATGCAAAAGACCGCTCACATCATCGGCGCCGGCGTGTCCGGCCTTTCCGCCGGCGTGCGGCTCGCCAATGCGGGCTACATCGTGCACGTCCACGAGGCCACGCAGCAGCTCGGCGGCCGCTGCCGGTCCTATTACGACGCCGCGACCGACCTGGTGATCGACAACGGCAACCATTTGCTGCTGTCGGCCAATCATCACGTGCTGTCCTACGCCCGCGCGATCGGCTCGGAAGCGGGGCTGGTCGGGCCGGAGAAGGCGCAGTTCGCCTTCGTCGACATCCGGAGCGGCCAGCGCTGGCTGCTCGATCTCGGCAACGGCCGCCTGCCGCTGTGGGTGTTCGACGAGGGCCGCCGCGTGCCGGATACCAAGCTCGGCGACTACCTCGCGCTGTCGCCGCTGATCTGGGCCGGTACGTCCAAGACGATCGGCAGCACGATTCCCTGCAAGGGCACGCTGTACGACCGCCTGGTGCAGCCGCTGCTGCTCGCGGCACTGAACTGCGATCCGCCGGAAGGCTCGGCGGGGCTTGCCGGCGCCATCGTCCGCGAGACCTTGCTCGCCGGCGGCCAGGCCTGCCGGCCGCTGATCGCGCGCGATGGCCTGTCGGGCGTGCTGATCGATCCGGCCGTGAAATTCCTGGAAGGCAAGGGCGGCAGCGTGCGGATCGGCCGCGAGCTGCGCGGCCTCGACGATGCGGGTGGTCGTGTCACCGGGCTCAGGTTCGGCGGCGATGAAACCGTCGCGCTCGGCCCGTCCGACCTCGTCGTGCTCGCCGTGCCGCCGCGGCCGGCGATGGCCCTGCTGCCGGGGCTCACGGGGCCGACGAAATATCGCGCCATCGTCAATGCCCATTTCCGCATCACGCCGCCGCGCGATGCACCAGCTCTGCTCGGGGTGGTCGGCGGCCTGGTCGAATGGCTGTTCGCCTTCCCGCAGCGGCTCTCGGTCACCATCAGCAATGGCGATCGGCTGGTCGACATGCCGCGCGAGGAGCTCGCCGCCGCGATCTGGGCCGACGTCTGCAAGGCCGCCGGGATCAAGGCGGAGCTGCCGCCGTGGCAGATCGTGCGCGAGCGTCGCGCCACCTTCGAGGCGACGCCCGAGCAGAACGCGCTCCGACCGGGAGCGAAGACGGCGTTCGGCAATCTCGCTCTGGCGGGGGACTGGACCGATACCGGCCTGCCGGCAACCATCGAAGGCTCGGTGCGCTCCGGCGACCGCGCTGCGAATCTCCTGCTCGGGCACGGCTGACCGGCGCAGGGCAGCCGAATCTGGCCGCGCCGTCATGCCGCCGGCGCCGCGAGTCTCACATTTTCGTGGCGTAGTTCTTGCTTAAAGTTCCACGCCTGGTGGCGACGGCGCAATTTGTTCCAGGGCGGAACAGGGATCGGCGGGGCCAAATGGCAACACCAGGCAAAAAACGCATCGGGTACGGGTGCAGTGCGGCGCAAACGGGGTTTCCTCGCGGATTTTTTCTGCGTAATCCTCGGTTTGTTAAGGCCTTTCCGCTCTGGCGCCGCCGTGGCTGAGGCTTTGGAACAAGAGACGGAGACGTCGGATCACGCGACGTCCGAGAAGGTGTCAGGGGTCGGATTGTGAAGTTGGGGATGGGGGACGATACGTCCGCGGATCGCCCGATTGATCCGCGGCCGGTCTTGGTCGTGACGGGCTTGGTGCAGGAGGCCCGGATTGCTGCCGGGCCCGGCATGATGGTGATCTGCAGCTCGAGCGACCCCAGGCAGTTGCGCTCGCTGCTCACCGTGTTCGATCCGACCTCGATCCGCGGCGTCGTCAGCTTTGGCGTGGCCGGTGGCCTCGATCCCAGCCTCAAGGCCGGCGACATCGTCGTCGCCACCGAGGTGACCGCGGGCGATGCCCGTTGGCTGTCTGGGCTCTCCCTGCGTGAGGAGCACATCGCTCGCGCCGCCCTGAAGAAGCGCCGCGTCGTGCGCGGCGTGCTGGCCGGGGCCGAAGAGGTGGTCGTGGCCCAGGCCCGCAAGGCGGCGCTGCGCATGAAGACCGGGGCGGCCGCGGTCGACATGGAGAGCCACATCGCCGCCGCCTATGCCGCCGAGTATGGGCTGCCGTTCGCGGCGCTGCGGGTGATCTCCGATCCCGCCCATCGCACCCTCCCGTCGCTCGCCAAGGACGCCATCAAGCCGAACGGCGACATCGACCTGCCGATGATCCTGCGCGGCGTCGCCCGCAATCCGGCCGTGCTGCGCGGCCTGGTGTCGACGGGCATCGAGTTCAATCGCGCCCTGCGCTCGCTGCGCGGCGCCCGCGACCTGCTGCTGAGCGGCATGCTCGCCGCCGAGCACTTCCTCGAGACCGAAACGCTGGCCGCTGCCGAGGCGTGAGCCGTTTGCTCATCACGGAGCGTAGCGTCCATCCCGATCCAGAGATCAGTTCAATGAAAAAGGCCGCCGATCACTCGGCGGCCTTTTGATTGATCAGAGCCGTGAAGATCAGGCGGCGGTCGAGGCCTTCTGCTGCGCCTCGATCGCCTCGTCGTGACGGATCTCGGAGAGGCGCTTTTGCACCTCCGACGAGAACACGTACTGCGCCGGGCGCTGCTTGGAGAGATCGATCTCCGGCGCCATCGGACCCTCGGTCTTGATGCCGCGCAGCGACACGAACATCGCCTTGATCGGGTTGGTCAGCGCCGCATTGGCGGCGGTCGCCTCGTAGCCGCAATGCGCCATGCAGTCGGCGCACTTCTCGTACTTGCCGGTGCCGTAGGAGTCCCAGTCGGTGGTCTCCATCAGCTCCTTGAAGGTCTTGGTGTAGCCTTCGCCGAGCAGATAGCAGGGCTTCTGCCAGCCGAAGATGTTGCGCGCAGGCATGCCCCAGGGGGTGCACTCGAACTCCTGGTTGCCGGCCAGGAAGTCGAGGAACAGACCGGAATGCATGAAATTCCACTTCTTGCCCTTGCCGAGCTTGAAGACGTCGCGGAACAGCTGCTTGGTCTTGGTGCGGTTGAGGAAGTGCTCCTGGTCCGGCGCGCGCTCATAGGCATAGCCGGGCGACATGGTCACGCCGACGCCGAGCTCGGTCGTGAAGTCCAGGAACTTCGCGATCTCCTCGGCGGGATGGCCGTCGAACACCGTGGCGTTGACGTTGACGGTGAAGCCGCGCGCCTTGGCGGCCTTGATCGCGGAGACGGCGCGGTCGAACACGCCCTTCTGCGAGACCGCCTTATCGTGATGCTCGCGCAGGCCGTCGAGATGCACCGAGAAGAACAAATACGGCGACGGCTCGAACAGGTCGAGCTTCTTCTCCAGCAGCAGCGCGTTGGTGCAGAGCGAGACGAACTTCTTGCGGGCGACGAGGCCGCGCACGATCTCGCCGATCTCCTTGTGGATCAGCGGCTCGCCGCCGGGGATCGCGACCATCGGCGCACCGCATTCGTCGGCCGCGTCCCAGCACTCCTGCGCGCTCATGCGGCGGTTGAGGATCGCATCGGGATAGTCGATCTTGCCACAGCCGGCACACGCCAGGTTGCAGCGAAACAGCGGCTCCAGCATCAGCACGAGCGGATAGCGTTTCCGGCCGAGAAGCTTCTGCTTCATCAGATAGGCCCCGATACGCAGTTCCTTATGGAAGGGGATTGCCATTACGTCTCTTCTTTCTGGACCAAACGAGGACCGATCAGCCCGCGACCAGCTCGGCCGGCAGGCGGAATTCGATGTTTTCTTCCCGCCCCGGGACCACCGCGACCTCGACTGGTCCGATGCGCCGTAGGGCTTCGATGACGTCGTCGACGAGGACTTCGGGGGCCGAGGCGCCGGCGGTGATGCCGACGGCCTTGGCGTCCTTCAGCCAAACCGGATCGAGCTCGCTGCCATCAGCGATCAGATAGCTTGCGACCCCGGCCTCGGTGCCGATCTCGCGCAGTCTGTTCGAGTTGGAGCTGTTGGCGGCGCCCACCACCAGGATGACGTCCACCAGCTTGCTTAAGTCCCTTACCGCAGATTGCCGGTTCTGTGTCGCATAGCAGATATCCCGGATATCGGGACCTTGAAGGTCTGTAAAGCGGGCTTGAAGGGCTAAAATGATGTCCCTGGTGTCGTCCACGCTGAGCGTGGTCTGGGTAATATAAGCCAGCGGGGTATCGACCGGCAGGGGCAGGGTGGCCACATCGGCCACGTTCTGCACGAGGTGGACCGGGCCGGGAACCTGACCCATGGTTCCCTCGACCTCCGGATGACCGGCATGGCCGATCAGTACCAGGGTACGGCCCTTGGACATGTAGCGCTTGCCCTGGTTGTGGACCTTGGTCACCAGCGGGCAGGTGGCATTGAGCACCGGCAGCCCGCGGGCGGCCGCTTCCTGCTCGACCGTCCGGGCAACGCCGTGGGCGCTGAACACGGTGACGGCGCGCGGCGGCACCTCGGAGAGGTCCTCGACGAAGATGGCGCCCTTGGCCTTCAGGCTCTCCACCACGTGCTTGTTGTGGACGATCTCATGACGCACATAGACCGGCGGGCCATACTTCTCCAGCGCGCGCTCGACGATCTCGATCGCACGCACGACTCCAGCACAAAAACCGCGCGGCTGCGCGAGATACACCTGCATGGGACGTCCAGCCACGTTGCCTCACTTTCGACCCGGCACCTCCGTGCGTGCGACGGGGCTGCAATATTCGCACCAGCGAATGCCCCAATTGCCCGCCACACCGATGGAAGCGCAGGGCTTTGTGTCAAAAATCGAGCGAAGAGGAAAGCCAGTCTGCAAGTCGCTCGCATGTGACCCGTCGCACACAGCCCGCGACAGGCCGCAGGTAATTTAGTAATTATAAGTTAGATCAATTAATTGAGTTGGTTATGCTCTCACTCGTTCGTCACTTTACCGCCGAGAACAGCCGCTATATCAGCCGCCCCGACGGTTCCGTGCATCGTTCGACCTGATCCGCCGTCGAGGGACCATCCTCGTCTTCAAAGGTTGGGCCAGGCCGGGTCGGGGCGCCGCTCAGGATGTGTGCGTCCGGGGCTCGCCCTGATCGGGGAACTCCGCCATGAAGCGGACGTTTCCGCCCAGCTCTCTAAACATTAGAAAGTCACGAAGTGCTGACCACGTTTGTCGTCTCGATCGTCAAGGCCTGCACCCGGTTTGCCTGGCCGACATTGATTGCGGCCCTGCTGCTCTCCGTAGGCGCGGGCTTCTATACGGCGCGTCATTTCTCCATCAATACCGACATCAACAAGCTCATTTCGCCCGAGCTCGACTGGCGCAAGCGCGACCAGCAGTACGAGCAGGCCTTCGATCGCGATCGGATGATCCTGGCGGTGGTCGAAGCGGCGACGCCCGAGATGACAGGTGTGGCGGCCGATGCGCTCGCCAAGAAGCTCAAGGGCGACACCGCGAACTTCTCATCGGTCGAGCTGCTCGGCGGCGGCGAGTTCTTCGCCAGGAACGGCCTGCTGTTCCTGCCGACCGAGGAGGTCAAGCAGCTCACGGACCAGTTCGCCGCGGCGGCACCGCTGGTCGAGATCATGGCCGGGGACCCCTCGATCCGCGGCCTGACCGGTGCGCTGGAGACCGGCCTTGCCGGCGTCAAGCGCGGGCAAGTCAAGCTCGACAACGTCGCGCGGCCGTTCGACTACATCTCCCAGACCGTCGAGACCGTGCTCGACAAGGGCGATGCGACCTTCTCCTGGCGCCAGTTGATCTCCGACAAGCCGCTCGAAGACAGTGACAAGCGCGCCTTCATCCAATTCAAGCCGATCCTCGACTACCAGGCGCTCGAGCCGGGCAAGGCCGCCACCGATGCGATCCGGCAGGCCGCGGTCGAGCTCGATTTCCCGAACCGTTTTCATGCGCGCGTGCGGCTGACCGGGCCGGTGCCGATCGCCAACGAGGAATACGCCACCGTGCAGGAGGGCGCCGTCGTCAACGGCATCGGCACCGTGATCGTCGTGCTGATCATCCTGTGGCTGGCGCTGCATTCGGCCAAGATCATCTCGGCCGTGTTCATCAACCTGTTCATCGGCCTCGCCCTCACCACGGCCGTTGGCCTGATGATGGTCGGCTCCCTGAATCTGTTGTCGGTCGCGTTCGCCGTGCTGTTCATCGGCCTGGGCGTCGATTTCGGCATCCAGTTCAGCGTCCGCTACCGTTCCGAGCGCTTCAAGAACGACAATCTGCCTGAGGCGCTGGCGGAAGCAGCGCGCCGCTCCGCCGTGCCGCTGTCGCTTGCGGCGATGGCGACGGCTGCCGGCTTCCTGTGCTTCCTGCCGACCGACTACAAGGGCATCTCCGAGCTCGGTGCCATCGCCGGCGCCGGCATGATCATCGCGTTCCTGTCGTCGATCACGGTGCTGCCGGCCCTGCTGAGGATTCTCAATCCGCCCGGCGAGAAGGAGCCGGTCGGCTACGCCTTCCTGGCGCCTGTCGATCATTTCCTGGAGAAGCACCGGGTGCCGATCATCGTCGGCACGCTCGGCCTGGTCGTCGCCGGCCTGCCGCTGCTCTACTACATGAAGTTCGACTTCAACCCGATGAACCTGCGCAATCCGCGCGCCGAGTCGATCGCGACCTATCTCGACCTGCGAAAGGATCCGAACACGGGCGCCAACGCGATCGACGTGCTGACGCGCTCCGAGACCGAGGCCAAGGCGATCGAGGCCAAGCTCGGGAAGCTCCCCGAAGTGGCGCGCGTGATGTCGCTCGACAGCTTCGTCCCCGAGGACCAGCCGGCCAAGCTGAAGCTGATCGCGCAGGGCGCGAAGGTGCTGGGGCCTGCGCTCAATCCGGACCAGATCGATGCGGCGCCAAGCGACAAGGAGAATGTGGACGCCCTGAACTCGACCGTCGACAATCTCCGGCGCACCGCGGGCGAGAGCAGTGGGCCGGGCGCGGTCGCGTCGCGGCGGCTCGCCGACGCGCTTGCCAGGCTCGCGGGCGCCAGCGAAGCGGTGCGCAACAAGGCGCAGGCGGTGTTCGTCGAGCCGTGGAAGATCACGCTGGCGCAGCTTGGCGCCACGTTGCAGGCGCAGCCCGTCAGCCTCGCGAACCTGCCACCGGAGCTGGTGTCGCAGTGGAAGAGCAAGGACGGATTGATTCGGGTCGAGGCGCAGCCGAAGGGGGATCCGAATGACAACGACAATCTCAGGCGATTTGCCAACGCGGTGCTGGCGGCCGAGCCCAATGCGATCGGCGGGCCGGTGTCGATCCTGAAGTCAGGTGACACGATCGTGAAGGCATTCATCCACGCCGGCATCTACTCGCTGGTCGTGATCAGCCTCCTGTTGTGGGTGACCTTGAAGCGCTTCACCGACGTGCTGATGACGATCGTGCCGCTGCTGGTCGCAGGCGCCGTGACGTTGGAGATCTGCGTGCTGATCAAGCTGCCGCTGAACTTCGCCAACATCGTCGCCCTGCCGCTCCTGCTTGGCATTGGCGTCGCGTTCAAGATCTACTACGTGGTGGCGTGGCGCGGCGGCCGCACCAACCTGCTGCAGACCAGCCTGACCCGGGCGATCTTCTTCAGCGCGCTGACGACGGCGACCGCGTTCGGCAGCCTGTGGCTGTCGAGCCATCCCGGAACGTCCAGCATGGGCAAGCTGCTGGCGCTGTCGCTGGTCACCACGCTCGCCGCCGTGCTGCTGTTCCAGCCGGCGCTGATGGGCAAGCCTCGCGAGATCAAGGAGCAAGAGGGCTCGTGATCCCGGAATAGAAAAAGCGGCCGATCTCTCGGCCGCTTTTTTGTTCGGGTGACGGACGCCAATTAACGGGCGCGCGCGATATCGGGCAGCAGGCAGATATCGCCGACCTGGTCCGCGGGCTTTTGTCCCGGCTTGGCCAATGCGGTTGCGCCACTGCCGACGCCGGTCGTCGTTTTGGCCGCCGGGGCAGGGGCTGGCGCGATTGGTTTCTGTGTACCTTTAGCCATGCTGTTCACGGGGCTCGACGGGATCGGCGGAGCGACCCGCGTCCAGGTCTCGCCGCCGCACAGGAAGCCGAGCACGCAGCCCTTGATCTCCAGGTGATCGGGATCGATCGGCGTGATGGTCGAGCTGTAGAGCTGCCCATCCTTGGCGTTGTAGACTTGGCCTTCCCACGCGTCTGCGCCGGGCTTCTTCTTCATGTCGATCAGGATCGGCATGCCGAGCGTCGGACGGCTCTGGCGGGCCGGATCGGGGTTGTTGCTGTCGCGTCCGCCCGGGGTCTTCTCCCAGGCCACGACGCCCCACATGCTGCCATTGCATTGTGCGACTCGGATGTTCGCGACGCCGTCGGCGACCCGCCAGTCGCCGGTGGGGTCGGCCGCGAGCGCGGAAGAAATTCCTGCTGCGAACACGACTGCGGAGTATGCTAGTGTCGTCGACATGAGATATCTAAGGCGATGCAACATTGGCAGAAACCCGTGCTTGCTTTGATGGTGCGAATGAGGGCAAAACGCCGCATTGCGCGTTTTCAGTTGACGTCACGTCCATCAACCGAAGTATGTAGCCGATGCTAAAACCCAATCTAGACGTTTCCGAGATGTTTGTGGAGCGCCAAGCGCAGCGCAGCACGATGCATTCTCGGCATCTGAACGAGCAGCTTGTCCGCGTTCTCAAGACGATTGGATATGATGTTGGGTTCCAGAAGGGACAAGGGCAATATCTCTACGATCGTGATGGGGCCCGTTATCTTGACCTGCTCAGCGGTTTTGGCGTCTTTGCAATCGGCCGCAATCATCCGACGCTGCGCGCCGCGCTGAAAAGCGTCCTCGACAGCGATCTGCCGAATCTCGTTCAGCTCGACGTCTCGACCCTGGCGGGTGTTCTTGCCGAGCGGCTGCTGGAATATGTCCCGTATCTGGACAAGGTGTTCTTTGCCAATTCCGGCGCCGAGACCGTGGAAGCCGCGATCAAATTCGCGCGTGGCGCGACCGGCCGGCCTGGTATCGTCTATTGCGGGCACTCCTATCACGGCCTCACCTACGGCGCGCTATCGCTGACCGATGATTCGAACTTCCGCAACGGCTTCGAGCCGCTGCTGCCGGGCTGCACGGCCATCCCCTTCAACGATCTTGCCGCGCTCGAGCAGGCGCTGTCGTCGCGCGAGATCGCAGCCTTCATCGTCGAGCCGATCCAGGGCAAGGGCGTCAACATGCCCTCTGACGAGTTCCTGCCCGGGGCCGCCGCGCTCTGCAAGAAATATGGCACCATCTTCATCGCCGACGAGATCCAGACCGGCATGGGACGCACCGGCCGGTTCCTGGCGGTGGAACATTGGAATGTCGAGCCCGACATGGTGCTGCTGTCGAAGGCGCTGTCCGGCGGCCATGTCCCGGTCGGCGCGCTGCTGACGCGCAAGCAGATCTTCGACAAGATCTTCAACCGCATGGACCGCGCCGTGGTGCACGGCTCGACCTTCGCCAAGAACGACCTCGCGATGGCCGCCGGCATTGCCACGCTCGAGGTGATGAAGGCCGAGAAGCTGGTGGAGGCCGCCGCCAAGCGCGGCGCCGAGCTGCGGCTGGCGCTGACGCGGATGGTGCCGGGCTACGAGCTGCTCAAGGAAGTGCGCGGCAAGGGACTGATGATCGGCGTCGAGTTCGGTCCGCCGAAATCGCTGCGCCTCAAGGCCTCCTGGACCATGCTGGAGAGCGCCAACAAGGGCCTGTTCTGCCAGCTCATCACGGTGCCGCTGTTCAAGGATCACAAGATCCTGACCCAGGTCGCCGGCCATGGCCTGCACACGATCAAGCTGCTGCCGCCGCTGACCATCACCGAAGAGGACTGCGCCTGGATCGAGCGCGCCTTCGACGACGTCATCGCGCAGAGCCACAAGGTCCCCGGCGCGATCTGGTCGCTCGGCAAGACCCTGGTCGACAACGCGATCCGCAAATCGGCGTGATGTTCGCGTCGGGTGGGCAAAGGCGCGTAGCGCCGTGCCCACCGTTTCAGTTCGTCTCCGGACAGACCGTGGGCACGCTTCGCTCGCAATGACTGAAGCGCGAGAGCGCGTCATCCCTCCTTGTTCGCACCCATCGCGCGCTCGAACCGCTCGCCGAACTCGTTGAGTTCGTCGGCGCCGATATCGCTGACCGCCCAATAGCTCAGGCCGCGGTCGTGCCAAGAGCGAATGTTGAAGCCCTGGACGGTGTCCATCCGTGCGGCGCGGCGCTCGGTAGACGCGGTCTGCGCCACGAACAGGTTGATGACGTGCTGGCGGCGGCGATAGACCACGGCGCCGATCGCGCGTGCGTCGACGTAGTCGAGCCGCCCGCCGATCAACGTGAAGCCTTGTGCGGTGAGGTCGATCACCGGTGGCGCGACGTCGAGCTTGCCGTTGAACCAGGGCTTGACGGTGTGCTGATCGGTCGAGATCACGTCGGTGAGGTGCCCGGCCTGCAGCGAGCGCAGATGCGCCGAGACGATCTCGGCCTCGATCCGCTGCTGGTCGTCATTGCGCAGCACGATGGCGACGAGGCCGGTGGCCGCCAGCGCCGACACCGCCGAGCCCAGGGCGAAGCCTCGCAGCAGCGTACGTCGGCTCGGCACTGCAGCGAGCGGGGTGATGGAGGCCGCATCGGCCGGCGGCAGGGTGGCTTCGATCCGCTGGCGCAAGGCAGGGGACGCCTTGTAGCTGAGGTCGGTGCCGGCGAGCATCTGCTTCATCTGCCGGATTGCAGCAAGCTCCGCGGCGCAGCGAGGGCAGCTCGCAACATGGGCTTCGACCTCGCGCGCGTGGCCGGCGTCGAGCTCGCCATCGGCCAGCGCGTGGATCAGGATCTCGGCTTCATCGCAAGTCATCGTTGTGGCTCCTCCCGCGCGAGCCAGGCGGCGCGCAGCATCGCGCGGGCGCGGGCGAGGCGCGACATCACGGTGCCGACCGGCACGCCGGCCGCCGCCGCGATCTCGCGATAGGACAGATCGTTGACCTCGCGCATGACGAAGGTCTCGCGAAACGGCTCGGCCAGCGTGTCGATCAGCCGGCGGATCGCCGAGGCATCACGTTCCCGCAATACGGCGCCTTCCGGCGTCTCGGCGCTCTCCTGCCACAGCGGCGGCTGCTCGGCCGCTTCCGGCGCGTCGTCGAGCGCCTTGGCCGGCGCGCCGGCGCGGCGCGCGAATTCGGCGTGGCAGACGTTGCGCAGGATCGCGAAGAGCCACGGCTTCATCGCCGGGCCACGGTAGGTGTCGAAATGCTTCAGCGCACGCAGGTAGCATTCCTGCACGGCATCCTCGGCATCGGCAGGGTTGCGCAGGAGATAGCGCGCCAGGGTGTAGACGTCGTCGAGATAGGGCAGCGCCGCCTCGCGGAAGCGTCGCGCCCTCTCGGGATCGTCATTGGCTGTTGTCACCGGCGTGATCTCCGGCTCGGTTCGCGGTCGCACGGCGCGGCCGGCGCTGCGCCGCCGACCGGTCCATGTGACGATGTTCATGCCCTGGTTCGCGATGCTACTCAACCTTGACCAGTCCCGTCATGTGCGGATGCAGCGAGCAGAAATATTTGTAGTCGCCGGCGGCTGCGAAGGTGAAGGAGAAGCTGTCGTCGGTATCGAGCGTCTTCGACCTGTATTTCCCGGCCGACACCACCGTGTGCGGGATGTCGTCATGGTTGGTCCAGGTCACCGTGTCGCCGACCTTCACCGTCAGCGCAGCCGGGGTGAAGGTGAAATTGTCGATCGTGACCTTGATGGTCTCGGCGCGCGCCGGCGTGGCGCAAACAAGCAGTACGGCGGCCAAGCCGACACCGCGAAGAACAGGCTGGATCATCGCGTTTTCGTCCCTCAGCCCGCAAGCGGCGTATCGATGATGGCGAGGCGCTCGTCACCGACCTTGAAATCGATGCTGGCGATGCCGAGCAGGCTGCGCAGCCTTGCGTCCTCGACCTTCATCGGGCCGGGCGAGGGCGCCGTGCCCGGCGCCGGTTGCGGGAACGCGGTCGAGCGCGCGGTGTGGAAGGTGACGTTGCCTTCGACCTTCTGCATCACCTGGTGGATATGGCCGTTCAGCACCGTCACCGAGCCGAACCCCTTCAGGGTGTCGAGCGCGCGGCCGCCATCCTCGGTGCCCCAGCCCCATTGCGGATACACCGTCCACAGCGGGATGTGCGCGAACACCACGATCGGCGTGGATCTGGAGCGGCCCTTGAGATCCTGCTCCAGCCAGGCAAGCTGCTCGGCGCCGAGATTGCCGAGCCCGCCGGCCTTGAGATCGACCACGTTGACGAGGCCGATGAAGTGCACGCCATTGGCGTCGAACGAATACCAACCGGCGCCGCGGCTGCCCTTGCCGTAGCGCTCCTTGTAGAGCTTGACGTCCTCGTCGAGGAAGTCGTGCTCACCCGGCACGTAGTGCACGTCGAGCCGGGATTGCGAGATGATGCGGTCGGCATCGTCGAACTCGGCCGCCTTCGACAGATGCGAGATGTCGCCGGTATGGATCATGAAGGCCGGCTTCACCGGCATCGCCTTGATGCGATTCACGGCCTCTTCCAACGTCCCGATCGCGTTGGGATTGGCCGGCTTGTCGAAGCCGACATGGCTGTCGCTGATCTGCAGGAAGGTCAGGCCGGAGGCGGGCTGCTCGGCCGCCCGCGCCGCGTCGACCAGGCCGAGCGAACGTGGCACGCCGCCCGACAAGGTCCAGAGCACGCCCGTGCCGGCCCATGTCATGCATTCCAGCACCTTGCGGCGGCTGACGCCGTTCTCGTCATGATCACCAAGGCTCATCGTCATCTCCCGTTGCCCGTCATCGAGCTTGCGGGTGAGAAGAGCGGTGGTGACCCGGGTTTATTCCCGGCTTCTCGCGATCCAAAAGCGATGACGTGTTCGTGATCATGCCGGCAATGGCCGACGGCTCACCTGTTCACGCAGGATGTGGCGCAGGGCCGCGCGAAATATATGAGCGGCTGATGGACCGGATGCGACGTCGATGCATGAACGCGTGACCCCGACCCTGCAACGAACCGAGACGTCGCGCGATCGGATCGTGGCGCTCGACCGCGCCAGGACCTTCATCACGCTCTCGGTCGTGCTCTATCACTCTGCCATCAACTACACCGATTTCGGCCAGGGCGGCGACCGCATGCACTGGCTCGGCTTCGATCTGGTCGCGCTGTTCAACGACAAGCTACTTCATGTCGTGCATGTTCTTCATCTCCGGCCTGTTCGTGCCGGCGAGTCTGGCGGGCAGAGGAGCGTCGGACTATGTCGGGCGCCGCGCGCTGCGGCTCGGCGTGCCCTATATCGTTTCGATCTTCGTGATCATGCCGATCGCCTACTACCGTTACGATGTGGCCGAGGATCAGTTCAGCGCGGTGTGGTGGCGGATGATCAGCGAGGGGCCGTGGCCGTCCGGCTCGGCCTGGTTTCTCGGCGTGCTGCTGGGGTTTGATATACTGGCTGCGCTCGTATGCGTCCTGGCACCGCAGGCGATCGGCGCACTCGGGCGCTGGGCCGGAACGTTGCTGCACTATCCGCTCACTGGCTTCCTGATCTTCGCCGTCATCGCCAACCTGGCCTATCTGCCGCCGCATCTCGGCTTCGGTGACGGATTCTGGTTCATGCCCGGACATTTTCCGCTGCCGCTGCAGGCGAGCCGGGTGCTGCTCTACCCGACCTTCTTCGTCGCCGGCATCGCGATCGGTGCCGCCGGGCTGCGGGCGGGGCCGTTCGCAGCCGATGGCGTACTGGTCCGGCGCTGGTGGATCTGGTTCGGTCTTTCCTACGGCTGCTATGGCGCGATCCTGTTGCTGGCCTACGCGCATCACAACTGGATCGCCGATTTCGATTCACCGCCGCTGTGGTGGCGCGCGGCCTATGGCATGGCGGTCGCGAGCTTCTGTGCCGCGATGGCGTTCGCCGTGCCGACCTTCTTTCAGCGCTGGGCAAAGGCGCCGCTGGCGCTGATGGACCGCATCCAGCCAGCGGCCTACGGCATCTATCTCCTGCACTTCCTGCCGCTGCTATGGCTGCAATATCTGGTTTACGACCCGGCGTGGCCGGCCGCCGTGAAGTTCGCGACCGTGCTGATCGGCACGCTGTCGGTGAGCTGGCTCGCAGCAGCACTGTTGCGCCGGGTTCAGCTGGTGGCGCGGATCATCTAGGTCAGCATGCGGCGATGCGTAGGTGGGCAAAGGCGATGCCGTGCTCTCTCACATCCGAGATATTAGTGGCGCCGTGCCCGCCGCCGTGCCGCCGAGTCTGCCGCACGACGGTGGGCACGCGCCGCCTTCGGCGCCGCTTTGCCCACCCTACGATTCCCGCATCATTGCGAGGAGCCCAAGGCGAAGAAGCAATCCAGAGTGGGGTCGGGACCCTGGATTGCTTCGCTGCGTTCGCAATGACGGGAATGAGGAGTCGGACGTGAGCGCCTAGCGCCCATCCTCCAAGATCATCGACGCCGCCTTCTCCGCGATCATCGCCGTCGGCGTGTTGGTGTTGCCTGACGTGATGGTCGGCATGATCGAGGCATCGGCGACGCGCAGCCGTTCGATGCCGCGGAAGCGCAGCCGCTCGTCGACGACCGCCATCGGATCGTCTGCGGTGCCCATCCTGGCGGTGCCGACGGGATGGAAGATCGTGGTGCCGATGTCGCCGGCGGCCTTGGCCAGCGCGGCGTCGTCATCGCCGACCGACGGGCCGGGCAGGTATTCCTGCGGCCTGTAGGCCGCAAGCGCATTCTGCTTCATCAGCCGGCGCGTGACGCGGATGGCATCGGCCGCGACCTGGCGGTCGTCCTCGGTCGCCAGATAGTTCGGTGCGATCGACGGCGCCTCATCGATCCTGGCTGAACGAATGCGCACGGTGCCGCGCGAGGTCGGGCGGAGGTTGCAGGCGCTGACGGTGATCGCGGGAAAACGATGCAGGGGATCGCCGAACTTGTCGAGCGACAGCGGCTGCACGTGAAACTGGATGTTGGCGCGGTCGCGCCTGGGGTCAGAGCGCGTGAAGATGCCGAGCTGCGACGGCGCCATGGTCAGCGGCCCGCGGCGCCGGAACGCATAGTCGAGCCCCATCAGGCCGCGGCGGACCAGCGAGTAATAGGTCTCGTTCAGCGTCTTCACGCCCGTGACCTTGTAGATCGCGCGCTGTTGCAGGTGGTCCTGCAGATTGCGCCCCACGCCTGGCTTGTCGAGGACGACGTCGATGCCGAGCTCGCCGAGCCACTCGGCCGGGCCGATGCCGGAGCGCTGCAGCACCTGCACCGAGCCGATCGAGCCGGCGCTGAGGATCACCTCGCCCTTGGTGCGGGCCTCGATGGTCTCACCATTCTGCTGGAAGCGCACGCCTGTGGCACGGCCGTTCTCGACGATCAGGCGGTCGACGAGGACGTTGGTTTCGAGCCGCAGGTTAGGCCGCTTCAGCGCCGGCTTGAGGAAGCCCCGCGCGGAGGACCAGCGCCGGCCGCGCTTCTGGTTGACGTGGAAATAGCTGATGCCTTCATTGTCGCCGGTATTGAAGTCGGGGATGCGGCGGATGCCCATCTGCTCGGCGGCGTCGCCGACCGCGTCCAGCACCGCCCAGGACAGCCGGGGCGCCTCGATGCGCCAGCCGCCGCCTGTGCCGTGATGCTCGCTCTCGCCGAGAAAATGATCCTCCAGCCGTTTGAACACCGGGAGCACGTCGGCATAGCTCCAACCGGCGAGACCGAGCTGGCGCCAATGGTCGTAGTCGGCGGCCTGGCCGCGCATCGAGATCATGGCATTGATCGCCGAGCAGCCGCCGATCACCTTGCCGCGGGGGTAGGCCAGCGAGCGGCCGTTCAGGCCCGGCTCGGCCTCGGTGCGGAACATCCAGTCGGAGCGTGGATTGCCGATCGCGAAGAGGTAGCCGACCGGAATATGGAACCAGATCCAATTGTCGTTGCCGCCGGCCTCGAGAATCAGGACGCGGCTGTTCGGATCGGCCGACAGCCGGTTGGCGAGGATGCAGCCGGCAGTGCCGGCGCCCACCACGATATAGTCGAAATCCCCCTCGAGCTGTCTCGGCATCGGCATTCCCTTCCCATCGTTGCCAGGCTTTTAGTCAGCCCGGACGGGCCCGGACAAGCGCCACGTTCATGGCTGGTTGACCGAGCCATGAGACGGGCGCAGCCCTTATCTTGGGCGGTGCGGCTTTTGCATGCTAAACAGGCGCAAAGTCCCACAGGAGTTACGAGATTCCCTATGCCCATCGTCAACCGCGTCGCCGATCTGCAGCCCGATATCCAGGCCTGGAGGCGGGATATCCATTCGCATCCGGAGCTGCTTTACGACGTGCACCGGACGGCGGCCTTCGTCGCCGAGCGGCTGCGCGAGTTCGGCTGTGACGAGGTCGTGACGGGCCTCGGCAAGACCGGTGTGGTCGGCGTCATCAAGGGCCGCAAGCCCGGCCATGGCGAGGTGAGGGTGCTCGGACTACGCGCCGACATGGACGCGCTGCCGATCGAGGAGGCGACCGGGCTGCCCTATGCCTCGAAGACCCCGGGCATGATGCATGCCTGCGGCCATGACGGCCACACCGCGATGCTGCTCGGCGCGGCGCGCTATCTCGCCGAGACGCGCAATTTCGCCGGCGAGGTCGCCGTGATCTTCCAGCCGGCCGAGGAGGGCGGTGGCGGTGCGGACGCGATGATCAAGGACGGGCTGATCGACCGCTTCAAGATCGATCAGGTCTACGGCATGCACAACGGCCCCGGCCTGCCGGTCGGCGCGTTCGCCATTCGCCAGGGGGCGCTGATGGCATCGACCGACGCGGTCGACATCACCATCGAGGGCCATGGCGGCCACGCCGCCAAGCCGCATAATTGCATCGACTCGCTGCTGGTCGGCGCCCAGCTCGTCACGGCGCTGCAGCAGATCGTGTCGCGCAGCGTCGATCCGCTGGAGGCCGCGGTGCTGTCGATCTGCGAGTTCCACGCCGGCAATGCCCGCAACGTGATTCCGCAGAGCGCGGTGCTGCGCGGCACGGTGCGGACGCTGACGCCGAAGGTGCGCGAGCTGATGGAGAAGCGGGTGCGCGAGGTCGTGACCGGCGTCGCCCAGATGACCGGCGCCAAGATCGACCTGAACTATGCGCGCGGCTATCCCGTCGTGATCAATCACGCCGAGCAGACCGAGATCGCGATCCGCGCCGCCAAGGAGGTCGCGGGCGATGCCAACGTGCACGAGATGCCGCCGATGATGGGCGGCGAGGACTTCGCCTATATGCTCGAAGCTCGTCCCGGCGCCTTCATCTTCGTCGGCAACGGCGACAGCGCCGGCCTGCATCATCCCGCCTACAACTTTAACGACGAGGCGATCGTCTACGGCACCTCGTTCTTCATCAAGGTGGTGGAGAACACGCTGGCGGCGTGAGCCGCGGCCCAGCCATCTCAGATGAACTGATCCGCCAGACAGGGGCGCCGACCGGAGTCGGCGCCCCTGTCTTATGGATGGGGCGCCTGTTTGCTATTTTGCCGCCTCTGGCGCTGACAGGCGCAGCGCGTATTGATTCGATCCGCCTGCATCGATCGTGCGGCTTGTTTGTTACGAATTCTCCTCACGTCCCAACGACAGGCATCGCTGCAATGATGATCTGTATCGGCGCGCGTCACGCGATGCGCAGCTGACGACGCGCGCCCGTCTGCGGAGCTGAAATAAATTTCCGCCAGCGTCACTGTCGTAACAGGCAAGTGTTTTCAAAGACACAACCTAAGGTATTTACAACGAAAGCGAGTAAGTTATAGTCATTCGCGTTTCTGCTCACTGCTCGTGATCGAGCGTTCATTGCCTGTCTGAAATTTCCTTGTTCACCAGTTCGATTCCACAGATGGAGAACCCCCATGGACGTCAAGAAGCTCTCCGTGAAGGAAGCGGCTGCGGCCGCGGCCAAGTGTGCGGCAACTGCGGCGCAATGCGCGGCAAACTCGGCCAAGTGCGCTGCGACGGCAGCGCATGCCCAGGCTAAGGCGGCGTCGGCACGGTGTGCGGCCACCGCTGCGCGATGCGCAGCAACTGCGGCGCGCTGTGCGGCCACAGCCGCAAAGTGTGCTGCCTCCTGAAGCAGATCTCCTGCAAGAAATCCCGGCGCGCTGGCTTAGCCGGCGTGGTCGGGCTGGTCGGAGATGAGACCTATGAGCTTTCCGCGTCTTGGAGTGGGACTCCAATTCAACCCGGAACTGATCGGCTGGTTTCCCTTCCTCGACCAGCCGCTTGATGCGCTCGAAATCCTGTTCGACTCGATCATGAGCCCCCTCGATGGCCCGGGGGTGTTGTCTCCCCGTGCCATCGAACTCGTCCGTGATGTCTCAGGCAAGTTTCCGCTGCTCGGACATTCGAACTATGGCGGAGATTTCGGCTTCGAGGATCTGACGGCGACAGCCGCGGTGCGCCGACACGTGCCGCTGGCCAGGAAGTTCGGCGTGGCCTGGGTTGCCAATCACTGCTTCTACAGCGATGCGTCCTGGGCGGATGTGTGGAGCAGTCCGCTGCAGTTTTCTCGCGCGGAGGTCGTGCGGCTCGCCGAGCGGGCGCGCACGCTGCAGGCGCTCTATGGCGTCCCACTCGCGCACGAAAACGCAGCCTATTATCGGACCTGTCCTGGCAGCGAGATGCCCGAGGAAGAGTTCCTCGCGGCAATCCTGGAACTATCGGAGACCTATCTGCATCTCGATCTTCACAATCTGTATGCGAATGCGCAGAACCACGGCTCACGCGGCTACTCCATTCAACGCTTCCTGGCGACGATCCCGTCCGAGCGCATCATCTCCATCCACCTCGCAGGCGGGCGTTGGATCGGTGGCCAGTATCACGATCTTCACGACACGCAGGTCACCGAAAAGGTGTGGGACCTTCTCGATGACGTTCTGGCGCGGGCGCGCCCCGGGGCCGTCATCCTCGAATACGAGACGCAATCCCTCTATTGCGCGGGGGAGCGGGTCGATACGGACCGCACCACTGACTTGATCCTCTCCGACCTGGAGCGGGCGCGGAATGCCTGGGATCGCGCCTATGGACCGGCGAGCCGCCGTACCACCCGCAGCGAGGCCGCGTGATGAATGCCGAGCTGGTATGGAGCACTTGGCGTCGCGTGTTGAGAGACGATGGTCTCGTCACATGGATCACCCGATCCGACGCCCGAACCGCAGATCCGGATGGCCTCTCTGTGGAGGAGAGAGCGATCGTCACTGACTACGCGGGCACGCCGGAGGCCACGAACGCCAATATCGGCATGTACCGGCGCGGACTCGTCAGGAATGCGTTGGGGGCGCTCGATCTGGTGCCGCTGACACGCCGCCTTCTGAACATGAGCGGTCGCGACGTCGACATTGTGGCTGAGGATTTCGTCAGATCGACCGGCTATCCGGACGACGGACCGAATTTCTGGCGCTGTGCGGCCGGCTTCGTCGCCTATCTGACCAAGCTTCCGGAATTTGCGTCCCGCGCCCATCAGGACGTCATGGCGATTGATGACGCGACGATCGCCTTGGCGCGCAGGCTCGGCCGGTCGGCGCCGCCGGCGTGGCCCGTCGACGCGGCCCGCCACGCGGGCGTGGCGGCGCGCAGCGAGGGTGAGGCGGCTCGCGTCCGTCGCAATCCGGCTGCGGTCGTGGTTTCGTCATCCTGCGATCTCACGCCCTGGATCGAGGACCCATTCGAGTTCGATCCGTCCGACGATCTCGAGGCCTCGTCGCGCCATTGGCTGGTGTATTTCCCGGGGCCCGAGCTAGCGCATGAATATGCAGAACTGTCGGAGCGGGGGGCCCGGGCGTTCGACCTGCTCGGCACGCCGCGGACCGTTGACGAGTTGGCTCTGGAAATGCGCGATCTCTCGCGTGACGACGTGCAGGCCGTGGTCGGATCGCTGATGGAATTGGGCGTCCTGACGAGCGGGGCGGACGGGCTAGCATCGGGAAACATCCTGACGATGGAGGGCTGCACCGACCGTTCAGTTCAGTCGCGCATCGAATGGGCGCCAGTCCCATGAGACCGCTTGAAAAGCCCTTGCGTTCTGCTCCCGACAGCCTTCCCGGCCGGCTGTCAGACGATGCCTTCGTCATGCTGGATCCGGCCGTCGAGGTGGTGGACGCTACAGTTTCGGGCCATCATTTGTTGAGCCACGGCCATTTCGATGCGGGGATGGTCGTGCCGCCCGGCGATGGTCTGCTCGATTTCGTGACGACGCTGATGCCGCGGCCGATCAGGCTCGCCGCGCTGCGGGCGCAATATGACGATCAAGGGATGATCGACAAGATGCTGGCGTCCCTGCACGGCCAGGGCTTCATGCATGTCACCTCGGCTGAAACGCCATCGGCGCAACAGCTCGCGCTTCTTCGGCGCAAGGCATGGCAGATGCGAGAGCCGATGCTGCGCCGGTCCATTGTCGTCGATCTGGATACTCTGGAATCGATCGAGCAGCTGACCGAGCGCCTGAGCGCCGAGCCGCTTCCCCCGGAAGTTCTGCTGCGTTGCTCGAGGTTGTCGGACCATCGCAAATGCTTCGATCGACTGGCAAGGTTGCGGCAGGGCGGTGCATTGCGGATGCACCAGACGGTGGTGCAGACGTGCGATCTGGTCGCCGATCACCAATTGCGCCAGTCGCTGCTGCATCTCGACGCGTCAGTGACTGTCAAGGACGTGGCCTGGCCCGTCCCCGATCGTCCGATCGCAGGGCTCGACGAGATCGTCCGGGCCTGCATTCCCGTGCATGTGCTGATGGCGCCGGATCAATCGATCTGCGACGAGGAGGCGCGAAGCCGGATGCTCGGCTGGGCAGCATCCAGGTTCATCTCCGGCCTCCGGCTCGTTCTGGACGTGCGGACGCTATGGCCGGATGGCGATGCCGGCGACGACGACTTTGCCCGCGTCTTCGACGCGCTGAGCATCATCGAAAACGAGTTCGGAGATGTTCTGATCGAGAACCTGCCGAGCGATGAGGTGCTGCTCGGAAACACGGCGACGAGTCTGCCGTCCGGTCCTGGTCTCGAACTCGCCGATCGTTTTCGGCGGTCATATCTGCGCTGGCGCCTGCCTCTGCTCAAGTCTTGCGAGAACGATAATAGCTGGAGCCAGACGCCCGAAGTCGAAGACAAGCTGGTCCGCGCCGGGGACGACCTGTTGCCCAATCATCCGGAGCTGCTGAAGCTCCAGCCCGGCAGCATCGTGGTCGACGTGTGCGGCGGCCTCGGTCGCGTTGCGAGGCGGCTTTCGCCCGCCGTCGGCAGGGATGGACTGGTCATCTCCATCGAGATGTTCCGCTGTCTGAGTGATCGGGCTCGTCGCTTCGCATGCGAGCGGGACATCACCAATCTGCAATTTCGTCCCGGCCTGGCGCAGCGCATTCCGCTGCCCGACGCCACCGCCGACGCTGCCGTCAACGAGTGGACCGGCGGCATCTGGGAGCTCGGGATGGGACCGATCATGGTCAGGGAAATGGCCAGGGTCGTCCGTCCCGGCGGCCGCATCGCGGCGACGCATCGGCTGGTCCAGCTGCAGCTGTCGGCCTTGGCGCAGCCCTGGGTGCAGTACGACAGGATCTATGCCTGGATGCGCGAAGCCTTCGCGCAGCCGGAGCTGACGATCGTAACCGAGCGCATATGGGGGCAGATCGTGCCGTCGCTGGTGGGCGAGAACGCCACGCTGTGGCGCAAGCAATACATGCCGCGGCTGATCAATCCCTTCGACGTGACGTACAGACAGGACGAGAATCCGGATACGCGTGCCGACGTTTACCTGACGATCATTGCGCAACGAAATTGACGTTCGTTTTCATTGAGTTGATTGCTCGAGGTGCTCAGATGCGATCGCAAGAAACCGCCTTCGAACGAGCCCGCGCGTCGTTGCATCGGCTTGGAATTCCGCTCGTCCTTCCCGCGCTCCACGCCGCCGGCGTGGGTATCAGCCGGACGGTCCTGGGCGGCTCGCATTCGGTGGCCATCTATCCGCCGATCAACTCGCTGACGCCGCTCGATCCGTCCTGCCTGGAGCGGGGGATCGACTGGGGCCGCGAGATCAGCCTCTACGTGCACATCGCGTTCTGCGAGACGCGCTGCACGTTCTGTCACTATACGGTCGAGCACTACGCCGGACGGAACAGCAAGTCCGCCACGGACGACGACAAGGTCGTTCGCTACCTCGATGCGCTCAAGCGCGAGCTGGCGGCCTGGGAGCCGCAGCTGCGCCGATCCGGAACGGTGGTGTCGTCGATCTATATCGGGGGCGGCACACCGCTCGTTCTCGATGAGGACGCATTGACGGATCTGATCGCGACGATCCGCGATACGTTCGACGTGCGGCCCGGCGCCGAGATCTGCATCGAGGGCAGCCCGCTCACGATCACCGCGCCCGAGGGAGAGCAGAAGCTGCGCTCTCTGAAGCAGCAGGGCGTCACGCGCCTCAGTTTCGGCGTGCAATCGTTCGACGATACCGTGCTCAAATATGCCGCGCGCGGCTACAAGCGGGACGTTCCACTTCTCGCGTGCTCGATCGTCGCCGACATCTTCGAGAACTGGAATCTCGACCTGATCCAGGGGTTGTACAAGGGGTCGCCGTCCGAGACCTGGAACAATTTGGCGATGGTCGCCGAGATCCGGCCCCCGCACCTCACCTGGTATCACGCTCGGTTTGCCGATCGCCCCCAGGGACACTGGCTCAAATCCGACCTGAAGCAGGCGAGCTTCGAAAGCGAGTTCGCGACCTTGTTCGGACGCATGCTGATCTGGCAGGAGATGGCGGCGCTCGGATATGACCTGACCGACGGCAACCGCTTCGTGCGCGCGCGCCGCTATGCCGACCCGTTCAAGACGATCCGGACCTCGCCATCACGGGATCTTCTCGGGATCGGTGCGGGCGCGTATTCGCATGTCAGTGCCGGGGCCGCGAAGAGCGGCTACGTCTTCCGCAATGTTCCCGACGTGCGCGCCTATGTCGAAACCGTCCTTGCTGGCAACAGTCCGATCACGGCGGGGCGCGCCGTCGACCGGCAGGAATTGCTGGCGACGTCCTATGCCACAGGGCTCCGGACCGGCCGGGTCGAGGATGCCGATCGCCGTGCCATGCGCGCCGACAACCGGGAGCTGTCCGCCCATTATGACAAGCTCGTTGCCAGGCTGAGCAGCGTCGGCGCCCTGGAAGCGTATCGCGACGGCGACGGCCATGCGGGGCTGCGGCTTTCGGAGCTCGGCCGGCTGTTCGAGGATGAGATGCTGTCGCTGTTCTTCAGTCCGGCCGTCAAGGACGCGTTGTCGCCGAAAGTGACGGAGCGCGCGCTTCAATACGGTTAGATCGGGAGTTTCAACACGTCGTCGACCAGGGAGGAAACGTCATGGTTGTGTCCGGGCAAGCAACCCTCGAGCGGGACAACGCGACCGGTGACGGCATCCGCGCCGCGCGTGCCGGCTGGAGCTTCGGCGGCGACACGCCTCAGCACTTCGATCTGCACGTCGCGAGGTCGGTTCCGAACTACGAAGCCGGCCACAAGCTGGTCGAGCAGGTCAGCGATTTCTTCGTGAAGCGGGATTCCGTCGCCTATGAAATCGGAACGTCGACGGGGACGCTGCTGCGGCAACTCGCCAAGCGCCATCCGCACGGCACGCGCTGGATCGGCATCGATACCGAGCGGGCCATGATCGATTACGCGCGGGCGCACAGCAGGGATGTGGCGAACGTGGAATACCTGGCGGCCGATGCCTGCGAGGTCGGCTACGAGGCGAGCGACTTCATCGTGTCGTACTACACCGTGCAGTTCGTGCCGCCGCGCTATCGCCAGACCCTGATCGATGCGATCTATCGGTCGCTCAATTGGGGAGGCGCGTTCCTGTTCTTCGAGAAGGTCAGGGCGCCGGACGCGCGGTTCCAGGACATCATGACGTCGGTCTATATCGACTACAAGCTCGACAACGGCTACTCGCCGGACGAGGTGCTGGGCAAGGCCAGCAGCCTCAAGGGCGTGCTGGAACCGTTCTCGACCCAGGGCAATCTCGACATGCTGCGGCGGGCCGGGTTCGTGGACACGATGACGATCTACAAGCACGTCTGCTTCGAGGGCTTCCTGGCGATCAAGTAAGGGCCGGTTGCGGTCAGCCTCATGCCGCGTGCGCGGCGCGCTTGATCGCGGCGGCGGCGATCTTCAGGTCTTCGACGAAGCGCTCATACTCCCGCGCCTTGGCGTCGGCATCCGGCAGCCGCAGCAGGTAGGACGGGTGAACCGTCACCATCGCCTTGGGGCCGTCGGGCAGGTCGACGACATGGCCGCGGCTCTTGTTGACCGGTGTGATCCTGCCGAACACGCTTTGCGCCGCGGTGGCACCGAGCGCGACCACCAAGGCCGGGCGGACGGTGGCGAGCTCGCGCTCGTACCATTGCCGGCAGGCCTTGATCTCCGGCGTGTTCGGCTTCTGGTGCAGCCGGATCTTGCCGCGGGGCACGAACTTGAAGTGCTTCACCGCATTGGTGACGTAGACCTTGGCTCGGTCGATGCCGGCCTCGGCCAGCGCGCGGTCGAGTATCTGGCCGGCGGGACCGACGAAGGGATGGCCGGTGAGGTCCTCCTTGTCGCCGGGCTGCTCGCCGACCAGCATCAGCGGCGCATGCGCGGGGCCTTCGCCGAACACGGTTTGCGTGGCGTCCTTCCACAGCGGGCAGGCGCGGCAGCCGGCGGCTTCTTCATGCAAGGTCTCGAGATCGGTGGACTCGACATCACGTGAGGTCTCAGCAGCATGCGCGTGTGTGGTTGGCTTGCGGGTCATCTCGCTCTCCTCGACGCGTTTCTGCGGCTTGTGCGGTGAGGTGCCGGGCTCGGCGATCATCTCCGTGGTGCGCCGGGAGGCGGCCGCGATCAGCGGCTGGATCAGCTTCGCCTCGGGCAGGTTCTGCCAATATTTCCTCGGCATCTCCTTTTCCATCGCCTTCACTTTCAGCCGTGCCGGATTGAAAATGCTGGCGTAATAGCGCAGCCACAGCTCTTCGAGCCGGTCCTCCGACGGCGCGTCAGCCTTGCTCGCACCGGGCGTGAAGCTGACGCGGCTGCCGTCCCAATGCGCACAGAGTTCGGGCGCCAGGATCGACCACGGCATGTCGGCGAAGCGGCGGGCGAAGAACGGCGCGGCGCGCGCGACGATGTGGTGCTCGGGCTCGAACCAGGCGACGTAGCGCGCCTCGCGCTCGCGGCCGACCTCGCGGAAGCGGACGAAGGCGTGCATCTTGTGGACGTCGCGGCGCACCGCTCGCGCCAGCGCGTTGGCCTGCGCGACATCAGGATCGGTCGTGATCTCCATCAGGTGGTGGTTGGTCCTGAGACGCCACAGCAGCCGATAGAGCAGGGTGAAGCGGTTGGGGTCACTGTGCAGGATCGCGCTCTCGGCGAGCTCCATGAAGCTCGCCGGCACCGAGAACGCGCCCTCCGGCACCTCGGGCAGCGTCGTCTCGGCTTCATCGTCGAACAGATCGGCCGCCGCGCCCTTGACGCGCCAGCTCACCTCGGCCGGCTTGACGTCGTTCATCGCCAGCGCCCGCGCCGCCTTGCGCCAGCCATCGAAATCGGTGTTGCTGTCGAGGGTTACGACGTGCATTTCACCTCTCTCGTCATTGCGAGCAAAGCCGCCGCCGTCATTCCGGGGCGCCTCGCAGGGGCGAACCCGGAATCTCGAGATTCCGGGTTCGATGCTTCGCATCGCCCCGGAATGACGGCTGCTTTCTGGCTTCGTTCTTCGCCACGACGTTCAACTAGAATCCAAATCCCAGCTGCTGCGGTTTCGGCTGCAGCCGGGCTCTGAGGCTGGCGCCGTCGAGCAGGGACGGCTGTGGCCGGTGGTCGGAGAGAACGATGAACGGCAGCGCCTTGTTCCTGATGACGTTGAGCTGGGCGAGATCCGCAAAGCGGATCGTGGTGGTGCGGCGGGTCGCGAGGATGCGCTGCACCGTGCGGGTGCCGAAGCCGGGCACGCGCAACAGCTCCTCGCGGCTTGCTGTGTTGATGTCGAGCGGGAAGCGGTCGCGGTGGCGCAGCGCCCAGGCGAGCTTGGGGTCGATGTCGAGCGGCAGCATGCCTTCGCCTTCCTCGACGATTTCATCGGCGTCGAAGCCGTAGAAGCGCATCAGCCAGTCGGCCTGGTACAGCCGGTGCTCGCGCACCAAGGGCGGCGCCTGCAGCGGCAGCGCGCGGCTGGCATCGGGGATCGGGCTGAAGGCGGAGTAATAGACGCGCTTGAGCTTGTAGGCGCCGTAGAGATTGGCCGAGGTCGACAGGATGACGCGGTCATTGGCGTCGTCGGCGCCGACGATCATCTGCGTACTCTGGCCTGCAGGGGCAAAGCGCGGCGGCCGCGCCTTCCGCACCGTCTTCTTGGCTTCCACCGTCTCGTCGAGCTTGAGCCGGAGACGGCCCATGGTGCGGCGGATGGCGCGCTGGTCCTTCTCCGGCGCCAGCCTGGTGAGGCTCGCCTCCAGCGGCGTCTCGATGTTGATGCTGAGCCGGTCGGCATAGCGGCCGGCCTCGGCGATCAGCGCCTCGTCAGCCTCCGGAATCGTCTTCAGATGAATGTAGCCGCGGAAGCGATGCTCCTCGCGCAATTTGCGCGCGACCGAGACGACCTGCTCCATGGTGTAGTCCGGGCTGCGGATGATGCCGGACGACAGGAACAGACCCTCGATGTAGTTGCGGCGATAGAAATCGATGGTGAGCTTCACCACCTCGTCGACCGTGAAGCGCGCGCGCGGCACGTTGGAGGAGGCGCGGTTGACGCAATACAGGCAGTCGTAGTTGCAGGCGTTTGTCAGCAGAACCTTGAGCAGCGAGATGCAGCGGCCGTCCGGCGCATAGGAATGGCAGATGCCCATGCCCGGCGCGGTCGAGCCGAGACCCTTGCCGTCGCGGGAATCCCGCATCTCGGTACCGCTGGAGGCGCAGGAGGCGTCGTACTTGGCGGCATCGGCCAGGATCTCCAGCTTGCGGAGCAGCTCCATACCTTTGAATCCCTTTGATTCCATTCGCTGAATCACATCCGGGGCAATCCCGATTGACTCTCTCGAAGGCGTTAGCTTTATATTAGAACATATCATGAACAAAGAGGGCCGTCGTGGGTTCAACTGCAACAACGGCAGCGCCCGCACGATGGATGGAAGAGGAGCGGCGACGGATGACCGGCGCACGCATGGATACGCTCGCGCGTCTGCGCGGCCGCATTGCCCGTCTCGAGGCGGGAGATGGCGCACATGACCTGCGCCGGGTCGCGCTCGGCCATGACGAGGCCGACGCCGTGCTGCAGGGCGGCCTGGCCACTGGCGCGCTGCATGAGGTGTTCGCCGAGACCGGCCGTCAGGCGACGGCCGCGACCGGCTTCCTGTGCGGGCTCGCGGCGCGCGTCGCGGCGCGCCGGCCGCTGATCTGGATCCGGCAGGATTTCGCCGAGCGCGAGATGGGCGCGCTGTCGATGAGCGGGCTCGCCGAGCTTGGCCTCGATCCGCGCCGCATCGTGATCGTGCGGGCGCCCGATCTCGATCACGGCTTGCGCACCGCGGCCGATGCGCTCGCCTGCGATGCGCTGGGCGGGATGATGCTGGAGGTGTGGGGCGAGACGCAAAAGCTCGATCTCGTCGCCAGCCGCAAGCTGACCCTGGCGGCACAGGAGTCCGGCGTGACCGCGCTCGTGTTGCGCATTGCAGCCACACCCGAACCTTCGACCGCCGAGACGCGCTGGATCGTCCGCACCGCGCCGTCGCTACCCTCGGCGCCCTGGATGGCCTGGGGCGCGCCGCGTCTCGACGCCGAGCTCATTCGCAACCGTCACGGCCAGACCGGACGATGGATCATGGAGTGGAGCCCCGATGCGTGCCGTTTCAGCGAACCGGCGGCGGATCCTCAGCCTGTGGCTGCCGCGCCTGCCCATCGATCGGATCAAGCGAAACTGCTCCGCCGATCGGCGTGACGACCTGCCGCAGGTCGTCGTCATCAAGGACGCCAATGCGCTCTTGATCCATGCGCTGGACGAGGCGGCGGCGTGCCATGGCGTCAGCCTCGGCCAGCCGCTGGCGAACGCCCGCGCGGTCTGTCCCGACCTCGTCGTCCACGAGGCCGACCTCGCGGCTGACGCCAAGATGCTCGAAGGTATCGCCGACTGGTGCGACCGCTTCACGCCGCTGGTCGCGCTGGATCCGCCGCATGGGCTTTCGCTCGACATCACCGGCTGCGTGCATCTGTTCGGCGGCGAAGCCAAACTGATGCGGTCGCTCTGCGATGCGCTGACCGCGCACGGTCTCACCGTGTCGGCAGCGATCGCCTCCAACGCCGTGTGTGCGCGCACGCTGAACCGGCAGGTGCATGGCCGCATCGTGCCTGACGGCGAGGAGGCGGCCGCGGTGGCGCCGCTGCCGGTGGCAGCCCTTGGCGGCAGCGAAGCGATCACGCTCGGCCTGCGCCGCGCCGGCTTGAAGACGATCGGCGACGTCGCGTCGCGCGGCCGCAACGAGATCACGGCGCGGTTCGGTGTCGCCTTCACCCGCGTGCTAGCCCAGGCGCTGGGCGAGGCCGATGCGCCGATCAGCCCGCGAAAAGTCCCGCCGGACTACATCGTCGACAAGCGCTTCGCCGAGCCGGTCGCGACCGACACGGTGATCGCGGCCAGTCTCTCCAGTCTCGCCGCGATGCTGGTGGCGGCGATGGCACAGCAGGGCAAGGGCGCGCGGCAGCTCGAGGCCTGCTTCTTCCGCACCGACGGCCTGGTGCGCGTCATCGCGGTCGACACCGGCCAGCCGGTCACCGAGGCCGCAATCATCGACCGTCTGTTCCGCGAGCGGCTCGACGCCCTGAATGATCCGCTCGATCCCGGCTTCGGCTTCGACATGATCCGGCTGTCGGCGAGCCGCAGCGAGATCGTGGTGCAGCAGCAGCGCGATCTCGACGCCCATGTCCACGACAATGACGAGCTGTCGGCGCTGATCGACCGCATCGCCGCGCGCATCGGCGGCAAGCGCGTCGTCGTGCATCTGCCGGTCGACACCCACATCCCGGAGCGGGCGGAGCTGCCGTTACGGGCGCAGCAGCATCTCGCCGTCGCCACGGTGGCCGATTGGCCGGAGCGCAGCGAAGGCGAGCCGCCGCTGCGCCCGTTGCGGCTGTTCGCGCAGCCGGAGGCGATCCAAGTGATCGCCGGGGTGCCGGACGGCCCGCCCGCGCGCTTCGTCTGGCGCCGTGCCGCGCATGCGGTGGTGCGCGCCGAAGGCCCGGAGCGCATCGCCATGGAATGGTGGCGGCCGGGCGGGCAGGGGCTGACGCGCGACTATTTCCGCGTCGAGGACGAGCACGGCCTGCGCTTCTGGCTCTACCGCGACGGGTTGTATGACCGCGAGCTCGATCAGCAGCAGGGCCTGCCCGTACAGCCCGCCTGGTACATGCACGGTCTGTTCGCATGAGGGTGGGGATCGCACATCTCTCGCGGCGATCTCGCTGCTCACCCTCCCCTGGAGGGGGAGGGTCGGCTCGCATGCGCGCATGCGAGCCGGGGTGGGGTGACAGACCATCCGCGTTTGCGCTGCCCGTTGTCCTCGAGGCCAACTTACCGGCAGCTGAGAAGAGCTGGCGCAATGACAACCGATTGCTGGGCTCACCCCACCCCGCCGCGCGCTCTGCGCGCGTCGACCCTCCCCCTCCAGGGGAGGGTGGGCAGCTGTGCAAGCCGGTGCGTTGGGGCAAATCACCTGCAGGAGGCGGGCAACGCGCTGTCACGGAAACAGCCTGCGCGGTCGCGCCATGATCCCCGTCCCCTATGCCGAGATCGGCATCACCACCAATTTCTCCTTCCTGCAGGGTGGCTCGCATCCGCAGGACTACGTGCACCAGGCCGCCGCGTACGGCCTCGAAGCCATCGGCATCGCCGATCACAACACGTTGGCCGGCATCGTGCGCGCCTATAGCGAGCTCGGCAATGACCGGCTGAAGGACAAGCCGAAGCTCCTGTACGGTGCACGTCTCGTCTTCACCTGCGGCACGCCGGATATCCTCGTCTATCCGCGCGACCGCGCCGCTTACGGCCGGCTGTGCCAGCTGCTCACCCGCGGCAAGCGCGGCAGCGATCTCGACAAGGTCGCCAAGGGCGACTGCCGCCTGACCTTCGAGGATCTGTTTGATTTCATCGAGGGGCAGCTCCTGGTGCTGATGCCGCCGCATCGCTTCGACGAGGCTGTCATCAGCGAAGTCCTGACGCGGCTGAAGGACAGCCGCGCCGAAGGCGTGTGGCTCGCCGGCAGCCTGCTCTATCGTGGCGACGACCGCCGCCGGCTGGCGCGGCTGGCGCGTCTCGCCGCATCGGTCAAGGTGCCGCTGATCGCCACCAATGACGTGCTGTATCATCATCCCCAGCAGCGGATGCTGCAGGACGTGCTGACCTGCATCCGCGAGAAAGCCTCGATCGAGGCCATCGGCCGAAGGCTCCAAGTCAATGCCGAGCGCCACCTCAAGCCGGGACACGAGATGGCGCGGCTGTTCCGCGATCATCCCGGTGCGATTGCCGAGACCATCCGCTTCACCGACCGCATCGTCTTCTCGCTCGACCAGCTCAAATACCAGTACCCCGACGAGCCGGTGCCGCCGGGCAAGACCGCGCAGGGGCATCTGCAGGACCTGACTTGGGCCGGCGCCAAAACCTATTTCGGTGATGATCTCGACGACCGCCTGCGCGCAGTCCTCGACAAGGAGCTGGCGCTGATCGCCGAGCTCAACTACGCGCATTATTTCCTCACGGTTCACGACATCGTCCGCTACGCCCGCAGCCAGGGCATCCTGTGCCAGGGCCGCGGCTCAGCGGCGAACTCGGCCGTGTGCTACGTGCTCGGCATCACCTCGGTCGATCCGACCAAGATCGATCTGCTGTTCGAGCGCTTCATCTCCAAGGAGCGGCTGGAGCCGCCCGACATCGACGTCGATTTCGAGCATTCGCGACGCGAGGAGGTGATGCAATATGTCTATCGCCGCTACGGCCGGCACCGCGCGGCGATCATCGCCACCGTCATCCATTATCGCCCGCGCAGCGCCATCCGCGACGTCGGCAAGGCGCTCGGACTGACCGAGGACGTTACCGCCGTGCTCGCCGACACCGTGTGGGGCAGCTGGGGCGACGGCCTCTCCGACATGCAGGTGCGCCAGGCCGGGCTCGATCCAACCAATCCGATGATCCGCCGCGCCGTGGAGCTGGCATCGGAGCTGATCACCTTTCCGCGGCACCTGTCACAGCATGTCGGCGGCTACGTGCTGACCCAGGACCGGCTCGACAGCTACGTGCCGATCGGCAATGCCGCGATGGACGATCGCACCTTCATCGAATGGGACAAGGACGACGTCGACGCGTTGTCCATGATGAAGGTCGACGTGCTGGCGCTGGGCATGCTGACCTGCATCCGCAAATGCTTCGACCTGATCGCCGATCACAAGGGCCAGCGATACGTGCTTTCCGATATCCGGTCGGAGGACGACAACGAAGTCTACCAAATGCTGCAGCGGGGCGAGTCGCTCGGCGTGTTCCAGGTCGAGAGCCGGGCGCAGATGAACATGCTGCCGCGGCTGAAGCCGCGCACCTTCTACGACCTCGTCATCGAGGTCGCGATCGTCCGGCCCGGACCAATCCAGGGCGACATGGTCCATCCGTATCTGCGGCGCCGGAACGGTCTCGAAAAGGTCAGCTATCCAGCGCCGGCGAACGGCCCGAAAGACGAGCTCTACAAGGTGCTGCACAAGACGCTGGGCGTGCCGCTGTTCCAGGAGCAGGCGATGCGGATCGCGATCGAGGCCGCCAAGTTCTCGCCCGAGGAGGCCAACGGCCTCCGCCGCGCGATGGCGACGTTCCGCAATGTCGGCACCATCGGCTCCTACGAGGAGAAGATGGTCGGCAACATGATCGCGCGCGGCTACGATCCGGCCTTCGCCAAGAGCTGCTTCGACCAGATCAAGGGTTTTGGCTCCTACGGCTTTCCGGAAAGCCATGCCGCGAGCTTCGCCCAGCTCGTCTATGTCTCGTCCTGGCTGAAATGCTTCCATCCCGACGCGTTCTGCTGCGCATTGCTCAACTCGCAGCCGATGGGCTTCTACGCGCCGGCGCAGATCGTCGGCGACGCCCGCAAGAATGGCGTCGAGATCCGGAGCATCGACGTGTCCCACAGCTTCGCCGACAACACCCTGGAGGAAATGGGTAGCAAATACTGCGCCGTCCGCCTTGGCTTCCGCCAGATCGACGGTTTCCGTTGGATCGACCGCGACGAGGAGCGGATCAAGCGATTGTCGGAGGTGATGCGGAGCGAGGCACAAGTCGCTTCCGCATGGTCATTGCAGGATGATGCGCAAGCTCTCTCCCCACCGTCATTTCGGGGCGATGCGACGAGTCAAAACAGCGAAGCTGTTTTGACCGGGGCATCGAACCCGGAATCTCGAGATTCCGGGCTCGCCCTCCAGGCGCCCCGGAATGACGCTGCGGAAGGAGGCGTTCTTTACTCACAAGCCATTGATACGTTTCGAGCGCTCGACGCTGTTGCGTTGCCCAGGAATGACAGCGAGGGACAGGCCGGCATCTTTCTCCAGGACGACGACTGGGCCGACCGCATCATCAAGGCGCGCGCCCGCGGGCCCTTCACCTCGCTGGAAGACTTCGCCCGCGACACCGCTCTGCCCAAGCGCGCGCTGCTGCTGCTGGCCGATGCCGATGCGTTCCGCTCGCTCGGGCTCGACCGTCGTGCCGCGCTCTGGGCCGTGCGCCGGCTGCCCGACGATGTGCCGCTGCCGCTGTTCGAGGCCGCGATCGCCCGCGAGCAGCCGGACGAGGGCGCCAAGCCGCTGCCGGAGATGCCGCTGCCGGAGCACGTGGTCGCGGACTATCAGACCATCCGCCTGTCGTTGAAGGGCCACCCGATGGAGTTCCTGCGCCAGCGCTTCGCGACGGAAGGCGTGCTGGCCTGCCGCGACGTCAACCACGCCAACGACCGCCGTCGCGTCCGTTGCGCCGGCGTGGTGCTGGTGCGGCAGCGGCCGGGCAGCGCCAAGGGCGTCGTGTTCATGACCCTGGAGGACGAGACCGGCATCGCCAACATCGTGGTGTGGCCGAAGGTGATGGAGACCTTCCGCAAGGAGGTGATGGGCGCGCGCCTCGTGCTGGTCGAAGGCCGCATCCAGAGCAGCCCCGAGAAGGTCGTGCATCTCGTCGCCGAGCGCCTGGTCGACCGCAGCGCCGATCTCGCCTTGTTGTCGAACGATCGTCTCGGTGCCGTGCCGCACGGCCCGATGCCGGCCGAGCCGCTCAACGACGACCGCCGCGATCACCTCGACACTCCCTCCCAGCGCGTCAGCCACCCCCGCAACGTCCGCATCCTGCCGCGCTCGCGGGATTTTCATTGAGGGTCAGCGAATAGGTCGCGACGTTGCAGTTAAACGTGATCTCGTAGGGTGGGCAAAGACGCGGCGCGCATCGCGCGTCGCGACGTGCCCACCGGCCGCAGAGCGAGATGGAACTGATGATGCCGAACTATCGCAGAGCGTCCATCAAAGGCGGCCTATTCTTCTTTACGGTCGTCCTGGAAGATCGCACGAGTCATCTGCTCGTCGAACAGATCGATCGCTTCCGATCTTGCTATCGCGTCGCCCAAGAACGACGCCCCTTCGAAACGATCGCAATCTGCGTGCTGCCTGATCATCTTCATGTGGTCTGGGCATTGCGAGACGACGACGCCGATTATCCGATCCGCTGGGCTTTGATCAAGAGCGGCTTCTCTCGTGGTCTGAAGTCTCAGAAGCATTCGCGCAGCCTCTCAGCCAAACGCGAGAAGGGAATCTGGCAGCGCCGCTATTGGGAGCATGCCATTCGCGATGATGCCGATCTCGCGCGCCATATCGACTACATCCATTTCAATCCCGTCAAGCATGATCATGTCTCCCGGGTCGCAGACTGGCCGCACAGCAGCTTCCATCGCTTCGTCGAACGCGGCTGGCTCGCCGCCGATTGGGGAGGAGACGTCAAGGAGATTGCTGGTTCGTTTGGGGAGTGAGACGGTGGGCACGGCACCTCGTGCGATGCTTCGCATCGCCCGAAGCGCCTTTGCCCACCCTACGGCTTCATCATGAGCCGCTGTGCGTAGGGTAGGCAAAGACGCGGCGCGCATCGCGCGTCGCGACGTGCCCACCGGCCGCGGTACGATACCCACCTCATCTGGGAGGAGCGCAGCGACGCGATTCAGAGTTCCAGAAATTTCGACGTGCGCGCCCCAAAATTCTACTTTCTTTTTTTCAGAAACTATGCTCTATTCCGCCCATCCCGCTCCATCGAAGAAGGGGCGTTGCGCGCGATCGTCACGACACGCGGGGCGGGGAGCGATGGCTGTGAGATGCCGCAGCGTGGGGCGAGGCCTTGCGCGGACGAACGGCAGGCTTGCGGACGTGAAGGCGTATGGTCCTGGCGCCCCGATGCTGGCGCCAAGTCCGCGGGTGATGATCCCGCCGGCGACGGTGGCTAAAAGCCGGACACCGGGGAGAGTACGCAGTAAACGTGAAAACCATCGCGCAGGGAAGGCCGGGCGTTCTCGGCTGCACCTGTGGTACCTGCCGCCTGCATTTTTTCTCGCAGGCGGGCCGCAGGCGTCAGCCGGCGCCTGGCCTTCCCTGCGCCCTCTTCACGAGAGGGTGAAACGATCGGCAAGACTCGGGCGCATCCGCGCCGCGAGACGACGTCTTCATGTGCGTGTCACAGTCAACGGATCGAAGCTGCAACGGATGATCGCACGATGGACCATCACCCATCGCAGGGCCATGGAAACCATGACCCGATTTTTGCGGACACGCGCAACGTTGCGAGCCCGTCCGAGCTGGAACGCAAATCCGGAGCATGGGCGTCAGGCTGGAGTAGGTGCGTACCCGCGGAGGTTGGCCTACAGACTGGCAACACCGTCACGGCGATCCGCCGCGCGCTCGATGCGTCCATGGTGCGTCGCGGTGAAACCGCGATTGCCCGGAACCAGCTGAATGCAGGCTGAACGGCTGTCGTTCAACTTTCAAATTTTTAAAGCAAAACAGAGGCGGGTTGGGCGATTTTTAGGTTGTTTAAAGCTCCAGTTCCGCACTATTAGCGCAACGATGAGACCGCCAGAGCCGGAATCGTCGACCGATAAAGCGAGCCGATCTGACCAGCCATGGCGTCTGACATGAACCCATCTCCGCAGATGCTCAGCACCAAGCGGCTGCTGATCGGCCTTGCTGCCCTGGCGATGGCCGGCGCGGGCGGCTATGGCTACATGCAGGTCCGGTCGGGAACGGCTGCGAAGGACAATATCGAGCTCTCCAGCCAGTCCAAACGCAACGGCACCAGCTTCACGCCATCGGCGGCGGAATGGTCGACGCTGACGATCGAGCCGGTGTGCGAGAAGATATTTCGTGCCGAGCATATTACCGAGGGCAAGGTTGCCGTCGACGAGGATCGTTCGACACCGGTTTTCTCGCCCTATGCCGGCCGTGTCACCAAGCTGCTCGCCCGTCCCGGCGAAACCGTGCGCCAGGGCCAGCCGCTGTTCGTGATCGAGGCCGCCGACACCGTGCAGGCGCAGAACGATTTCATCGCCGCCATCACCGCGATGAACAAGGCGAAGTCTGCCCTCGACCTCGCCGACATCCAGTACAAGCGCGCCAAGGACCTGTTCGAAGGCCGGGCGATCCCGCTGAAGGATTTCCAGCAGGCGGAGGCGACCTCCGTTCAGGCTCAGAATGACATGCGGTCGTCACAAACGGCGCTGGAGGCCGCGCGCAACAAGCTGCGCATCCTCGGCTTCACCGAGGCCGCGATCACCGATTTCCAGAGCAAGGGCGTGATCGATCGCGAGATCACCATCTACTCGCCGATCGCCGGCACGGTCGTGCAGCGCAAGGTCGGCCCTGGACAATATGTCAATTCCGGTGCGAGCGACCCGGTATTCGTGATCGGTGATCTCTCCACCGTCTGGCTGACGGCCTTCGTCCGCGAGAGCGATGCGGCGCTGGTGAACGTCGGCGAGGAGATTCTCGTCAACGTGCTGGCGCTGCCCGGCCGGCCGCTCAAGGCCAGCATCAACTACGTCGCCGCATCGATCGACCCGGCGACCCGGCGGCTCCTGGTCCGCGCCACCATCGACAACAAGGATGGCCAGCTGAAGCCGGAGATGTTCGCCAACGTGACGATCTATTCGCCAGGCGAACAGCCCGCGGTCGCGGTGCCGCGGCAGGCGCTGATCTACGAAGGCAATCAGGTCCGCGTCTGGGTCGCCCGCCCCGACAAGTCGATCGAGTTGCGCAAGATCAAGACCGGCTTGATCAATGGCGATCAGGTCGCGGTCGAAAGCAATCTGAGCGCCGGCGAGCAGATCGTCACCAAGGGCAGCCTGTTCATCGATCGCGCAGCCTCGGGCAGCTGACATGCGCTTCTCCTGCCTGTCTTCCTGAAAGTGCCGATCTGAATGGACCGTCTCGTCGCCATCGCCGTTCAGCGGCGCTTCCTGATGGTCGGAATGTTCGTCGCCGTCCTGATCGGAGGTCTGATCGCATTCCGCCAGCTCAACATCGAGGCCTATCCAGATCCGACCCCGCCGATGGTCGACATCGTGACGCAGAGCCCCGGCCTCTCGGCCGAGGAGATCGAGCGCTACATTACGATCCCGATCGAGACCCAGGTCGCGGGCATCAAGAACCTGCGCACCATCCGCACGATCTCGCTGTACGGCCTGTCCGACGTCAAGCTGCAGTTCTCGTTCGACTACACCTACGATGAAGCCTTGCAGCAGGTGCTGAATCGCCTGTCGCAACTGTCGCCGCTGCCGGGCAACGTCACGCCGCAGATCTCACCGCTCAGCGCGGTCGGCGAAATCTATCGCTATCGTTTGCGCGGTCCGCCGGGCTACAGCGTGCTCGACCTCAAGACCTTGCAGGACTGGGTGCTACAGCGCCGCTTCCGCGCGGTGCCTGGCGTCATCGACGTCACCGGCTGGGGCGGCAAGACCAAGACCTATGAGATCCAGGTCGACTTCAACAAGCTCGTCGCGAACGGCCTGACCCTGCCGCAGCTCTTGCAGGCGGTCGGCAACTCCAACATCAACGTCGGCGGCAACACGGTCGAGATCGGCACGCAGTCGGCGGTCGTGCGCGGTGTCGGCCTGATCCGCTCGATGGACGACCTCGCCAACACCATGGTGTCGCAGAGCGGCGGCAACCCGGTGCTGGTGAAGGACGTCGCCAATGTCACGGTGGCGGAGAAGCCGCGGCTCGGCATCGCCGGCCTGAACAACAATGACGACATCGTCCAGGGCATCGTGCTGATGCGGCGCGGCGAGCAGAGCTCGCCGACGATCGCCCGCGTCGAGCAACTGGTCGATCAGATCAACAATTCGACGATCCTGCCGCCGGGCGTGCGTATCGAGCGCATCTATGACCGCAAGGACCTGATCGACACCACGACCCACACCGTGCTGCACAACATGGTGGTCGGCATCGGCCTGATCGTGCTGCTGCAGTGGATTTTCCTGGGCAATCTGCGCAGCGCGCTGATCGTCGGCGCCACCATTCCGTTCGCGCTGTTCTTTGCCGTCATCATCCTGGTGCTGCGCGGCGAGTCCGCCAACCTGCTGTCGGTCGGTGCAATCGATTTCGGCCTGATCGTCGATGCCACGGTGATCATGGTCGAGGCGATCTTCCGCCGGCTGACGCAGACCACGCCGCTATCGGCAGCCGAGGAGAGCCACATCTCACCGGAAACGATGATGGGCATGAAGGGCCACGCGATCCTGTCGGCCGCGGCGGACGTGTCGCGCTCGATCTTCTTTGCCGCAGCCATCATCATCGCCGCGTTTCTGCCGCTGTTCACGCTCAGCGGCGTCGAGGGCAACATCTTCGGGCCGATGGCGCGCACCTACGCCTATGCGCTCGCCGGCGGTCTGCTCGCGACCTTCACGGTCACGCCCGCGCTCAGTGCGATCATCCTTCCGGCGCATGTCGAGGAGACCGAGACGCGCCTGATGCGGCTGCTGCACGCGATCTATTCGCCGGTGCTGCGCTGGGCTGTCGGCAATCGCAACCTGGTGATGACCGGCGCGATCGGCCTCGTATTGCTGACGGTGGTGGTTGGCCGACTGCTGGGCCTGGAATTCCTGCCCAAGCTGGAGGAGGGCAATCTCTGGATCCGTGCGACCCTGCCGCCGACGATCTCGCTGCAGGAAGGCAACGCCTACGTCAACGAGATGCGCAAGATCATCCGCGCGCGGCCCGAGGTCGATGCGGTGGTCTCGCAGCACGGCCGTCCCGACGACGGCACCGATGCCGCGGGCTTCTTCAATGCCGAGTTCTTCGCGCCGCTGAAGCCGGTCAAGGACTGGCCCGGCACCAAGGACAAGGACCAGCTCACTGCGGAGCTGCTGAAGCAGCTCGACGACCGCTTTCCCGGTGTCGAGTTCAACTTCTCGCAATATCTGCAGGACAACGTCTCTGAGGCGGTCTCCGGCGTGAAGGGCGAGAATTCGATCAAGCTGTATGGCAACGATCTGCAGGCGCTGACGGACACCGCCAACAAGATCAAGCAGGTCCTGTCCACCGTGCAGGGCGTCACCGACCTTGCGGTGTTCACCTCGCTCGGACAGCCGACGGTCCAGATCGACATCGACCGCGCCAAGGCTGCACGCTATGGGCTGGCGCCCGGCGACATCAACGCCACCATCAAGGTGGCGATCGGCGGCGACACTGCGGGCGATCTCTACGAGCCGGGCAGCGACCGGCATTTCCCGATCATCGTCCGTCTGGCGCCGGAATATCGCAAGAGTGCGGAGGCGATCGAGAATTTGCGCATCGGCGCGCAGGGGCCGAACGGCATCACCCAGATTCCGCTGAGCGAGGTCGCGACCATCAAGCTGGTCTCGGGCGCGGCCTATATCTATCGCGAGCAGCAGGAGCGCTATCTGCCGATCAAGTTCTCGGTCCGCGAGCGCGATCTCGGCAGTGCGATCCAGGAGGCGCAGCAGAAGGTCGCCGAGCAAGTGCAGTTGCCGCCGGGCTCACGCGTCGAGTGGGTCGGCGAGTTCGGCAATCTGCAGGACGCAATCAAACGGTTGTCGATCGTGGTGCCGATCAGCCTCGCTCTGATCGGCGTGCTCTTGTGGTTCAATTTCGGCTCGATGGTCGACACGCTGCTGGCGATGAGCGTGATCCCGATGGCGATCTTCGGCGGCGTCGTCGGCCTCGTGTTGTCGGGCATTCCGTTCAGCGTGTCGGCCGCGATCGGCTTCATCGCGCTGTTCGGCATCGCCGTGATGGACGGCATCATCATCCTGTCGCAGTTCAACCAGCTGATCGACGAGGGCGTCGACCGCATCGAGGCGGTCATCCGCACCGGCGAATTGCAGCTTCGGCCGGTGCTGATGACCTGCGTCGTCGCCGGCATCGGCCTGATGCCGGCCGCGGTGTCGACCGGTATCGGCTCGCAGGTGCAGAAGCCGCTTGCGATCGTCGTGGTCACCGGCATGATGCTGGCGCCGGTGGTCATCCTCATCACGCTGCCGGTCCTGATCTCGCTGTTCTCGCGGCGACGGGTCCGCTAGATGCGCATGTGCTCGTCGATGCGCGCGGCGGAGTCACGATCGACCGCGGCGGCATCGACGATCTCGCCGCGCTTGAACACGAGGTATCTGTCGCTGATCGAAAGCGCGAACGGCAGATGCTGCTCGACCACGATCATGGAGGTGCCGATCTCGCGCCGGACCCGCACCAGCACCTCGGACAGCCGATCGACGACGGACGGCTGCAGACCTTCCGTGACCTCGTCGAGCAGCAGCACGTCGGGCTTCGCCATCAGCGCGCGCGCAACGATCAGCATCTTCTGCTCGCCGCCGGACAGCGTGCCGGCCCGCTGGCTCAGCCGCTTGGTCAGCACCGGAAACCAGCCGCCGACCTGCTCGAAACGCGCGGTCATGTCATCGTCCGTGAGCACCCCAAGTCTGAGATTGTCGCGCACCGACAGGTCCTGGAACAGCGCATGTTCCTGGGGAACATAGACCAGCCCCATCTTCCGCTTCAGATGCGGCGCCACCCGCGTCACGTCCTTGCCTGCAAGTTTCACTCGGCCGCGCCAGGCCGGCAGGAAGCCGACGATGGCCTTGAGCAGCGAGGTCTTGCCCATGCCGTTCTTGCCGACGATGGCAAGCGTCTCGGCCTTTGCCAGTGCAAAGCCGACATTGCTGATGACCTCCGACGAGCCATAGCCGCTCGCCAGCTCGGTGACTTCCAGCGTCGCGCTCATGCCGTGGCCTCCGCATGCGGCGCGTGCTGGCCGGTATATATCTCGCGTACCAGATCGCTGTTCACGACCTCGTCGACCGAGCCGTCGAGCGCGAGCCGGCCCTGGTGCAGTACGATGATGCGCGAGGAGATCTCGCGGACGAAATCGAGATCGTGCTCGACCAGGAGTATGCAGAGCCGGTCGCGACGGGCGAGGGCGGTGAGGATATCGGCGAAGCTCTGGCGCTCGGCGCGCGTCAGTCCGGCGGTTGGCTCATCCAGCAGCAGCACGTCGGGCTCGAGCGACAGCACCATCGCGAGCTCGAGCGCCTGCTTCAGGCCATGGCTGAGATTGCGGGCCTCCTCGTCGAGGCGCTCGCTGAGCCCGGAGCGTTCGACGACCGACATGGCGGCAGGCGGCAGCACCAGCGTCACCGCGCGCGACGTCAGCGCAGGAGGATCAGCATGTGTCCGCGCGACGCGCAGGCACTCGGCGACGGTCAGCGTCTCGAACACCGAAGCCGTCTGGAACTTGCGCCCGAGACCAAAACGGACGACGCTATCCGGCGGCAGCCGTACGATGTCATGGCCGGCGATCGCGACGTCGCCGGTCGAGCGCTCGCGGCCGTCGGAGAGGCAACGGATCAAGGTGGTCTTGCCGGCCCCGTTAGGACCGACGAGGCTCAGCAATTCGCCGCGATATGCCGTGAACTGCACGCCGTCCAGCACTGCGAGACTGCCATAATGCTTGCCGAGCGCGCGAACTTCGATTGCAACGGCGTCCGGATTGCTGACCGCCGTGGCGGCGGCGGCCGGGCGCAGCGTCGTCGCAGTGCTCCGTCCCGAACCACCGCGCTTGAACAGGCGCATCACAGCGCCAAGCAGGCCGTCCGGGAAGACAAGGATCACGATGATCAGCGCAAGCCCGACGATCAGCTCCCACACATAGGGGAGGCTATTGGCAAGGTAGGCGCTCGCCACCTCGATGCAAAGCGCGCCGATCACCGGACCGATCACGGTGCCGCGGCCGCCGAGCGCGACCATGATCACGAGGTTAGTGCCGAAAGTGAAGCTGGCGTTCTCGGGCGCGGCGACGGCGCCGAAGCCCGCGTAGAAGAAGCCGGCGAGCGCAGACACGATCGCGGACAGCACGAGCACGATGATGCGCAGCCGCGAGGTGTCGATGCCGAGATAGGTGCAGCGCGCGTCGTTGTCGCGCAGCGCTGCAAGCAGGCGCCCGGTGTCGCTGCGCATCAGGATGAGCGCCAGCACGGCCGTGGCAAGCAGCCCGAGACCGGCGAGGCGCAGCCAGGTCTCGATCTCCAGATCGAAGCTCTCGAAGCCGACGAGGCCGCTGGACGAGCCGGTGAAGGTGCCGCCGGAATAGAGGATCTGCACCAGCACGATCGGCACCACCAGAGAGATCACCGAGGCGTAGAGCGGTGTCGAGCCGGGATAGAACGACAGCCAGCCAGTGAAAGCTGCGACAGCTGCAGCGATCGTCACCGCGGCGGCGATCGCGGCACAGACCTGCCAGGTGCCGAAGCCATATTCGGTGAACATGATGGCGAGCGCATAGGCGCCGATGCCGAAGAACGCGGACTGGCCGAAGGTCAGCGTGCCGCAATAGCCCCACATAATGTCGACGGTAATGGCGGCGATGGCGACGAAGCAGGCACGCACCAGGATGTTCACGAGGTAGGTATCGAGCAGCAGCGGCGCGATGACGATCACGCCGGCCGCGATGGCCACGAGCACCACCGGGACGATCATGCGCGGCATCGCACGGCTCATTGCGGGCGTCTCGGGCGAGGCGAGGGGACGCGCATCAGGCACGGGCAAAACCCTCCGGCCGGATCCGCAGCACGATGGCGGCGCAGATCGCAATGGTAAGGCCGCCGAGGATCGGATTGACAAAGGTCGAGACCAGCACCTGCAGCGTGCCGAGCACGGCACAGGAGCCGGCCAGTGCCAGCAGCGAGCCGCCGGACACCATGACCAGCATGAACGCGCCGATCAGCCAGGGCACGCCCATGTTCGGATCGACGCTCGACAGCGGCGTGATCAGCGCGCCCGAAAGCGCAGCGAGCCCGCTGCCGAGCGCGAAGGTGATGAGCCTGACGCGCGAGGAATCGACGCCGAGGCCCTGCGCCAGCATTTCGTTCATGATCACGGCCTTGGTCGACAGGCCGAGCCGCGTCCCGTTGAGCAGGGCGGTGAACAGCAGGCCGACAATGATGGCCGCGACGATCATCACCAGCCGGTAGGCCGAATAGTCCGCCCCGAACAGATGGATCGTGCCTGAGATTGGCGCCTGCACGAACTGGACCTCGCGGCCGAACATCAACGTAATGAGCTGTCCGAGAACGATTCCGAGTCCCCAGGTGGCGAGGATCGCATCGAGCGGGCGCTTGTAGAGACGCCGCACGATCACGACCTCGGTGACCCCGCCGCAGACGGCGCCGGCAGCAAAGGCAAGCGGCAGGATCAGGAACCAGGGCAGGTTCAACTGCGTGCCGACCAGCGCGGCATAGGCGCCGACGGTGAGAAAGGCGGCATGGGCGAAATTGATGATCTTCATGACGCCGAACACGATCAGGAGACCGGCGGCGATGATGAAGAGCATGGCGGCCGTCGTGACGGCATCGAGGGCGACGGTCAGCATAGTCATTTCCAGTCGAGAGGTGCGAGGCGGACTACGGTCCGCCTCGCCGTCATCATACGCGATCAGGACTTGCCCGGGCACTGCGCGCCGGGATCGACGTTCTGGAAGCTCTGGATCACCTTCACGCTGCCGTCGGCCTGGACCTGGCCGAGATACATGGTCAGCGGCGCATGACGCTGCTTGTCCATCTTGATCGTGCCGCGCGGGCCGTCGACCGAGACCTCGGCCAACGCCTTCAGGACCTTGTCCTGGTCGGTGCTGCCGGCCTTCTCGACCGCCGCCTTGTAGGCGTAGACCGCCTCATATTCCGGGACCGAGAGATCGTTCGGCGTCTTGAGCTCGGCGCCGAACTTCTTGGCCATCGCCGCCAGGAACGTCTTGTTGGCGGGCGTGTCGATGCCGGTCACGTAGGAGGCGGAGAGGAAGATGCCGGCGGCATCAGCGCCCATGCCCTTGGCGGTGCCCTCGTCGACGGCGAGGTTGCCGTAAGGCAGGTTCACGCCGGCGGCGCGCAACTGCTTCGTCAGGGTCACGTTCGGTGCGCCGCCCGCGGTCGAGGTGATCAGCGCGTCCGCACCCGATGCCTTGAGCTTGGAGATGATCGACGTCCAGTCGGAGCCATCCATCGGCAGATATTCCTCGCCGACCACCTTGCCGCCGGTCTTCTCGATGTAGCTCTTGGTGAAGCCGAGCATGCCGCGGCCGAAGGCGTAGTCGGAGCCGATCAGGAAATAGTTCTTCGCCTTCTTCTCCTTGTTGAAGTAGTCGACGATCGGCGGCACCTGCTGGTCCGGCACCCAGGCGTTGACATACAGATAGGGGCTGCAGGACTTGCCCTCGTAGAACGAGGTGTAGATGTAGGGCGTCTTGCCGCGGGCGACGATCGGCAGGCCGGCATTGCGGGCCGCGCTGGTCTCCATCGAGATCAGCACGTTGACCTTCTTCTGGAAGATCAGGGCGTCGAATGCCTTCTGCGCGCCGGCGGCGCCCGAGGCGTCATCGGCGACCTCGAGCGCGAGCTTGCGGCCGAGCACGCCGCCCTTGGCGTTGATCTCCTCAACTGCGAGCTCGGCCGACTGCACGACCGAGGGAGCGACGACGGAGTTGGCGCCGGACAGGCCGACGGGGACGCCGATCTTGATCGGATCGGCAGCCAGAGCAGGCGAGAGGGCTGTTGCCGCAAGGGCGAGCGCCAGCGAGGTGGTGATCAAACGCGACGTCATCGATGGTCCTCCGTGAATGGTCGAAATGAAAATTGTCGTGAAGCAGTCAGTACCAACCCCGTTTGACCTCGCTGCCGAGCATCTCGTCATAGACGTCGGAGCGGCGGTCGCGCAGGACCTGGTTGAAGGCGTTCCAGTTGCGGGCGCGGCGGGCCTCGCCGAGCGCGACGTCGGCAATCACGATCTCCTCCTTATCGCGGCTCGCGGGGCCGGCGACGGGCCAGCCGGTGTAGCTGACGATCAGGCTCTGGCCCTCGAACGGCTGGCCGCGCTCGACACCGACGCGGTCAGCGCAGGCGATGAAGATCGAGTTGGAATGCGCCGCCGCCATCGCCAGAATGTTGGCCATGGCCTCGCGGCCCGGCGCCTGGCCGGGGATCGGAACCCAGTTGGTCGGCACGCAGACGATATCGGCGCCCTGCAGCGCGTTGAGGCGATAGCTCTCCGGGAACCAGCCATCGTAGCAGATCGCCATGCCGATGCGGCCGATCTCGGTGTGGTAGACCGGAAAGCCGAGATTGCCGGGCTCGAAATACAGGTTCTCCTCGTTCCACAGATGCACCTTGCGGAACGTGCCGATGTAGCCCTTCGGCCCGATCAGCACCGCGCTGTTGTAGAGCTTTGCGCCGTCGCGCTCGCAGATCCCGGCCACGAGATGCAGGCCGTGCTCGGCCGCGATCTCGCTCCAGGCCGTCACGGCGGGACCGCCAGGGATAGTCTCGGAGGCGGCGAAGGCCTCTTCGCGCGACTTGAACACGTAGCCGGAGGAGGCAAGCTCGGGGAGCACCACGAGCTTGGCGCCTTGCGCCACCGCCTGTTGGATCAGATCGAGGCTGTGGGCGAGGTTGGTTGCCAACTCGCCGACCATCGGCTGCATCTGGATGCAGGCGATCCGCACTTTGCTGTCGTCATCCGTCGTCAAGGCACGAGTCTCCGTTGCGTTCGCGAGGTCCGCGCGCGCCAAACAAAAAGCCCCCGACTGCGCCTTGCGGCGCAATGCGAGGGCTGCATAGCCTGATGTGAAATGGCCGACCGGCCATTGGCGGACATCCGATGTCCGCGATGGCCTCAAGTAATTCCCATGCTTGATACGAAGTCAACGCCATCGGCTGCAAAAATTTCGGGCCGCGGCTGCCCAACGCATGAGCGCGGAAACACCCGCTCAGCGCGAGGCCGGCGCATCCAGCACCCCCAGTCCTCCGAGCGTCTCCTGTGCATTGATGATGGAGATTGCGATGTCGGCCATCGCGACGCGCTTCTGCGTCGCCTGCGCGCGGATCAGCTCGTAAGCCTCGACCTCGCCGACCTGCTTCAGCCCCATCAGGATCTTGACCGCCTTGTCGACGTCGCGCCGCGCCTTCAAGGTCTCCTCGAGCTTCTGTACCTTGCCTTCGAGGCGGCGCGTGTAGCCGCGCAGCGAGCGCGCCAGCACCAGCGACGACAAAATGCCGAACGAGCGGATCGGCTTGTTGACGACGCCATGTGCATTGCTGTCGAGCAGTCGCTTCAGGATGGTCGGGTTCTCGTAGTCGACGATGGCGATGAAGGTGAGGGGATGATCGCTGGTGCCTTCCGGAAAGATCATCTCCTCCGAGGTCTCGATCAGCTGGAACACCGTGTCGATGTCGTGCGGGATCGTGGCCGGCGGCGGCCATACGCCGCGCACGTTGCAGCCGATGCGCTTGAGCTGGTCGATCAGCGCGTCCCCCTCGGCGTCGCGTGGATGGATCACCAGCACGCGGGCGCCGCGCAGCTCCTCGATGAGGCGGCGCACGCCGGGCTTCATGCGGTCATCCGGCCTCATGCCGACAGCGCCTCTTCGCTCAGCCAGCGGCCGCCAATCGGCGACACCGAAAGATAGGGATCGGGCTTGATCGGGCTCTTGCTCTCCCAGACGATGTCGAACTGGCCGTCGGCGCGCACGCGCCCGATCCGCGGCGTCACCCAGACATGGTTGTTGTCGGGATCGATCCGGATCGGTCCCTCCGGCGCATCGAGGCTGAGGCCGAGCGCAGCTTCCACCAGCTTCTGGGTGTCGAGGCTGCCCGCCTGCGCCAGCGCCAGCGCGAACAGCTTGATCTGCGCATAGGCCGAGGCGCTCCACATGCTGACCGGCTTGTCGGGGCCGAAGGCGGCGGCGAACGCCGCCTTGAAGCGGTCGTTGCTGTCGCGCGCGAGCGTACCGAAATAGCTCGCCGCGGTGAGGTGACCCGCGCAGTATTCGGCGCCGATGGCGCGGACCTCGCCTTCAGCCATTGTGAGACTGGCGATGGGCAGCCGCTTCGGATCGAAGCCCGCCTGTGCATACATCCGGTAGAAGCGCTGCGCGGTACGGCCGACGATGGTCGAGAACACCACGTCGGGCGCGGCGTTCCTGATGGAGTCGAGCCCGCGTGCGAGTTCGGCGTCGGTCGCCTCCATCGTCACATATTGCTCGCCGACGACGCGGCCGGCATAGGACTCGACGAGGTCGCGCATGATGCGGTTGGATTCGCGCGGGTAGATGTAGTCCGAGCCGATCATATAGACGCGCGGGCCGTGCTTGCGCACGATGTATTCGGCGAGCTGGAACGCGTTCTGGTTCGGCGCCGGCCCGGTGTAGATCACGTTCGGCGAATATTCAAAACCCTCGTAGAGCGACGGGTACCAGAGCAGGCCGTTGCGACGCTCGATCGCCGGCAGCACCGCCTTGCGCTCGGCCGAGGTCGAGCAGCCGAAGATCACGGAGGCGCCGTCCTCGGTGAGCAGGCGGTCGGCGAGCTTGCGGAACGTTTCCGGCTGCGAGCCTGGATCATAGGCGATGACCTCGATCTCGCGGCCGAGCACGCCGCCGTCCCGGTTGATCTCCTGGATCGCCAGCGCGGTGCCGAAGAAGTGCTCGGACTCCGTGACCTCCATCAGGCCGCTGCGCGAGAACAGCACGCCGACGCGCCAGACATCCTTGTCGGATGATTTTGCGGCCGGTCTCGTCGTCATCATCATGCCTCCAGGTCAACGGGCCGGTCGGGCCGGCTCGGAAGCGCGGACTATTGCGGCTCGCCGTGCGCTTGGCAACCGGGGGTGGGGCCGCAGGCGGGGATCCCGATCAGGCAAGCCGCAGCATCGCCGCGACGCCAGGGCGTCCGGATCATGCATCAGGCGGGCCCTCGACAATGATGAGGGCGCAGGGAATGCCGGGCGCTGGCCGCACCCATGGCCCGCCTGCAGAAAAAAAGCAGGCGGCAGTCACCACAGGTCAGCCGAGACATCCCGGCATTCCCTGCGCGGAGGTTTTAACGCTTATACGCGATCTCCCCGGGGACCGGCTTGATTGACCCCGTCGATCGCGGAGCTCATCAGGACTCCGCAACCTCCAGCCTCAGCACCGGGAGGCCAGGACCACGCGATTTCACGTCCGCGAAGCGCATCGCTCGTCCGCACAGATGCGCGCCGATGCCCTCGCGTCCACCGCATTGCCGGCCCACGTTTCGTGACGACGCGTACGCCCCTCATCCGGACCGGAACGCGGACCTTATACGCCTGATTTGCGGATTTTCAGAAGAACTTTATTTTTCGAGCAGGCTCTTGAAATCGGCGTTGTTGCTGGAACGGCAGACAAATTCGGCGTTCTGGAGCATGTTTTCGCCGGCAACGTCGCGTCGTGGCAGGGGCCAAAGTCGAATTCGAACGTTGACCATTTCGCGACCAAGCGGCAAACCGTCCGCCGTGGAGGAAGGAACGGTCCAACTCATGGTCCCGGTCCGCTAGGAAAGCCAGATGCGTAGCCTCGAAGACCGAGCCCTGCTTCTCTTGCTCGTCGCGATATCGCTGATGTTCGGGTGGATCCTGCTGCCGTTCTACGGCGCGGTTCTGTGGGGCGTCATCGGCGTCATCGTCTTCGTTCCGCTGCACCGCTGGTTGGCGCGGTCGATGCACGGCCGACACGGCCTGGCGGCGGCCGTCGTGGTGTTGATGTTCGTCGTGATCGTCATCCTTCCGCTGTCGCTGATCGGGGCGTCGCTGGCGCAGGAGGCCTCCGGAGTCTACAAACAGATGCAGTCCGGTCAGCTCGACATTGGACAGTACTTCCAGAAGATGCTGGCCGCGCTTCCGACATGGGTGGTCGATCTGCTCAATCGCTTCGGACTCGGCAGCCTCGCCGGAATGAAGGGCAAGCTGTCGGCCGTCCTGCTGAAGGGCAGCGAGGTCATTGCGAGCCAGGCGCTCGTGATCGGACAGGGTACGTTCGAAGTCTTCGTCAATCTGTTCATCATGGTCTATCTGCTGTTCTTCCTGCTGCGTGACGAAGAGACGCTATCGGAGCGCATCAAGAGCGCCATTCCGCTGCGCCCGGAGCAACGCGATGCGCTGCTGCGGAAGTTCATCGTGGTCATCCGCGCGACGGTGAAGGGCAGTCTGCTCGTCGCTCTGGCGCAAGGCGCGCTGGGCGGCCTGATGTTCTGGTTCCTCGGCATCAACGCGCCCCTGCTGTGGGCAGTCGTGATGGCCTTCCTGTCCTTGCTTCCGGCAGTGGGAGCGGGCCTCGTCTGGTTTCCGGTCGCGCTCTATCTCCTTGCCATCGGATCGATCTGGCAGGGTGTGGTCCTGATCGCCTATGGCGCCCTCGTCATCGGTCTCGTCGACAATGTCCTGCGTCCGATCCTGGTCGGACAGGACACCAAGATGCCCGACTATGTGGTGCTGATTTCGACATTGGGCGGGATCGAGGCATTCGGCCTCAACGGGTTCGTCATCGGGCCGGTGATCGCGGCAATGTTCATCGCGATCTGGGACATCTTCTCGACCTCGCGCTGTGAGAGGGCCTTGGCGCCGGATGCCACGCGCGGGACGGGATGAGGGGAACGCGGTGCACAATGTGGAGCGCGCATTTCATCGGGCGGATTAACGGATCGTAACCCGTCCTCTCCTAGCCATGAGGCGTTCGACGGGTTAAGTTCATTGATCCGCCGCATGCGCTCTTTACCCGTCTCCTGACGGGCGTCCACGTCCCAGACTTTCTCTTCCAGAGCGGTTCGTTGTCAGGCGCACGATGAACCATTTGGCTTCGACGGCGGTTAAACCGACGATAGCTCGTGATTTCGAACTCCTGCAGCCTGTTCGGCGGTCCGCAGGGGTCCATTTGGCCGCGGTCTCGCCATGCGCGATCGCCAAGAACACAAGGTGGAGACGACATTGCAGTTCGATCAGCCAGTCGCGATGGCGATTGTGCCGCCCAAGGACCGCGCCACGCTGCGCGCCGGCGATAACGAGGGCCGCGCCGCGGCCGATGCCCGCTACTGGATGCAGATTCTCAGCAGCTACCGCACGCCAAACCGCCTGCGCAGCGTGACCGAGCTGGTGATCACCGCCGTGCCGCTGGTGGCCCTGTGGACGGCCGCCTGGTTCGCGTTCTCGCTCGGCCATGCCTGGGCTTCGTTGCTCATCGCGATCCCCGCCGGCGGTTTCCTGGTGCGTCTGTTCATGATCCAGCACGATTGCGGCCATGGCACCTTCTTCGCCGGGCGTCAGGCGAACGACTGGGTCGGCCGTGTCCTCGGTGTGCTGACCCTGACGCCCTACGACTGGTGGCGGCGCACCCATGCGATCCACCACGCCACCAGCGGCAACCTCGATCGGCGCGGAATCGGCGACATCGATACGTTGACCGTGCGGGAATATCAGGCGCGGTCGGCCTGGGCGCGGCTGCGCTACCGGCTGTACCGCCACCCGCTGGTCATGTTCGTGGCAGGGCCTGCGTATTTGTTCTTCCTGCAGCACCGTCTGCCGTTCGGTCTCATGCGGGCCGGCTGGTCGCCCTGGATCAGCACGATGGCCACCAATTTCGGCATTGCCCTGGTGGTTGCCGGGCTGATGTGGCTCATCGGCATCCAGGCGTTCCTGGTCGTGCATCTCCCGATCATGCTGCTCGCCGCCATGGCCGGCGTGTGGCTGTTCTATGTCCAGCATCAGTTCGAGCACACCGTCTGGGAGCGGGACGAGCGCTGGACGATGCAGCAGGCCGCGCTCTACGGCAGCTCACACTACGACCTGCCGGGATGGCTGCACTGGCTGACCGCCAATATCGGCATCCACCACGTCCACCATCTCTCGAGCCGGATTCCCTATTACCGGCTGCCGGTCGTGCTGCGCGATCATCCCGAGCTGCGCGAGATCGGCCGCATCACGCTGCCGGAGAGCCTGCGCTGCGTCCGGCTGGTGCTGTGGGACGAGTCGCAGCGCCGGCTGGTGTCGTTCCGCGAAGCCAGGATGGCGAGGCGCTAGAGCCCCGGGAATCGTAGGGTGGGCAAAGCGACGCCGTCAGGCGGCGCGTGCCCACCAACGGCGCCGGTGCGTGACGGCGGTGGGCACGGCGCGCGATACTGCGGTGCAAGCCGAGATCGCGGTGGAGCGCGCCTTTGCCCACCCTACGATTGCTTCGCTGCGCCGCTGCGCTCGCCCGCCCTGCGGACTGATTTACTTGTCGTTGACGTCGAAGCGTGCGCCGCAGGCATGAAAATGGTTGTCCGTCGTCTCTCCATCAGCATCATAGATGTAGAGCGTGACGGGACATCGCTGTGCGTTGGCCCATTGAATGGCCTCGCAAACAGATAGGCCTTCTCTCTTGTCGTAATCTACGACCAGGGACACCGGAGCCTCGTCGGCTTGGTCGGCGTCGGCGCAGCTGTTGTCGTGCTCGACGGCCTCGACGATGGCTGTCACGAATTTCCAACGGTAGGGACGACTGCGCCGATCAATCACATTCCAAATCATGAGCACCTATGGTTCTCGGTGTGGTGTAGCTCTGAATTGCTTCGCTGCGCCGCTGCGCTCGCAATCAAAGTATGTAGGGCGGATTAGCGGAGCGTAATCCGCCAATGGGCGGCGTAGCATCGTGCGGCGGGTTACGCTGCGCTAACCCGCCCTACGGATTTTCAGAACCCATACAGCCGCGCCGGATTGTCGACCAGGATCTTCTTGCGGATCGCGGCATCGGGGGCCCAGACCGGCAGCTGGTTCATCAGGCGGCCGTCGTCGATCGGATAGAACGGCCTGATATCCGTGACCTTCAATTCGGGATGCGGCGACGAATCCGGGTGGGGCCAGTCGGTGCCCCAGACGATGCGATCGGGGTTGGCTTCGATCAGGGCCTTCGCGAACGGGATCACGTCCGCGTAGTCGGGGCCGCGGGTCGAGGCGCGATAGGCGCCGGAGATCTTTACATAGGCCTTGCCGCTGCGGACGAGCTCGACCAGATCGGCAAAGCCCGGCTGCCCGAGGCCGAGATCAGCCTGCGCGCCGCCGAAATGATCGAACACGGCCGTCACGGGCGATTGCATCACGAGGTCCTTGATGGCCGCGATCATCGCCGTGTTGGTGTAGAGCTGGACATGCCAGCCGCGCGCCTTCATCCGCTCGACCGCGACATGGAAGCGGGCGCGGCCGACATTGGGGTCGTTGATGCCACCGGTCGCGAGATTGAGGCGGATGCCGCGGAAGCCCTCGGCATGCATGGCATCCAATTGCGCCTCGGTGGTCTTGTCGTCGATGACCGCGACGCCGCGCGCGTCATTGCCGCGCGCCTTCATGCCGTACAGCGTCGCAGAGTTGTCGGTGCCGTAGACGCTCGGCGTCACGATCACCACGCGCTGGATATGTAGAGCCTTGTGCAGCGCCGCCATCTCGTCGGGCAGGGCCGGCTCCGGCGTGTAGACCCGGCTCGCCGCAAACGGAAATTTTTCGGGGTCGCCGTGGATGTGGGTGTGGCAGTCGCAGGCCTGTGGCGGCACGTCGAAATCGACCGGGGTCGAAGGTTGCGCCGGCTTGGCGCGCGCGGCTGTCGTGGTCATCGTCACTCCGGCGGCAAGCGAGGCGAGCAGCAGGCTGCGGCGGTTCAGCATGGCGATCCTTCCCAGGGCTTGGCGCGTGCATTGTGGCTGACGCGCTCATTGTCGATGAAGGGAGCCTGAACCCGCTGTCGTCAGTGGGCAAGAACGAAGTGCGGCATGGCTGTTCGCAGGACGAGAGCGAGACGAGGAAGTCTATGGTGAGGCCGCGGCCGCCGGCCGCAGCAACCGGTCGGAAAGGACCGGTGCTGCCGACCGAACAGATCGGTCTTACTCCTTGACGATGCGCACCGCGCCCTTGGCGGCGCTCGACGCGAACGCCGCATAGGCTTTCAGCGCGGTCGAGACCTTGCGGGCGCGCGTCTTCGGCTTCCAGGCTTGATCGCCCTTCGCCGCCATCGCTGCGCGCCGGTTGGCGAGCTCCTCATCCGACACTGCGAGATGGATGGTGCGGTTGGGGATGTCGATCTCGATGCGGTCGCCGTCCTGGACGAGGCCGATCAGGCCGCCCTCGGCAGCTTCCGGCGAGACGTGGCCGATCGAGAGCCCCGAGGTGCCGCCGGAGAAGCGGCCGTCGGTGATCAGCGCACAAGCTTTGCCGAGGCCCTTCGACTTCAGATAGCTGGTCGGATACAGCATCTCCTGCATGCCAGGGCCGCCGCGCGGGCCCTCATAGATGATGACGACGACGTCGCCTGCCTTGATCTTGTTGGTCAGGATGGCTTCGACCGCGGCGTCCTGGCTCTCCATGACGCGCGCAGGGCCGGAGAACTTCAGGATCGAGGCATCGACGCCCGCGGTCTTCACGATGCAGCCGTCGCGCGCGATGTTGCCGGTCAGCACGGCCAAGCCGCCGTCCTTGGAATAGGCGTGCTCGATGTCGCGGATGCAGCCTTTCTCGCGGTCGAGATCGAGCTCCTCGTAGCGGCGGTCCTGGCTGAAGGCGACCTGCGTCGGCACGCCGCCGGGCGCGGCTTGATAGAAGTTCTTCACGCTCTCGCTCGCGGTCCGGCGGATGTCCCAACGCTCCAGCGCAGCCGCCAGCGAAGTCGAATGCACGCTCGGCAATTCCGTGTGCAGCAGGCCGGCGCGGGCGAGCTCGCCGAGGATGCCCATCACGCCGCCGGCGCGATGCACGTCCTCCATGTGCACGTCGGCCACAGCGGGCGCGACCTTGCACAGGCAAGGGACCTTGCGCGAGAGGCGATCGATATCCGTCATGGTGAAGGGGATTTCCCCCTCATGCGCGGCCGCGAGCAGATGCAGCACGGTGTTGGTCGAGCCGCCCATCGCGATGTCCAGGCTCATCGCGTTCTCGAACGCCTTGAAGTTGGCGATGTTGCGCGGGAGCACGGATGCGTCGTCCTGCTCGTAATAGCGGCGGGCGAGGTCGACGACGAGATGGCCGGCCTCGACGAACAGGCCCTTGCGGTCGGCATGGGTCGCCAGCACCGAGCCGTTGCCGGGCAGGGACAGGCCGAGCGCCTCGGTCAGGCAGTTCATCGAGTTCGCCGTGAACATGCCGGAGCAGGAGCCGCAGGTCGGGCAGGCCGAGCGCTCCATCACCTCGACATCCGCGTCCGACACCTTGTCGTCGGCGGCGGTCACCATGGCGTCGATCAGATCGACCTTGCGCAGCTTGCCCGCGATGTTGACCTTGCCGGCCTCCATCGGGCCGCCCGAGACGAACACGGCCGGGATGTTGAGCCGCATCGCGGCCATCAGCATGCCAGGGGTGATCTTGTCGCAGTTGGAGATGCACACCATGGCGTCGGCGCAATGCGCGTTGACCATGTACTCGACGCTGTCGGCGATCAGCTCGCGCGAGGGCAGGCTGTAGAGCATGCCGTCATGGCCCATCGCGATGCCGTCGTCGACCGCGATGGTGTCGAACTCCTTGGCGACGCCGCCGGCCTTCTCGATCTCCCGCGCCACCAGCTGGCCGAGATCCTTCAGATGCACATGGCCGGGCACGAACTGGGTGAAGGAGTTGACGACGGCGATGATCGGCTTGCCGAAATCCTCGTTGGTCATGCCGGTGGCACGCCACAGGCCGCGGGCGCCGGCCATGTTGCGGCCATGGGTGGAGGTGCGGGAGCGATAGGCGGGCATGGCGGTTTCCTCAGGCGTTCCTCGGGATCAGGCAATGTTGGTCCGTGGGGCGGAAAGGGTCCCGACAACCGACGGACGGCAATGATGCGGCGAGGCATACAGCGAAGTGCTTGATGATTCGACCCTAAATTTCGCTGTTCCGGGATGCCCTCCGGGCAGGGCCGGGGCCTCGTGCCGCTCCCGCAGGTTCCGGCCGGCCCCGGTCACGCGTTTGTGGCTACGTCGGGAACAGGAAGGTCGCTTAGATTAGAACGGTCGAGTTTTGTTCGTCCCGGTCTTGTCCCCGAACGTCCCTGCCGCAGCTTCCGCCGCCCGCGCGTCCCATGCCGTCCGTCATCCGCTTCCGCCACCTGCCGACCCTTGCCGCGCTGCTTCTGGGCGTTCCCGGCGCCGCCTCGGCCCATGCCATCATCGTCTCGTCGCAGCCCGCGGCGGGCGGGACCATCGAGACGCAGCCGACAATGATCCGGCTGCGCTTCAACAGCCGCATCGATCACGCCCGCTCGCGGCTGAAGCTGCGCGCGCCCGACGGAGCCGAGCAGGCGCTTACTCCGGCAGCCGACGCGCCGGCCGACGAGATCGACGCCGAGGCCAAGGCGCTCAGCCCCGGCGCCTGGCATCTGCAATGGCAGGTGCTCAGCGTCGATGGCCACATCACCCGTGGCGACATTCCTTTCAACGTGCGCTAGCCGTGTCGCTGTTGCTCGACATCTTCGGCTATCTCTCGGTGGTGCTGCGCGGCCTGACCCTGCTGGCACAGTCCTTCACGATCGGCGGCTTGGCATTTCTGCTGTTGCTGCTGCGCCCGCTGCAGGACAGGCTGTCCGCTGACGCGATCGTGGTCGGCAAGCGCGGCCAGCGCTTCCTGCGCCGAAGCGCATTCGGCTGGTTCGCGGTGGTGCTGGCCTCGCTCGCGGTCAACATGGCGGCGCTGATCGGGACGCTCGACCTGTCGCTCGGCGCGGCGGCGAGCGCGGATTTCGCCCGCTCCGGAATGGCCGTTGCCGCCTGCGCGCTCGGCATCGCCGTGCTCGCCCGGACCGGCAGTTGGGCCGCCTGGCGCGTCCTGGCGCTGATTGTGCTGACCATCTCAGCGCTGCTGCTGCAGCTCAACCTGACGCACGCGGCGAGCCGGCTTGAGGTGCGCTGGCCGCTGCTTGCCGCCGACTTCCTGCACATGCTCGGCGCCGGCGTCTGGATCGGCGGCCTGCCGTATTTCCTGATGGCGCTGAACGGCTGCAAGGCGGATGACGATCAGCGCCTGATCGGCCGGCGCTACTCGCTGATGTCGATGGTCTCGGTGGCGGCGATCGTGCTCGGCGGCATCGTGATGGCGATCGCCTATCTCGGCGCGTTCGCGGCGATCTACGGCACCGCTTACGGCGTCATGACCTCGGCCAAGGTCGCGATGCTGCTGATGCTGCTCGCGCTCGGGGCGGCCAACTTCTTCGCCGTGGAGCGGCTGCGCCGTCGCGATCCCATCGCGCCGCTCTCGCGCATGAGGCGCTTCGTCGAGGTCGAGCTCGGCATCGGGCTGACGGTGCTGCTCACCGCGGGCTCGCTGACCTCGCTGCCGCCGGGCATCGATCTCAGCCAGGACCGGCTGAGCTGGCAGGAGATCGTCGCGCGCGCCGCGCCGCAATGGCCGCGGCTGACGAGCCCCTCGGTCGACCAGCTCACGATCTCGCAGCTGCAGGCCAGGATCGATGCCGCCGACGCGCAGCGCGTGACCGCACCGCAGGCCTATGTCCCCGGCGAGGGCGTGATCCTGCCGCGCAGCGCCGCCGACATCGCCTGGTCGGAATACAACCACCATTGGGCGGGCATCTTCGTCGTGCTGATCGGCGTGCTCGCGCTGATCGAGCGCTTCGCCTGGGGCCGCTGGGCCCGGCACTGGCCGCTGTTGTTCCTGGGGATGGCGGCGTTCCTGTTCCTGCGCGCCGACGAGATGGCCTGGCCGCTCGGCCCGATCGGCTTCTTCGCCTCGTTGCGCGATCCCGAAGTGGCGCAGCACCGGCTGTTCGTGGTGCTGATCATTCTGTTCGGCCTGTTCGAATGGCGGGTGCGGCTGCGCGGGCAGGCGGCGGGCCGGGCGGCGCTGGTGTTTCCGCTGACGGTCGCCGCCGGCGGCGCGCTGCTGCTGACGCATTCGCACGCCATCGCCAACATCAAGGACCAGCTGCTGATCGAGATGAGCCACACGCCGCTGGCGCTGTGCGGCATCACCGCCGGCTGGGCGCGCTGGCTCGAGCTGCGCCTGGACGGCCGCATCAGCCGCGCCGCCGCCTGGGTCTGGCCGGTGGCCTTCGTGCTGGTCGGGCTGATCCTGCTGGATTATCGCGAGGCGTAACGAGCCTCACTCCTTCCGCAGGAACACGTAATCCGCGGAATAGGCGACGCTGCGGAATTGCCCGGCGGTGTCGCAGGTGCCTTCCAGCTTGCCGCCGGCGGTGTTGATCCGCTGCACCGTGGTGACGTCGGAGAGCACGCCCTGAGCGCCGCGGTGAGAAATGACGGCGAGCTTCAGCCAGGGAATGTCGTTGTCGGTGGAGCCGATCGCGGTGCCTTGCACCCGGCCGCCGACGATCGAGCCGTCCTGGTGCTCCCAGCTCGGCCCGGCATAGTGCCGGCCGACGGTCTTGCCGTCCGCGAACAGGGTGGCAATCGGCTCACGGAAGGTCCAGGCGAGCTTGCCGTCCTTGTCGGTCTTGCAGTCGTAGACCTGCGCGCCCTCGGCATGCAGCGTCAGCACGGCCTTTTCGCCGGCGGCGACCAGCGCATCGGGAATCGTGGTCTCTGCGGCGTGGGAGGAGCCGATCTGGGCCCCGAGCAACAGCAGGGCGAGCGATGAGGTCAAGCGCATGATCAGGTTCCTCGACGGCAGGGGAAAACGGAAACGGGCCACGCTTGGTGGCGCGGCCCGTTGATAGGTGACGAAACCAGAAGGCGAAAGTGGGGAAACTTACGCCGCCATCGCCTTGGTGAGGTTTTCCGCGATCTTGTCGAGGAAGCCGGTGGTCGACAGCCAGCGCTGGTCGGCGCCGACCAGGAGTGCGAGGTCCTTGGTCATGTAGCCGGACTCGACGGTGTCGACGCAGACCTTCTCCAGGGTGGCGGCGAACTTCGCCAGTTCGGCATTGTTGTCGAGCTTGGCGCGGTGCGACAGGCCGCGGGTCCAGGCGAAGATCGAGGCGATCGAGTTGGTCGAGGTCTCCTTGCCCTTCTGGTGCTCGCGGAAATGGCGGGTCACCGTGCCGTGGGCGGCCTCGGCCTCGACGGTCTGGCCATCCGGGGTCATCAGCACCGAGGTCATCAGGCCGAGCGAGCCGTAACCCTGGGCCACGGTGTCGGACTGCACGTCGCCGTCATAGTTCTTGCAGGCCCAGACATAGCCGCCCGACCACTTCAGCGCCGCGGCGACCATGTCGTCGATCAGGCGGTGCTCATAGGTGATCTTCTTGGCCTCGAACTTGTCCTTGAACTCCTTGTCGTACACCTCCTGGAAGATGTCCTTGAAGCGGCCGTCATAGACCTTCAGGATGGTGTTCTTGGTCGACAGGTAGACCGAATAGTTCTTGGCGAGGCCCATGTTGAGCGAGGCGCGAGCGAAATCGTAGATCGACTCGTCGAGGTTGTACATCTCCATCGCGACGCCGGCGCCGGGCGCCCTGAAGACCTCCTTCTCGATCACGGTGCCGTCGTCGCCGACGAACTTCATCGTCAGCACGCCCTTGCCGGGGAACTTGAAGTCGGTGGCGCGGTACTGGTCGCCATAGGCGTGGCGGCCGATGATGATCGGCTTGGTCCAGCCGGGGACCAGGCGCGGCACGTTCTTGCAGATGATCGGCTCGCGGAACACGACGCCGCCCAGGATGTTGCGGATGGTGCCGTTCGGCGACTTCCACATCTCCTTGAGGCCGAACTCCTTCACGCGCGCCTCGTCCGGGGTGATGGTGGCGCACTTGACGCCGACGCCGACCTTCTTGATCGCGTTGGCGGCATCGATCGTGATCTGGTCGTTGGTCTTGTCGCGGCTCTCCATCCCCAGGTCGAAATACATCAGGTCGATATCAAGGAAGGGGTTGATCAGCTTGTCCTTGATGTACTGCCAGATGATCCGGGTCATCTCGTCGCCGTCGAGCTCGACGACCGGGTTGGTCACCTTGATTTTTGCCATGATCGATGGGGCCTCTTGGGAACAGCGCGCCAGGAGTGGAAAGCGCTTGTGAAATCAAGCGCGTCATAGCACTGCTGCACCGCGGGCGGAAGCGCAGCCGGTATGCGCCCGGTGCTGATTTTCGCAGCCCGCTCATGCGGTGGGCAACGGCGGCTACCGGCCGGCCTGCAGGTTCGAGCAAACCCTAAAATTCTTGGCTAAGCCGATTATTTTGCTTGAGAATTCTCCCCGGTCAGGTCAACGGAGCGGGCAGGGCGCGCCGCGGGCGCTTCAACCGGATTCAGAAGGCGAGGATTGAGCGTGTCGGGCACCGACAAGACGAAGGTGGGATTGGAGATCGCAGGCCCGGTGGTGATCCTGGTCGAGCCGCAGCTCGGTGAGAACATCGGCATGGCGGCGCGCGCCATGGGCAATTTCGCGCTGTCCGAGCTGCGCCTGGTCAATCCGCGCGACGGCTGGCCGAACATCGCCGCCCAGCGGGCGGCCGCCGGGGCCGACCACATCATCGATCATGTCCGGCTGTTCGACACCCTGCCGGAGGCGATCGCCGACCTCGACCTCGTCTTCGCGACCACCGCCCGCGCCCACGACCAGGCCAAGCCGGTGATGGGGCCGGAAGCGGCCGCCCGCGAGATGCAGAGCCAGATCGCCGCTGGCGGCCGGGCTGGCATCCTGTTCGGCCGCGAGCGCGCGGGCCTGACCAACGAGGAGGTCGCCCGCGCCAACCGCATCGTCACCTATCCGGTCAATCCAGGCTTTGCCTCGCTGAACCTCGCCCAGGCGGTGCTGCTGATGGGCTATGAATGGTTCAAGCTGGTGACATCTGGCGCGCTGCCCTTCGCGATGCCGGAGCGCTCCGAGCGCGCTTCCCAGGAGCAGATGGAGGCGTTCTTCGAGAATCTGGTGCGCGAGCTCGACCGGGTCGAATTCCTGCGGCCGGCCGAGAAGCGCGAGACCATGCTGGTCAACCTGCGCAACATCTTCTTCCGCATGGAGCCGTCGCGGCAGGACATCCACACCCTGCACGGCGTGGTCATGGCGATCGCCGAGGGGCGCAAGGGGCCGGCCAAGGGCGGCGTGCTCGACAGCGCGCAGGCGACGCGTCTGCGCGCCCTGATCGCCGAGCAGGGCACGGTGGCGAACCTGCCGGATTCGCGCGGCTCGCTGCGCGGGCTGGCGCGGCTGCTCCGCCGCAATCCGACCGACGCCGAGCGCGCGCTGTGGCACGCGCTGTCGCGCGACCGCCGCTTCGCCGGCCAGTTCAAGCGCCAGACCCCGGTCGGCCGCCACATCCCGGACTTCGTCTCTTTCATCCACCGCCTCGCCATTGAGCTGGTGGGCCCCGACGAGAGCGAGAGCGTCGTCGCCGACCGCAGCGCACGGCGGGCGTGGCTGGAAAGCCGCGACTACCGCGTCACCGAAGTGAAGGCGGCGGATGTCGAAGGGAATCTCGAGGCCGAGCTGGTGCGGCTTCAGGCGCTCATCGCCGAAGCGAAGTAGCTGACGGTCGCATTGCCGGCTGCATGGCGCCGACTGCCAGCTCCCCGCGTGAGCGCAATCGCCGATTGAGCCGTCGCGTGGCTCACACCGCCGTAGCAGTTGATTCCAAACAGCCAGGGCAGGCCGAGTCTGCGATCCCGTTTACACCGGCTGAAGGATGATTTGCGATCGCAATTCCAGATTGTGGTTTGCCCGATCGGTTTTGGTTAGATCGCAGCACAAAGAGCAAGACCAAGGGGGCATTCATGACTACGCGACGATGGCGCTCGTTTCTGTGTTGTGCGTTGATCATCGGTTCGATCTTCGGCTTGTCGGCAAGCGCCCACGCAGCCGGCGCGAAGCGGTGCACGACCGCGGCCGATCTCGGCGCCGACGAGCGCATCGCCGGCTGCACTGTCGTGATCGAGCACGGCAAGCCGGCGACGCCGCAGGTGATCGAGGCCCGTTTCGCGCGCGCCGGAGCCTATTTCCGCAAGGGAGATGTCGAGCATGCGATCGACGACTACAAGATCGTCATCGAGCAGTCCTCGGCCGGTCTTCTTGCCGCATTCGATCGCGCCGCTCCTGATCTGCGCGAGAGCGAGCCGCAGCCGGGGTCGGGTTTCGGGCGGGCGTTCGGGCGCAACGGCTACCGGGCGCAAGCCTATCGCGCGCTGGGGATCGCAAGCTTCCAGGCGGGTCTCCTGGAGCAGTCGCACGACGATTTCAGATGGCTCAGCGAGATCGATCCCCACGATGCCGATGCGGCCCTGTGGCTGGATCTGGCCCGCCGCCGCGCCGGCCTGCCGAGCGAGCTCGCCGACCACGCGAAGCGGCTCGACATGGGCAAATGGCCGGCCCCGATCGTCCGTCTCTTCCTCGGGCAGGAGACGACAGAGGCTGTGCTTGCGGCGGCCGACCGTGGTGCTCCCGCCACGCGCAGGGCACGGCGTTGCGAGGCGAGCTTCTTCGCCGGCGAGCTGATGCTCGACCAGAGTCGTGAGCGTGATGCCATGCAATTGATCGACCGCGCTCTCGCCGAGTGCCCGTGGACATCGCGCGAACGCTCGGTCGCGGAGTCCGAGGCGCGCGCGCTCCGCGTCATGCCGTAGGCCTCCTGCGTCGCTCGCGCGGGAAGAACGGATCGGCGCGGCGATCGCGCCGCGACCGGATCCCCGGCCGCATGCTTAACGCGCGCGTGCGCATTTGAGTGAAAATGCCCGGTCAAATCCGCACGGCGCGGGTTACGGAACGCTCGGGTTCGAACGCTATGATCTGCGCATTGCCCTTTCATCGTTGCAACTGTGCGGCCTTTCATCATGAACGAAACCAGATCGGTGTTGCGGGACCTCGAGGATGCGATTGCGCGGGGGACCGCGGACAGCCGCGAGCGCGCGCTGTGGCATGCGACCGACCTGCTGATCGCGGGGCGCTACTGCGAGGAGGAGATCGCCACCTTCGGCGAGGTGATCGGCCGGCTCGCCGACGAGATCGAGATCGAAGCGCGCGCCAAGCTTGCGGATCGCCTCGCCAGGATCGAATATTCGCCGGCCAGCGTCATCCGCAAGCTGGCCTTCGACGACGAGATCTGGGTCGCCGGTCCAGTGCTGCGCGAGTCCGAGCGGCTCGATGACGCCACGCTGGTCGAGAACGCCAGCACCAAGAGCCAGGACCATCTGCTCGCGATCGCCGAACGCCGAACGCTGAGCCCGGCGGTGACCGACGTGCTGGCCACGCGCGGCAACCGTGACGTCGCCACGGCGGTGGCGCGCAATCAGGGCGCCCAGTTCTCCGGTGCCGGTTTCCTGCACATGGTCCAGCGAGCAGAGAACGACTCGATCCTCGCCGAGCATCTCGGCCGCCGGCTCGACATTCCCCGCCATCTGTTCCAGCAGCTCATCGCCAAAGCTTCGGACGATGTCGGCAAGCGGCTGGCCGGGGAGCGGCCGGAGCTGCTTGGCGAGATCAGTAGCTCGGTCGCCAACATCGCCGGCGACCTGCAGTCGAAGTTCGGCCCCGGCTCGCGCAACTACTTCGTCGCCAAGCGCACCGTGACGATCCAGCACCGCCTCGGCAATCTGCACGAGAGCACCATTGCCAGCTATGCGACGGCACACAAGGTCGAGGAGGTGACGATCGGCCTCGCGCTGCTGTCGGGACTGCCGGTCGACGTCGTCGAGCGCGCCTTGTTCGACCGTAACCGTGAGATGCTGCTGATGCTCGCCAAGGCGCTTGGCTTTACCTGGGATACGATGATGGCGCTCGCCTTTCTCGGCGCCCGCGAACATCGCATCACGGCCGGCGAGCTGCAGGAGCTGGAGCGCGACTATGCCAAGCTCCAGTCGCAGACGTCGCGCAGCGTGCTCGAATTCTATCAGTCCCGCAAGAATCCAGGCAAAGGCGGCAAGGCGTCCGCGCCGCGCGCCGCGGCGTATTGAACCTGCAGCGACGGACGGAGGTGATCGCGGATGAGCGGCATGGGATTTCCTCTTCGCGGAGAGCAACGGCTCGGCCATCGCGAGGCGCCTGCGGACGGCGCGGCAGTCGATGCGGCCTGGCATGTGCTCGAAGCGGCCAACGAGCTCGGCGACGAGGCTGCGGTCGCCGCCTGCCGCCGCGTGATCGATTCGAGCCTGAACGGCGCAGTCGCGGATCAGGCCGACGTGAAGCTTGTGACAGACTACTTCCGCTAGTTCGATTGATGGCTTTGCACGGGGCGCTCCGCGGCGTCACGAGTTGACAGCTCCGTCCTCCCCGTCCATTCCGCCGTCATTCCGGATTCAATCGCCAACGCGCTTGCGCGTTGGCGATTGAATCCGGAATCTCGAGATTGTGAGGAATGGACGCAAGACAAGATAGAGATTCCGGGTTCAAGGCCTGCGGCCTTGCCCCAGAATGACGGTGGGTGGGACTCAGGGCGAGCAGGCCGCTTCACACAGCGGCGAGCTGCGTGTCCGGCTTGCCGAGGCGCTTTCCCGTCTTGTGCTTCGCCGGCTCGATCAGCGCCTTCGCGGCCAGCCCGGCCGTGTCCGCGACCTCGGGATTGCGTGACACCATCGCCGCCACGATCGCGCCGTCGATCAGCAGTGCGAGCTGATGCGAGAAGCTCTCCGGCTCGGCAGCGCCCATCTCACGGGCGAGCTTCTCGATATGCGCCAGCACCACTTTCTTGTGGCGCATTGCAATGGTGCGAAACTGCTTCTGGTCCTTGTCGTGCTCGCCGACTGCATTGATGAAGGGACAGCCGTAGAAGCGCTCCTCGCCGAACCAGCTCTTCAGCGCCGGAAAGATGCGTGCCAGCTTGGTCTCGGCGTCACCGCCGCCGCTCTCCATTTCCGCGATGAACCATTCACGCCACTGCTTGCCTTCGCTTTCGAGCACGGCGGTGACGAGCGCGGTCTTCGATCCGAACAGCTTGTAGAGCGTGGTCTTCGCGGTGCCCGCCTCGCTGATGATCGCATCGATGCCGGTGGCATTGATGCCGTTCTTGCAGAACAGCCGCGTGGCGGCGCCGAGCAGACGGCCGCGCGCGGATTCGTCATCGCTGGCCGCGATCGTCCTTGCGATCGCCTGCTTCTTGCCGGTTTGTTTGCCCGCAGCTGACTTGCCCATGTGTACGAGCTTAATCGCTGTGCGCGTGAGTCAGCAAGGCTGCTGATGCGGTCGAGGCAGCGTTGCGCTCAATTTGATCGCTGAAGGCGGCATTCTGCATCGCACTTGGGCAGCGGCTGGGTCGTGGCGGGGCGCTGCTCGCCGCCCTGATCGCGTAAGCCGCGAGGATCATTCCGGCTTTTGATTTTCGGCCTCTCTGGCACGCTTCGTGCAGGATACAGACCGTTCGGTATCCTCATCCCAGGGAGAGAAATGAGATGACCGCTGTGGTTCAGAAGACGGCGCTGACGGGCTGCCTCGCACCCATCGACAAGAACGGGCTCGAACAGCTCATCGTCAACGGCAAGGCCAACCCCAAGGTCATCAAGACCCTGAAGTGCAAGACCGTGGCGGAAGGCAAGTTCCGCCACGCCAACTACATCCGCAACCTCGCCCCCTACATCGTCGACGAGCCGCCGGGCCTGCTCGGTGACGACACCGCGCCCAATCCGTCGGAGGCCTCGCTGGCCGCGCTCGGCTCCTGCCTTGCGGTGGGTTTGCACGCCAATGCCGTGCATCGCGGCTGGACCGTCAACAAGCTCGAGCTGGAGCTCGAGGGCGACCTCAACATCACCGCTGTCTGGGGCACCGGCGACGTCAGCGAGAAGCCGGTCGGCTTCACCGACGTGCGCGTCAAGGTCGACATGGAGTGCGAAGGCATTTCCAAGGAGGAGGTCCAGGCCCTGGTCGACCATGTGAAGAAGTGGTCGCCCGTCGCCAACACCTTCACGCGTCCTGTCAATCTCGAGGTCGGCGTCTGAGCCTGGCTCGAGACCACGCGGAGCGGAGGATGTCATGGGTTCACTCGGACAGCATCTGGCGATCGACAGTGCGGGCGTGATGCCCGTGCCGTCGACCGTGGAGCAGGTCGCGGCGATCGCGCGCAACGAGCTTGCGCCGCTGGCCAGCGGAATCGACGCCGGAACGGTGTATCCGGCTGACGTTCTCCGCCGCTTCGGCGAGGTCGGTGCGTGGAGCAGCCACGTGCCTGAGAGCGGCAAGGCCGATCTCAACTGCGCCATCGATTCGATCTCGGCGATCGGCGAGGTCTGCGGCGCTTCCGCCTTCATGGCGTGGTGCCAGAACACACTGGTCTGGTACATCGCCAATTCGGACAACAAGGCGCTCAAGAAGCGTCTGCTCGACGATGCCGCGAGCGGCAGGCTGCTCGGGGGCACCGGCCTTTCCAACCCGATGAAGAGCTTCTTCGGCATCGAGAAGCTCAAGCTCAAGGGCCGGAAGGTGGAGGGCGGCTACGTCGTGCGCGGCGTGCTGCCCTGGGTCTCGAACCTCGGGCCGGACCACATGTTCGGCACGATCTTCGAGCGCGAGGATGCGCCCGGCGAGATCGTGATGTTCATCGTCGACTGTTCGGACCCGGCGGTGACGCTGCAGCCGTGCCAGCAGTTTCTCGCAATGGACGGCACCGGCACCTACGGCATCCAGCTCCGCGACCTGTTCGTGCCGGACGAGCTGATTCTGGCCGACCCCGCTGGCCCCTTCGTGAAGAAGATCCGCGCCGGCTTCATTCTTCTGCAGGCCGGCATGGCGCTCGGCCTGATCAGGGACTGCATCAAGATCATGCAGGAGGTCGAGGCGCCGCTCGGCCACGTCAACCGCTATCTGCCGCAGCAGCCGGTCGACTTCAGCGCGCTCGCCGATGAGCTCGCACGGGAGACCATGATCCTCGCCAGCGATCCGTTCAACACGGACGAGACCACCTGGCGCAAGGTCGTCGCGCTGCGCCTCCGGGCCGGGGAGGCCAGCGTGGCTGCGGCTCACGCCGCGATGCTCCATTGCGGAGCGCGCGGCTACATCAAGGGCAATCGCGCCGAACGTCGCCTGCGCGAGGCCTATTTCGTCGCGATCGTCACCCCCGCGACCAAGCAGCTCCGCAAGATGCTCGCCGACGGCTGACGCCGGCGAGAACGGCAAACCAACAAAGTTTAGACCAGGAGAGGCCTGCCATGACGGACGTTCTGATTACTGCCGGCGAACTCGCTGATTTCATCAAGAAAGAACCGTGTGTCGTCATCGACACCCGCAATCCGGATGCCTATGGCGCGGGACATCTTCCCGGCGCGGTCAACGTGCATGAGATCTTCACCTATCTCGCGACGTCGACGCCGGAAGGCATCGAGGAGCTGAAGACGAAGTTCGCCGACGCGTTCGGCGCCGCCGGCCTGTCGGGTGCCGAGACCGCGGTCGTCTACGAGCAGTCGATGAACTCCGGCTTCGGCCAGTCCTGCCGCGGCTACTTCCTGCTGACGATGCTGGGCTATCCCAAGATCAAGGTGCTGCATGGCGGCTACGATGCCTGGGTTGCCGCAGGCATGGCCGTGACCACCGATGCGCCGTCGCCGACCAAGGCCTCGTTCAGCATCGTGCCGGAGGCGGGCAGCATCCTGATCGACGCCAAGGCCATGCTGGCGGCGGTCGGCAATCCCGCCATCGCCATTCTCGATGTCCGCGATGTCGACGAGTGGATCGGCGATTCCTCCTCGCCCTATGGCAAGGATTTCTGCCCGCGCAAGGGCCGCATCCCCGGCGCCGTCTGGCTCGAATGGTACCGCATGATGAAGCCGACCGCCGAAGGTCCGCGCTTCAAGTCGAAGGACGAGATCCTCGCCGAATGCGCCACTGTCGGCATCACCCAGGACACGCCGGTCTATCTCTACTGCTTCAAGGGCGCGCGTGCGTCGAACACCTTCCTGGCTCTGAAGAACGCCGGCGTGAAGGATGTGCGGATGTATTTCGGCTCGTGGAACGAGTGGTCGCGCGACCCGTCGCTGCCGATCGAGGAAGGTCTGCCGATGCCGGCGATGACCAGCAAGGCGGCATAAAAGCTGCATAGAAAATTCGCAAGGGCACGTCCGGCCGCTGAAAAATGCGGCCGGATGAGCAGTTCGAAGGCGCAGTTCGCGCAGGTGTGACAAAGGGGCGCAGCACATGTCGATTTTCGATGATCCGTTCGATGCCGAGGCCAGCGTGAATGCCGGTTGTATCTGCGGCCAGCATCGCAGTCCGGCCGAGCACGAGCACGCCGTGCGGACGCTGCGCTGTGAGCCCGTGGCGGACTCCACCGAGAAGCGTTACGAGAACGTGGTCGCGTCAGCCGTGCTGCGCGCGGTGTTTCCGGAAGCAGCCACCCGTCGCGCGTTCCTGAAGTCGGTGGGCGCCGCCACCGCGCTCGCCGCGGTCTCACAATTCTTTCCGCTGAAGACGGCGACCGAAGCCTTTGCCGAAGCGGGCGCGCCCGAGAAGAAGGATCTCAAGGTCGGCTTCATCCCGATCACCTGCGCGACGCCGATCATCATGGCCGCGCCGCTCGGCTTTTATGCCAAGGCCGGCCTGAACGTCGAGGTCGTGAAGACCGCCGGCTGGGCCGTCATCCGTGACAAGACCATCAACAAGGAATACGACGCCTCGCACATGCTGGCACCGATGCCGATCGCGATCTCGCTCGGACTCGGCGCGCAGCCGATCCCGTTTACCGTGCCCGCGATCGAGAACATCAACGGGCAGGGCATCGTGCTTGCGATGAAGCACAAGGACAAGCGCGACCCGAAGGACTGGAAGGGCATGAAGTTCGCCATTCCGTTCGACTATTCGATGCACAATTATCTCTTGCGCTATTATCTCGCCGAGCACGGCCTCGATCCCGACACCGACGTGCAACTGCGCTCGGTGCCGCCGCCGGAGATGGTCGCGAACCTGCGCGCCGACAACATCGACGGCTTCCTCGCGCCGGACAACATCTGCCAGCGTGCGATCTTTGACGGCGTCGGCTTCCTGCATATTCTCTCGAAGGAGATCTGGGACGGTCACCCCTGCTGCAGCTTCGCGGCGAGCCGCGAGTTCATCACGGCCGCGCCGAACAGCTTCGCCGCGCTGACCCGCGCCATCGTCGATGCCACCGCCTATGCGTCGAAGGCCGAGAACCGCAAGCAGATCGCCGAGGCGATCGCGCCGGCCAACTACATCAATGCGCCGGTGACGGTGCTGGAGCAGGTGCTGACCGGCACCTATGCCGACGGCCTCGGCGGGGTGAAGACCGATCCGAAGCGCGTCGATTTCGATCCGTTCCCGTGGCAGTCCTTTGCGGTGTGGATGCTGACCCAGATGAAGCGCTGGGGCCAGATCAAGGGCGACGTCGACTACAAGGCGGTCGCCGAGCAGATCTATCTTGCCACCGACACCCGCAAGGTCATGACCGACATGGGCCTGACGCCGCCAAAGGACTCCTACAAATCGTTCTCGGTGATGGGCAAGCCGTTCGACCCGACCAAGCCGGACGACTACGTCGCCAGCTTCAAGATCAAGAAGGCGTCGTGATGGGGGCGACGAGGGCGACGCTGCCGACCCCACCCATGGTGATGAACACGCCGCCAACCACACTACCGGTGTCGTCCCCGCGAACGCGGGGACCCATACGCCGTGACCTGTCTTGGGGCAGGGGCGGTAGCGACAATCGTTTCCACCAACTGCCGACGGTGGTTATGGGTCCCTGCGTTCGCAGGGACGACAGCGTGGGTGGAGCGACGTCATGACCGCCTCACTCCGCCTGCGCGCCGCCGTCGTCTCGATCGTCTTGTTGGCCGTCTTCCTCGGCGCCTGGCATATCGCCACCCGCAGCACGGGCACGGCTGCCAACATGAGCCCCGAATACGCCAAGCTGATGGGCATGACAGCGACGCAAGGCAAGTCGGCGATGCCCGGGCCGCTCGATGTCGGCGCCAAGCTGTGGGAGCATCTGCTGCGTCCGTTCTACGACAACGGTCCGAACGACAAGGGGCTCGGCATCCAGCTCGCCTTCTCGCTCGGGCGGGTCATGCTCGGCTACCTGATCGCGGTCGCGGTCGCGATCCCGCTCGGATTCCTGATCGGCATGTCGCCCTTGATGAGCAAGGCGCTCGATCCGTTCATCCAGATTCTCAAGCCGATCTCGCCGCTCGCCTGGATGCCGCTGGCGCTCTACACCATCAAGGATTCCAGCCTGTCGGCGATCTTCGTGATCTTCATCTGCTCGGTTTGGCCGATGCTGATCAACACCGCCTTCGGCGTCGCGAGCGTGCGCAAGGAGTGGATCAACGTCGCCCGCACCCTCGAGGTCGGGAATTTCCGCCGCGCCTTCACCGTCATCCTGCCGGCGGCGGCGCCGACGATCCTGACGGGCATGCGGATCTCGATCGGCATCGCCTGGCTCGTGATCGTCGCCGCCGAGATGCTCGTCGGCGGCACCGGCATCGGCTACTTCGTCTGGAACGAGTGGAACAACCTGTCGATCACCAACGTGATCATCGCGATCCTGCTGATCGGTCTCGTCGGCATGGTGCTGGATCAGATCCTGGCCCGCGTGTCGCGGCTCGTGACGTTTCCGGAGTAGGGCATGATCAGGCGAACTGCTGCAAGGTGCGCAACTCCGTTCCCCTCCCCCTTGCGGGGAGGGGTTAGGGGTGGGGGTGCCCCACGCGCGAGTCTTCATGGGGGCCCCCCCTCCCTGACCCTCCCCCACAAGGGGGGAGGGAACGGAAAGACCTTCCTATGACCGACAAATTCATCTCCATCGAAGGGATCGCCAAGCGCTACGACGGGGCGCGGAGCACGACGATCTTCGAGAATCTGTGGCTCGCGATGGCGCGCGGCGAGTTCGTTTGCGTGATCGGCCATTCCGGCTGCGGCAAGACCACGGTGCTGAATGTTCTTGCCGGCCTCGACGTGCCGAGCGAGGGCGCCGTCATCGTCGACGGCCAGGCGATCGAGGGGCCGAGCCTCGACCGCGCCGTCATCTTCCAGAGCCACGCGCTGCTGCCATGGCGGACGGTGCTCGGCAACGTCGCCTATGCGGTCTCGTCGAAGTGGCGCAAATGGGACCGTGCCAAGGTCAAGGCGCATGCGCTGAAATATATCGAGCTCGTCGGCCTCGCCGGCTCGGAGCACAAGCGGCCGTCGGAGCTGTCCGGCGGCATGAAGCAGCGCGTCGGCATTGCCCGCGCGCTGTCGATCACGCCGAAGATCATGCTGATGGACGAGCCGTTCTCAGCGCTCGATGCGCTGACGCGCGGCACGCTGCAGGACGAGGTCCGGCGCATCTGCGTCGAGACCGGCCAGACCGTGTTCATGATCACCCACGATGTCGATGAGGCGATCTATCTCGCCGACAAGATCGTGCTGATGACCAACGGGCCGGGCGCGGTGCTGGCGGAGATCGTCGAGAACCCGCTGCCGAAGGACCGGCTGCGCGGCGACCTGCACCGCCATCCGCTGTACTACGCGCTGCGCAACCACATCATCGACTTCCTGGTCAGCCGCAGCAAGACCTTCACCGCCGAGACGCCCGATTACGACCCGCGCAAGGTGCCGGTGGTGAAGATCGGGCGCAGCGAGCCGACGATCGTCGCGTCCAACCCGGTCGAGAACGACGCGCCGCAGGCGATCGCCCGCTGACGCCCCGCCGGAAGAAACCCATCAACGAAGACTCTCAAGGGAGACCAAGCATGAAGCGATCCGACCTCACCGAGAAGCTGCTCGATATCAAGCGCGAGAAGGGCTGGAGCTGGAAGTACATCTGCGAGACAATCGGCGGCTATTCGGAGGTGCTGATCGTCGGCGCCATCCTCGGCCAGATGAAGCTGACCAAGCCGCAGGCCGCCAATGCGGGCGAGCTGTTCGGCCTGTCGAAGTCCGAGATCGCGATGCTGAACGAGACGCCGATGCGCGGCGAGGGCGTGCAGATGCCGCCGACCGATCCGCTCATCTATCGCTTCTACGAGCTCGTGATGATCAACGGCCCGGCCTGGAAGGAGCTGATCCAGGAGGAATTCGGCGACGGCATCATGTCGGCGATCGATTTCGACATGGTGATGGAGCGCCTGCCCAATGCCAAGGGCGACCGCGTCAAGATCACGATGTCGGGCAAGTTCCTGCCGTACAAATATTACGGCGCCAGCGGCAACGTGCCGGAATATGGATTCAAAGAGGAGTAAGCGAGTAGCGAATTGCGAGTAGCGAATAGGGGCAGGAGATCCCTATTCGCCACTCCCTATTCGCTATTCGCCTCTTACTGTCCCGCCTTGACCTGGGCGACGGCGGTCGACAGCAGCTCGCTCATCTTCGCGCGCACGTCCGCCTCGGTGACGGCCGCGCCCTTGGCGGTGAGGTCGCCCAGCACCTTGCGCAGCACGTCGGCATCGCCCGCTTCCTCGAAATCGGCCGCGACGACCTCCTTTGCGTAGGCGTCGGCGTCAGCGCCGGACTTGCCGAGCTTTTCGGCTGCCCACAGGCCGAGCAGCTTGTTGCGGCGGGCTTCTGCCTTGAACTTCAATTCCTCGTCATGGGCGAATTGCTTCTCGAAGGCGTCCTCGCGCTTGTCGAACGTGGTCATGGTCGGAACTTCCAGTGTTGCCGAAGAGGGTTAACCGCGCAGGCGGTTGCGGGGCGGTGGCCGCACGCCTAAATAATTGGAACATCTTGCCAATACAACGGGTACGAGGCCGCAGGGAAGGGCGGTAAAACTCCGCTCCCGAGGCCCGGATCGATTGTGCTCGGGACACCAATGAGATAGGTTTCCCACAGGCCCGGTTCTCGTTCTGTTTCCTTAACATCCGGGCCCTCGCGGCAGCTCCGTCGTGGTCCTGTCCAAAGTCATCCGGAGCCCACCATTTCATGGATTTCAACAAAACACGGTACATCCCAATGAGCCGTCGGCGTCGCATTTATGAAGGCAAGGCCAAGGTCCTGTACGAAGGCCCCGAGCCGGGCACCCTGATCCAGCACTTCAAGGACGACGCCACCGCCTTCAATGCCAAGAAGCACCAGGTGATCGAAGGCAAGGGCGTCCTCAACAACCGCATCTCGGAGTACCTGTTTCAGCACCTCAACGACATCGGGGTACCGACTCACTTCATCCGCCGGCTCAACATGCGCGAGCAGTTGATTCGCGAGGTCGAGATCGTGCCGCTCGAGGTCGTCGTTCGAAATGTGGCGGCGGGCTCGCTGTCGCAGCGCCTCGGCATCGAGGAAGGCACCCAGCTGCCGCGTTCGATCATCGAATTCTATTACAAGAACGACCAGCTCAACGACCCCATGGTGTCGGAGGAGCACATCACCGCGTTCGGCTGGGCGACCCCCCAGGAGATCGACGACATCATGGCGCTCGCCATCCGCGTCAACGACTTCCTGACCGGGCTCTTCCTCGGCATCGGCATCCGCCTCGTCGACTTCAAGATGGAGTGCGGCCGGCTGTTCGAGAACGAGATGATGCGGATCATCGTCGCCGACGAGATTTCCCCCGATTCCTGCCGGCTGTGGGACATCAAGTCGAACGAGAAGCTCGACAAGGACCGCTTCCGCCGCGATCTTGGCGGCCTTCTGGAGGCCTATACCGAGGTCGCCAAGCGGCTCGGCATCCTGATGGAGAACGAGCGTCCGGTGGGCTCCGGTCCGGTTCTCGTCAAGAGCTAAAAGGGAACAAGACGTGAAAGCGCGTGTCACGGTGACGCTGAAATCCGGCATCCTCGATCCGCAGGGCAAGGCGATCGAGGGCGCCCTCAAATCGCTCGGCGTCGACGGCGTCGCGAGCGTGCGCCAGGGCAAGGTGTTCGACATCGAGCTCGAAGGCGCCGACAAGGCCAAGGCGGAGGCCGCCCTGAGGGCGGCCGCCGACAAGCTGCTCGCCAACACGGTGATCGAGAATTACCGGGTGGAGCTGCTGGGATAGGGCAATGGCCGTGACCGAGCGCGAGATCTACGAGCGACTGCTGGAGATCTCGCGTGATCTGGTCCTTGTCGAACATTCGGTCGATGAGCTCCTTGCCGGTGTGCGAGCGTTGAATTTGGAGCTCTCGTCAGACTCAAACACTCTCGCGTGGCCGCGAGGGAGCGATCCTCGAGCAAGCACGTAAGATCATGAAATCCGCCGTTCTCGTCTTCCCCGGCATCAACCGCGAGCGCGACATGGCGCGCGCGCTGCGCATGATCTCCGGCCATGAGCCGGCGATGGTGTGGCACGCCGAGACGTCGCTGCCGAAGGGCACCGATCTCGTCGTCGTCCCCGGCGGCTTCTCCTATGGCGACTATCTGCGCTGTGGCGCGATCGCGGCCAGGGCACCTGTCATGGATGCGGTGCGCGACCACGCCGCCAAAGGCGGTCTTGTGCTCGGCGTCTGCAACGGCTTCCAGATCCTGTGCGAATCCGGCCTGCTGCCGGGCGTGCTGATGCGCAACGACAAGCTCAAGTTCATCTGCAAGGACGTGCATCTGCGGGTCGAGCGCTCCGACTCGCCGTTCACGCGCGGCTACAATGCCGGCCAGGTGATCCGCGTGCCGGTCGCCCATGGCGAGGGCAACTATGCAGCCGACGAGGAGACCCTGAAGCGCCTCAATGGCGATGGCCGCGTGCTCTATCGCTACTGCTCGGCCGATGGCGAGGTCGGCGACATCAGCAACATCAACGGTGCTGCGCATTCCATCGCCGGCATCGTCAACGAGAACGGGAATGTGCTTGGCATGATGCCGCATCCCGAGAATCACGTCGAGGACATCATGGGCTGCACCGACGGTCGCGGCCTGTTTGCCGGTCTCGTCGCCCATCTCGATCGCGCGGCCTGAAGGCCGTTCATCGAAATCGTTCCGTAGCTTTTTTCTCGCGCCGCCCGGCAACACCGGGCGGCTGTTTGCGTTGTCCGCCCGATTCCATGGGGCATGAACCAAGGAGGTTCTTATATGACGACGAAACATTGGCTGGGAACTGCCGCCATCATTCTCGCGATCGGCGCGGGTGCGAATGCCGCGTCAGCGCAATCGGAAATGAAGCACGAGGGTGGCCCGGCCGCGGCCTCGCCGCGCGAGGCGGCCCGTCCGGGCGCGGAGTCCAAGGGCGGCGGCGCTGCCGCGGCGGAACGCGCCGGGTCCGATGCGAAGCAGAGCGCGCAGGATCTGCGCCGCAGCGAACCTTCGTCCTCGACCGGGCGCGAGCAGGCGCAGGAGCGAGCCTCGGAGCGCTCGGCGCATGAGACCAAGCAGGGCGCTGACAGCAAGGCTGAGCGCGGGCCGGCCTCGGCGCAGCGCGACCACGATGCCAAGGACAGCGCCGAGACCAGGTCCCAGGCTGACAGCAAGCAGTCTGACAGCAAGGGCAAGGCCGAGTCGAAGCAACAGCAGGGACGCGCCGACGAACCGCGCAAGGGCGAGGATCGCGCGGCCGAGAGCAAGTCGGGTGCAACCGACCGCAAGTCCGACCGCGAGGCCGATCGCAGCGGCATCGACAAGAGCCGGCAGAGCCAGGACGAGCGCAAGGCCGGCACGTCGGACCAGGCGGCCGACAAGCAGACCGACCGCAGCAGGCAGCCCAATCAGCCGGGCGCAACGGACAGCAAGAGCACGACCGCGCAGCAGAACCAGCAGACCGGTCCGGCCGGCGCCACCGCGGGCAAGCCGGATGCGACCGGGCAGGCCAGCAACCAGACCCAGACCAACAGCACCCGCTCGAGCACGCAGGTTTCGGTCAACGAGCAGCAGAAGACCCGCGTGGTCGACCAGCTCAAGCGTGATCACGACTTCGACCGTGCCCGCACCGATATCGACATCCGCATCAATGTCGGCGAGCGCCTGCCGGAGCGCGTGCGGCCGCGTCCGCTGCCGTCGGAGATTGTCACCATCGTTCCGCAATATCGCGGCTACGAGTATACGGTTGTGCATGACGAGATCGCCATCATCGATCCGCGCAGCCGCGAGATCGTCGACGTGATCCCGCAAAACGGCATGCGCGCCGATCGCGGCTATGACCGCGGTGGCTACGGCGTAAGCTCGACCCGCATCGTGCTGTCGGACGATCAGCGCCAGATCCTGCGCCGCGCCGCCACCGAGACAGGCACTGTGGGCTCGACGACATCGTCATCGACCTCGTCCGGACCGAGCTGCCTGAGCCTGCGCCGCGTGCCCGATGAGCTCGCGCGCAGCAATCCGGAGCTCGCCAACTACCAGTATCTGGCGATCGGCGAGCAGGTCGTGCTGGTCGACCCGCGGGATCAGAAGGTGGTGCAGGTCATCGACCAGCAGCAATAACAGCGCGGCGATACGACGGCGGCTCGAGGGCGGGAGCGCGACGCGCTTCCGCCCTTTTTCGCGACAGGACCGCCTTCCGTACGGCCATTGAACAAGCCTTGCTCTGTTGTTTGAACCGGCCGTTGTCCCGATGCGTCCAACCGGCATCGTCAATTGAGCCGGCGGATGCGGGATTGTCGGCCGCGCTCGGCCACGCTATCAACGTCGGCGTGTAGGGATTGGCCGTGGGGACCGTCGTGCCGGTTGCACTCGTCATTATACTTCTTCAGATCTCGCTGATCTACCACGCCTCGCGTACCGGGCGGATGCAGCCCTGGGCGTTCATCATTTTGCTGGTCCCCTTGATCGGCGCGCTCGCCTACATCGTGGTCGAGCTGGTGCCGGAATGGCTGGGCAGCCACGACGTCCAGAAGGCGCGCAAGCGCGTCGCCAACAAGCTCGACCCGGAGAAGTACTACCGCGAGTTGTCCGATCGTGTCGCGATCACGGACACGATCGCCAACCGCGCGGCGCTGGCCGAGGAATGCGTCGCCGTCGGACGCTATGACGAGGCCGAGCAGCACTACGATCACATCCTGAGCCTGCCGATGGGCCACGAGCCGCTGTTCGCGCTCGGCAAGGCCAAGGCGCAGTTCGCGCGCCGCCGCCCCACGGATGCGCTGGCGACGCTCGACGAGCTGCAGAAGGCCTGGCCGGACTACAATTCGGCTGAGGCGCATCTGCTCTATGCGCGGGCTTTGCAGGAAGCCGGCCGCACCGACGAGGCAATCGAGGAGTACCAGGCGCTGCTGGACTATGCGCCGGGCAGCGAGGCGAAGGTCCGCTACGGCACGCTGCTCAAGCTGGTCGGCCGGATCGATGAGGCCAAGGTCGTGTTCACCGAGCTGCTGATCCAGATGAAGCGCGCGCCACGACATGTGCGCAAGGCGCAGGCCGAGTGGATCGCCCTCGCCGAGAAGCAGCTCGCGGGGTGACGCCGGAAGCCCGGGTGAGCGAAGCGAAATCCGGGTTCACGGACAGCGCGCGTGAGACCCCGGATATCGTTGCGCTCATCCGGGCTACGACATCATCCGCTACGGCGAGTTCGCCGCCTCCGGCGTCCGCCGCTTGACCCGCTTGATGGTCCCAGAGAACGAGAACAGCGGCCTCGGGCCGGAATGCAGCATGCCGCGCAGGAAGATCAGCGAGGCGCCGGCGCGGGTGACCTCGCCGGTGGCCTCGATCAACTCACCCTCGCGCGCCGCGTCGAGGAATTCGCTCGAGAACGAGACCGTGACACCCGGGCCCTGCATGATCGGTGCGGCGAAGGCGAACAGGCAGTAGTCGGCGAAGGTCATCAGGCAGCCGCCATGGACGTTGCCGCCGCCGTTGAGGTGCTTCTTCTCGACCCGGAAGGCGCAGCGGATCGAGCCATCGTCCTCCATCCGGTGCCAGAACGGCCCGGTGTGGGATTCGTAGCTGTCGCGCATCCAGGTCCGCCAGCCGGCGAACTCGCCTTCGGTCGCGATGTGGATGCCAGGACGGTTCTCGAAGGCGGAACGGGACAGGTCGTGCACGTGTCAGGGCCTTTAACTGTTGATTTACCGTCTTAAATCCGATTGGTCGCCAATCTGCAAATATCCCTTCTGGCGGTCCGGGCCAAAGCTCTGGACAGGGCGGAATAGGGCCGTAAAAGGCCTTTTCCCGCCCTGGCGATCTTTCTATGAAGCAGGCTTCAAGGGACCAGCGGCCCACGGGCAAAGGCATTTCTCCATGCGCAATGAACCGCAGATCACCCCCGAGCTCGTCGCCGCCCACGGGCTGAAGCCCGATGAATATGAGCGCATCCTGAAGCTGATCGGGCGGGTGCCGACCTTTACCGAGCTCGGCATCTTCTCGGCGATGTGGAACGAGCACTGCTCGTACAAGTCGTCCCGCATCCATCTGCGGGGACTGCCGACCAAGGCGCCCTGGGTGATCCAGGGCCCCGGCGAGAATGCCGGCGTGATCGACATCGGCGACGGCCAGGCCGTCGTATTCAAGATGGAGAGCCACAACCACCCGAGTTACATCGAGCCGTACCAGGGTGCGACCACCGGCGTCGGCGGCATCCTGCGCGACGTGTTCACCATGGGCGCACGTCCGATCGCCTGCCTGAACGCGCTGTCGTTCGGCGCGCCGGAGCATCCCAAGACCCGGCATCTGGTGTCCGGGGTGGTGGCCGGTATCGGCGGCTATGGCAACTCGTTCGGCGTTCCGACGGTCGGCGGCCAGACCCGCTTCCACACCCGCTATGACGGCAACATCCTGGTGAACGCCATGGCGGTCGGCCTCGCCGACGCCGACAAGATCTTCTATGCGGCGGCCTCCGGCGTGAACATGCCGATCGTCTATCTCGGCTCCAAGACCGGCCGCGACGGCATTCATGGCGCCTCGATGGCCTCGGCCGAGTTCGACGATTCCTCGGAGGAGAAGCGCCCGACGGTGCAGGTCGGCGATCCCTTTGCCGAGAAGCTGCTGCTGGAGGCGTGCCTGGAGATCATGGCCGCGGACTGCGTGATCGCGATCCAGGACATGGGTGCGGCCGGCCTGACCTGCTCGGCGGTCGAGATGGGCGCCAAGGGCGACCTCGGCGTCGATCTCGATCTCGATGCCGTGCCGACCCGTGAGATCGGCATGAGCGCCTACGAGATGATGCTCTCCGAAAGCCAGGAGCGCATGCTCATGGTGCTGAAGCCGGAGAAGGAGAAGGAAGCCGAGGCGATCTTCCGCAAATGGGGGCTCGATTTCGCGGTGGTCGGCTACACCACGCCGAGCAAGCGGTTCGTGGTGAAGCATGGCGGCGACGTCATGGCCGACCTGCCGATCAAGGAGCTCGGTGACGAGGCGCCGCTGTACGACCGTCCGCATGTGGCCTCATCGGCGCTGCCGGTGATCCACGCCCGCGAGGTCAAGTCGCCCCTGGACATCATCCCGGCGTTGGAGAAGCTGATCGCCACGCCCGATTTGTGCTCCAAGCGCTGGATATGGGAGCAGTACGACCATGTGATCCTCGGCAACACCGTGCAGCGCCCCGGCGGCGATGCCGCAGTGGTGCGCGTGCAGGATGGTCCGAAGGGGCTTGCGCTCACCGTCGACGTCACGCCGCGCTATTGCGAGGCCGACCCGTTCGAGGGTGGCAAGCAGGCCGTCGCGGAGGCCTGGCGCAACATCACCGCGGTCGGCGGCCGGCCGCTCGCCATCACCGACAATCTCAATTTCGGCAACCCGGAGCGGCCCGAGATCATGGGGCAGTTCGTCGGCTGCCTGAAAGGCATTTCGGAAGCCTGCCGCGCGCTCGACTTCCCCGTCGTCTCCGGAAACGTCTCGCTCTACAACGAGACCAATGGCCGCGCGATCCTGCCCACGCCGTCGATCGGAGGCGTCGGCCTGCTCGATGATTTCACCAAATCGGCGAGCATCGCGTTCAAGGCCGAGGGCGAGGCGATCCTGTTGATCGGCGAGACCCATGGCTGGCTCGGCCAGTCGGTCTACCTGCGCGACATCTGCGGCCGCGAGGAGGGCGCCCCGCCGCCGGTCGATCTCGCCGCCGAGAAGCGCATCGGCGATGTCGTCCGCGGCATGATCCATGCGGGCACGGCGACGGCCGCACACGATCTCTCCGACGGCGGCCTGCTGGTGGCGCTCGCCGAGATGGCGATGGCCTCCGGGATCGGCGCGCGGCTGCTGGCCGCGCCTGCGTCGATCGTGCCGCATGCGTATTGGTTCGGCGAGGACCAGGCGCGCTATCTCGTGACGGTGCCGGAGACCGAGGCTGGCCGCGTGCTTGCCAAGATGCGCGGCGCCGGCGTGTCGTGCACGCGCATCGGCACGACAGGCGGCACAGCGCTTGCCATCGCTGGCGAGGCGTCGGTCGAGGTCACTGCGCTCAAGACCCGCTTCGAGAGCTGGCTGCCCGGCTACATGGGCGGGGCCGCCTAACTCACCCCTGTCGTCCCGGACAAGCCACGACGGCGCAAGGCGCCGTCGCGGCGCCGATCCGGGACCCAGACTCCGCGGCCGCGGTCACGCACGCTGGTCGTTGAGCTCTTTCAACAACGACGCCCTGTGGTTATGGGTCCCTGCTTTCGCAGGGACGACAGGGGAGTTTGCCGTGAGCGCCGCAGCCTTGCCCGGCGTCATTGCGAGCGAAGCGAAGCAATCCAGGATTCCATCGGCGGATGCAGTCTGGATTGCTTCGTCGCTTCGCTGCTCGCAATGACGGAGGAGACAGGATCGTCCTTACAACACGTTCTTCGCGCCCGGAATCTGCCGCAGCACCCACGTCGCACCCCAGCTCAGGAGCACGGTGGCGACGAAGGCGATCGCCGCCTTGGCAATGGCCGGCAGATTGAGGTCGAACAGCCAGTACTGGATCCACAGCACGATCGGATAGTGCACCAGGAACATGCCATAGGCATCGGCCTGCATGCGATCGAGCACGGAGAATTCCGAGCGGCGGTTGTTGAGGAAGTAGGACAGGATCGCGAACAGGATCGCGGCGCTGAAGATGACGAACAAGAAGCCGTAGGCCGCCTCGTACCACTGCGGCAACACGGGCGGATTGCCCAGCACCTGGCGCTTGATCGTGATCAGCACCCAGAGCAGCGCATAGGGCACGAGCGTGACCACGATCCAGGCCCCGAGTCCGCGCTGCGACATCTGCCCGTCTGCGGCCAGCAGGCCGCGTTCGAAATTGGCCGAGCCGATGCCAGCCCCGACGTAGAAATAGGCGGCGTAGAGCAAGACGCGGCTGGCCTGCACCGAGAGCGGTCCGGCCTCGAACCAGAAGGTCGGGCCGAAATAGAGTCGGGACGGGATGTAGAGCACGCCAGTGATCAGCAGGAAGACGAAGAAGAAGTCGCCCGGATTCTCGAAGGCGCGCTGCGACAGCCGGTTGATCGGATCCAGCAGGCGCGGCGAGACGCGGTACAGCAGGGCCGCCGAGGTGTCGAACGCCAGCAGCACCCAGATGAACCAGATCGGCCCGCTCGGCCATGGACCGACCGTGACCGTCTTCCACCAGAAGGCAGCGAAGCTGGCTTCGGGATTGGCGCGCAGCTCGATCGCGTAATAGGCAAACGGAATGACGGTCAGGGCCGCGATGGCGAAGGGCAGGCCAAGACGCAACAGCCGGTCGCGCAGGAATTGCAGCGTCGACTTGTGAGCAAGGCCCGACCACACGAACAGGCCCGACAGGAAGAAGAACATGGCCATGAAGAAGCTGTCGGTGGCCAGCACGATGGCATCGAAGCCGAGGAAGGACGTCGGATCGGTGTGCCCGAAATAGGTATAGGGAATCACGGCGTGGTGGAGCAGCACCACCAGCGTCAGGAATGTCCGGGCGTGATCGAGCGCGGCGTTGCGCGCCCGGGCGCGCGGACGGGCCTGAAGCTCGACCTTTGCGGCCGCCGCCGATTGTGTAACCGATATGACCATATGCCCCCCAGCGTCGCTGCTGCCCGGCCCGTGCAGCGGATGTGACGTTCGCATCCCCTTCGCCGCGGGGCGTCACGCAAACGCCGTCCAAGGCTGCGCGAGCCGGAATGATTCAATGAGATCGTGTGACTGTCTGGCACCGTCATTCGCTGGAGACGCCCGCAAGCGAGCGAATGACGGCGCCGGACCACCAGATGTTGTCGTTGGTGCTGCAAATCAGCAAGTGCCGCGGTCCGCAAGCCGGTTTCTCACACCCTCTGCCGATTTCCGCTCCCGATATCCTTACGAACCGACGACCTACGAAGTTACGGGCGGGACTGCCGTGGGTTGCGCACTTCTCGGCGACGGGATCGATGGCCGAAGGAACCGGTTCCCCGCGGCATCGTTAGTGAGGCGCCGCGCCGGCACGGCGCAGAACCGGAGGACCATACCGTGACACTTCTCAAATGGGCGTTGCTGTTCTTCGTGATCTCGGTGGTGGCCGGTATTCTCGGCTTCACCGGCATTTCGGCAGCTTCCGCCGACATTGCGCGGATCCTGTTCTACATCTTCCTGGTGATCTTCCTCGTGCTCCTGATTCTGGGGCTTACGATTTTCAGAGTGTAGCACGCCATCAGGTCAGTGACCGAAACGACCGCCGCGCCGGTATGGCCTCGCGCCGGCCGCGCGGCGGGCTGTCACCGCAGTTCAATCAACTGCGATCTCCTCGATCCGCACCTTGTCCGGATAGAACGCCAGGTGGCCCGAGATCTCGGTCATCGCCGGGAAGGGCGCCTCGTAGCTCCAGATCGCATTGTCCAATGTCTTGCCGTTGGCGACGACGCTGAAATAGCTCGCATCCCCCTTGTACGGACAATGGGTGACACGATCGGTCTTCTGCAGGGCCGCCATGTCGACGTCGGCCCGCGGCACGTATTGAACCGCGGGGTAGCTCGCTTCCTTCAGCGTCAACGCGCGGGTGGTGTCGGCAATCACGGCGCCGTCGGCGATCACCCGCACACGTTTCGGATTGGGGGTGATGGTGATCGGGTGATCCGGTCCTGGAAGCTTCATGTCGCCCTCACGATTCAGCCTTTTGGGTGCGTCACCCGGTCCGACGTATCTCGTTTGATCCCGGTATATAGTGGTTCCGCGCGTGACCTCGAAAGCGGTTCGCGCTAGATTTCACCATCACGGTCCCGCGAGAACGCCTTGATTCGCCGTGCTCGGCGGGCCACTGATGGGAGTGCAGCCAAGCCGCGGGCCCTGCGGGCTACATCGTCCACGGGATGCGGCGCCTGCCTGACATAAGGAGATGCACCGGGATGCCCATGGATGCCCACGATATCGAGCAGATGATCAAGTCTGCCATCCCTGACGCCCAGGTGACGATTCGCGATCTCGCCGGCGACGGCGACCATTACGCCGCGACGGTGATCTCGGAATCGTTCCGCGGCAAATCCCGCGTGCAGCAGCATCAGCTCGTCTATCAATCGCTGCGCGGCCAGATGGGTGACGTGCTGCACGCTCTGGCGCTGCAGACCGGCGTGCCTGAGCAGCGCTGACCGTTCATTGCAGATCGCGCAGCACGCATCCGGGGGAGATGGCGGTGGACGATCCGCGTGGTGCGCTGTTTCGCGTCATTGAGCCGAACCGGCACAGCCGGGTCACGTTCGTCGAGCTGTTCTTCGATCTCGTCTTCGTCTACGCGGTGACGCAGATCTCGCACTATCTGATCGGCCATTTCTCGCCGCTCGGCGCCGCTCAGACAGCCGTCCTGTTTCTCGCGGTCTGGTGGGTGTGGGTCTACACCGCCTGGGTCACCAACTGGCTCGATCCCGAGAAGGCGCTGGTCCGAGGTCTCTTGTTCGCGCTGATGCTGGCGGGCCTCGTGCTGTCGATGTCGATCCCGCGGGCGTTCGACGACCGCGGCCTGTGGTTCGCCATGGCCTACGCCGCCATGCAGGTCGGCCGGACCGCGTTCTGGTTGACCGCGACGCCGCCGCAGCGATCTGCCGTCCGCCGCAACGCCGCCCGCATCCTCTCCTGGCTCAGTGCCTCCGCCGTGCTCTGGCTGCTCGGCGGCCTTGCCGAGGGCCCGGCGCGGATGGGGCTGTGGGGGGCGGCGCTCACCCTGGAATATGTGTCGCCGGCCGTCCGCTTCTGGGTCCCCGGGCTGGGTGCATCCACCGTGGAGGACTGGATGGTCGAAGGCGGCCACATGGCGGAGCGCTGTGCGCTGTTCATCATCATCGCGCTCGGCGAATCCATCGTCGTCACCGGCGCGACCTTTGCCGAGCTCGACTGGACCGGAGCCAACATTGCCGCCTTCGCCAGCGCCTTCATCGGCACGGTGGCGATGTGGGCGGTGTATTTCAACCGCGGTGCCGAGGCGGGATCGGAGGTGATTTCGCAGTCGGCGCAATCCGGGCTGATGGCGCGCTCGGCTTACACCTACTTGCACATGCCGATCGTCGCCGGCATCATCGTGTCGGCCGTGTCGGACGAGATCGTCCTGAAGCACCCGCTCGGGCATGCCGACTTGAATACGGCGGCGACAACGATCGGCGGTCCGTTCGTGTTTCTGCTCGGGACCATCCTCTTCAAGTTCAACATCCGCGGTTTCCTGCAATTGTCGCACGGCGCTGGACTGCTGGCGCTGATCGGGCTCGGCTGGTTCGCGACCGAACTGTCGCCTCTCGTGCTCTCGGCCCTGACGAGCGCGTTGCTGGCGATCGTCGCCTTGTGGGAGACGCTGTCGCTGCGATCGAAGCCAGAGCCTCACGCCTCGGCGACGAGCGCCTGAACCGAGAACATCTTCTCGGCATCCGTCCACACGGTCCGGACTTTCCAGCCAGAACCACGGGCCAGCGCGCCGAAGCGCTCGATGCTGTATTTGTAGCTGTTCTCGGTGTGGATGCTCTCACCGGCGCGGAACGAGAGGGTGGTGCCGAGCAGCCGTACAGTCTGCGGCTTCCGCGCCACCAGATGCATCTCGATGCGGTGCTGCTCGCGATTGTAGATCGCCCGGTGGACGAAGGCGGACAGGTCGAAATTGCCGCCGAGCTCCCGGTTCATCCGCAACAGCAGATTGAGATTGAAGCGCGCGGTCACGCCGGCCGCGTCGTTGTAGGCGGCATGCAGGACGCGCTCGTCCTTCTCCAGGTCGACACCGACGATCATCAGCGCGCCGGTCCCTAGGATCTCGCGCGCTGAGCGCAGGAAGCGGCAGGCCTCGTGCGGCTCGAAATTGCCGATCGTCGATCCCGGAAAGAAGCCGACCTTCGGCTTGCCTTCGATGGCCTCGGGTAGTTTGAACGCCGTCGTGAAGTCGGCGACGACCGGGTGCACGGCGAGCTGCGGGAAGTCGCGGCGCAGGCTGTCGGCCTGTGCGGTCAGGAATTCGCCGGAGATGTCGACCGGCACATAGGCCGCAAAGCGGCAGCTTTCCAGCAGCAGCCGCACCTTGGTGGTGGCGCCGGCGCCGAACTCGACCAAGGCCGCCTCATCGGGAATGATCGCAGCGATCTCGGCGCCGCGATCCCTGAGAATGCCGAGCTCGGTGCGGGTCGGATAGTACTCCGGCAGCCGCGTGATCTGCTCGAACAGATCCGATCCCGCCGCGTCATAGAAATACTTCGGCGACAGCTGCTTGGGCTGCTGCGCGAGGCCTGCGACCGCATCGCGCGCGAATGCCGACGTCTCGGCGTCGGGAAGGTGAGCGTTGGACAACGTGTTGACGTGCACGTTCATGATACTCTCCTGGACGCGCACGGGCGCGACTGTCGGGAAGCGAATGTGGGTTGATCAGGCGTAGTCGGCGAGCCGGAGCCCGGTGAATTGCCAGCGATGATGCGGATAGAAGAAGTTGCGATAGGTGACGCGGCTGTGGCCTGCCGGCGTCGCGAGCGATGAGCCGCGCAGCACCAGCTGATTGACCATGAATTTGCCGTTGTACTCGCCGAGCGCGCCTTCGATGGCACGATAGCCGGGATAGGGGCTGTAGGCGCTGCGGGTCCATTGCCACACGGTGCCGAAGGCATCGTTGAGCTGGTTGCCACGCGCGGCGACCTCCCATTCCATCTCGGTCGGTAGGTGCTTGCCGCGCCAGCGCGCGAACGCATCAGCCTCGTAGTAGCTGACGTGGCAGACGGCTGCGTCGGGATCGACGGTCGTCAATCCGCCCAGCGTCATGATGCGCCACTCGCCCTCGACCTTGTACCAATGACCGGGAGCCTGCCAGCCCTCGCGGCTGGCGGCAGCGAAGCCGTCCATGAGCCAGAGCGTGGCGGTCCGGTAGCCGCCGTCATCCATGAAGGCGAGCCACTCGGCATTGGTGACGAGATTGCGCGCGATCCCGACCGGCCCGACGAGCGCCCGATGCGCCGGCCCCTCATTGTCGAAATGGTAACCATCGCCGGCGTGCCCGACGGTGTGGATGCCTTCGGGGAGGTGGACCCAATCCTTGCCCCGGTCCGTTGGGGACGGAAATGTCCACGATGGATCGTAGGCCGGCGCCGTCGGATTCTGCGCGAACGCATGCAGGATGTCGGTCAGCATCAGCTCCTGGTGCTGCTGCTCGTGATTGAGGCCGACCTCCACGAGCGGCGCCACGGCTGCCAAGGTCGCGGCATCGGCTTGGTCCAGGAAGTCGACCATGGCCGCGTCGACATGCCGGCGGTACGCCGTGATCTCGGCCACCCCCGGGCGGGTGATCAGGCCCCGCTCGCCCCGCGTGTGGCGCGGGCCCGCACTGACGTAATAGGAGTTGAACAGGAAGGCATAATCGGGGTGAAAAGGGGCATATCCTCGGCAGTGCGCGCCGAGCACAAATTGCTCGAAGAACCAAGTGGTATGGGCGCGATGCCATTTGGCCGGACTGGCGTCCGGCATCGATTGGATGACCTGGTCTTCCGGGGTCAGCGGGGCCGCCCGGGCTTCGGTCTCGTTCCGGACCGCGAGATACGCCTCGATCAGACTGCCGGCCAGGCGACCCGGCCCAGGGGTTTGCGCAGCGGTGATCTGATGCGGGGCCGTGGCGGACGCTGAACTGGTCACGAGGGTCTCCGTTTGCCGGGAGAAAACGATGTTCGACGGAACAAGTTCCTTTTGGGCGGTTCGTCCTAGATAGGGGCTTGGTTACGGGATGAAACCCTCGTGGCGGCTATAATATTGCTGCCATCAGCCTATGGTCCGGCCGGGTGACTGTGTTGCGGACTGATCCTCGGCATTTTACTTTGGCTGAACAACGGTTTGCGCTACATATAAGACAGTGACGGTCGGCTCTGGACGAAATCTGTCCGGCGGCGACCCGCGCGGCACCGAGCCCCAGGCGTTCCTTGAGGCGCCCTAGAGGAAGCGAAGATGAGCATTGAGCAATTCATTGACAACGAAGTGAAGTCGAACGACGTCGTCCTGTTCATGAAGGGGACACCGCAGTTTCCGCAGTGCGGATTTTCCGGCCAGGTCGTGCAGATCCTGGACCACGTCGGCGTCGGCTATAAGGGCCTCAACGTTCTCGAATCTGCCGAGCTGCGCAACGGCATCAAGACGTTCTCGAACTGGCCGACGATTCCGCAGCTCTATGTGAAGGGCGAGTTCGTCGGTGGCTGCGATATCGTCCGCGAGATGTTCCAGAGCGGCGAGCTGCAGCAGCTGTTCACCGACAAGGGCATCCCGGTCGGCACGGCGGCCTCGGCCTGAGCTATCCGCGGACATCCCCCAACGCAGCGCTGACGGGATTGTCGGCGCCGCGTTGATGGCACGGCGCGGCAGCGTGCGATGTCGAGAGCAAGACTGACGGGCGGGGCTGGCGTCATGGACGGCCTCGTCTCGCGACGCGCGTTGCTCGGCGCACTCTTCGCGGCGCCCATGCTGCCGTGCCTGGCCCGCGCAGGCGCACAGTCGCCGCGCGATCTCGACCGGCGGCGCCTCGAGGCGGTCCCGACCTATTTCCGCGACGAAGTCTCCGCCGGCAACATTCCGGGCGCGGTCGTGCTGATTCAGCAGCACGACAGCCCTGTCCTGCTGCAGTGTTTCGGTGTTCGCGATCCCGCGACGCGCGCGCCGATGACGGAGGATGCGATCTTCCGCATCTACTCGATGTCGAAACCGGTCACGTCGGTGGCGGCGATGATGCTGGTCGATGACGGCAGGCTGAAGCTCGATGATGCGCTGGCGAGCTACATTCCCGCCTTCGCTGACGTGAGGGTCGGCGCTGCTCCGGTGGCGCGCCCGATCACCATCCGCGATCTGCTGCGCCATACCTCCGGCATCACCTACGGCTTTTATGGCGAGACGGCCGTGCGCCGGCTCTATGCGAAGGCGCCTCTGTTTGACGGCGACATCGACAACGCCACCTTCGTCGAGCGCCTCGCCAGGCTGCCGCTGGCCGAGCAGCCTGGCACGGTGTGGGACTACGGCCACTCGACCGACGTGCTCGGGCGGGTGATCGAAATCGTCTCCGGCCGCTCGCTCTATGAGTTCGAGCAGGAGCGGCTGCTCGGGCCGCTCGGCATGCGCGAGACGGCGTTCTTCCTCGCCGACCCGAGCCAGCGTAGCCGCGTCGCCGAACCGTCGCCGCGCGACTGGTTCGATCGTCCGATCGCCGGCATCGACGATCCCATTCGGCCCAGACGCTGGGAGTCGGGCGGGGCGGGGATGATCAGCACCATCTCCGACTACGCGCGGTTCGCTCAGATGCTGCTGAACGGCGGTGAGCTTGACGGCCGCTATTATCTCAAGCCTGAGACCGTCGCGGTCATGACGCGGGATCATGTCGTTGGGGCGGGAATTCGTCGTGACGACCTCTATTTTCCCGGCGCCGACAGCGGCTTCGGCTTGGGTTTCTCCATGCGCATCACGCAGAAGCCTCCGGTGCCATCAGGCGAATATGGCTGGGACGGCGTCGGCGGGACGTTCTTCTTCATCGATCCCGCCGACGACCTGTTCGTCATCGTCATGATGCAGGCGCCCTCGCAGCGCGGCCGCATCGCGAGCGATGTGCGGCGGCTGGTCTATGCGGCGCTCGCACCATGATCCTCATGCTCCGCGCACGATCTCCCGGACATGGCCGATGGTCTCCTCGATCATGGCTGCGGTCACGTCGAGATGGGTGCAGGCGCGGATGCGGCCGTCCATCATCGCGAGCAGCACGCCGCGCTTGCGCAGCTCGGTCACCATCTTGTCGCCGGGCACACCGGAGCCGTCGGGCTTGAAGAACACGAGATTGGTCTCTGGCTCCTGGACCTCGACGCCCTGGATCTGCGACAGCCCGCGCGCCAGCGCCCGTGCATTGGCGTGGTCCTCGGCGAGCCGGTCGACATGGTGATCGAGCGCGTAGATGCAGGCTGCCGCGACGATTCCGGCCTGCCGCATCGACCCGCCGAGCCGCTGCTTCCAGCGCCACACCTCGTCGATGAAGGCGGCGCTGCCGGCGAGCACGCCGCCGATCGGCGCGCCCAGCCCCTTGGAGAAATCGATCCAGGCCGAATCCCAGCCCGCGGTCATCTCGGCGGCCGGAATGCCGGTGGCAACCGTCGCGTTGAGCAGCCGCGCGCCGTCCATGTGCGTCGCCATGCCGTTCGCCTTGGCGATCTCGACGATCTCGTCGAGATCAGCCTTCTTCCAGATCGTGCCGCCGCCGATATTGGCGGTCTGCTCGACGCTGACGACGGTCTGCGGTGGCTGGTAGCGCGAGCGCGGATGCAGCGCGGCGCGGAATGTCTCCGGCGTGAACTGGCCGTCGGGCCCCTTCAACTGTGTCACCTGGAAACCGCCGAGCGCGGCATGGGCGCCGCCCTCGCGCGAGATGATGTGCGCGGTCTCATGCGCGAGGATCTCGTCGCCCGGCCGGCAATGCACCAGCGTCGCCGCGACGTTGCACATCGTGCCCGACGGCATCAGCACCGCGGCCTCCTTGCCGAGCAGCGCGGCGACGCGGCCGCACAATTCATGCACGGTCGGATCGTCGCCGATCTGCTCGTCGCCGACCTCGGCGCGCGCGATGGCCTCGCGCATCGCGGCTGTCGGGCGGGTCTGCGTGTCCGACAACAGATTGACGCGCACGGGCGGCGCCTTGGGATCGCGCGGGGGCGGGGTGTAATACATCGGCAGTCCTCGTTCGGCTCATCACGACCCGACCTTACCCAACTCGCATCGCCCCCGCAAAACGCCTCCTCGATTACGCCGCGCGCGGCGGGTTGAGCCAGATGTCCGGCCGCCGCAACGGCCGGGTCTCGATCGGCTCGGCCACCAGCGGCGGCGCCTCGGTGCAATCGAACACCCAGGAGTCGAGCGGGCTCTGCCGTGACGGTGAAAGCAGCAGCGCGGCGCCCGGCCGCTGCCGCCGGATGTTCCAGCCCATGTTCACCGCGGCCCAGCCGACCAGCATGGTGTGCCATTCGTCGACGAGCTCGCGGGAATCGTCGAAACAGTGGAGAAGCTCGAGCGCGAACGGATCATAGCGAAGCTGCGCGTCGGCAAAGGTGAGCCCGGTGCCGAGATGGCGGATCACATGGGCTGTCGCATCGGACTGGACGTGCCAGCAGGAGCGTTCGAGAATGTCGAAGACCGTCGAAGGGTAGAGGCCGTCATTGAATCGGTAACGGATCCCCGAGGGCCGTGCGCGTAACGGTGAAGCGCTGAAGGGCGGCGCCCGCAACGGCGGCAGAGGCGGAGCACCGACCGCATCGGTCGGCAACGCACCGAAGATGATATTGCGCCTGTTGAACTCCATGGCGAACGCCCCGCTACTTTACAACTGCAGACAGTGAATCACGGGACGGATTCGCTGTCAGCCCAGGTTGGGGCGATTTCGTGGCAGGTGTGGCATTCGGGAATCGGTTCGTCCCATCCGAAAAGAAGCCCAAAAAGGAAAGGCCCCGGCGCGTGCCAGGGCCTTCGGATTATCAGATGGGACCGGACCGCGGTCCGGTCAAGATCAGCGCGAGTAGAACTCGACGATCAGATGCGGCTCCATCTGCACCGCGAACGGCACGTCCGACAGCGCGGGGATGCGGATGAACTTCGCGGTCATCTTGGAGTGATCGGCCTCGATGTAGTCGGGCACGTCACGCTCGGCGAGCTGGGTCGCTTCCAGCACCACGGCGAGCTGCTTGGAGGCTTCCTTGACCTCGATCACGTCGCCCGGCTTGACCTGGTAGCTCGCGATGTTGACCTTGCGGCCGTTCACCTTGATGTGGCCGTGGTTGATGAACTGGCGCGCGGCGAACATGGTCGAGACGAACTTGGCGCGGAAAACGACGGTGTCGAGCCGGCGCTCGAGAATGCCGATCAGGTTCTCGCCGGTGTCGCCCTTGAGACGGCCGGCCTCGACATAGATGCCGTGGAACTGGCGCTCGGAGATGTTGGCGTAATAGCCCTTCAGCTTCTGCTTGGCGCGCAGCTGCACGCCGAAGTCGGAAAGCTTGCCCTTGCGGCGCTGGCCGTGCTGGCCGGGGCCGTATTCGCGGCGGTTGACGGGGCTCTTCGGGCGGCCCCAGATGTTCTGGCCCATGCGGCGATCGATCTTGTACTTCGCCTCACTGCGCTTAGTCATCGCGTCCTCTTCGATTAAGTTAGGGTTTGAGGAAACGCGCCCTCCTGTGTGTCCGGGAAATCCGGTCCACCGACAGGCCCATCCCCAAAGCATGAAGGGATGAAGGCCACGGGTCGCGAAACGCAACGCGGGCCGAAACCGGCCCGCGAGCAGGCGGGTTCTACGGGAGAACCTGCCGACTTGTCAAACCGCAACCGGCGCTTTTGCCGGCGAATCACCGCTGCGGCTCTCCCGCAACGGTAATTTTCTGCCGCGCAGCCGGGAATCCGGGTACGGCCTCCGCCGGCCCACGGCCGCACGGGGTTCCGGCCTTCAGCTCGGCCGCGATCTCCCCGTTCAGCACCTGCTCGAGCCGGATTGCGGTCCTGGCCATCATGGCGCCGTCGGTGACCCGGTGGTCCCAGCGGATCAGGATGGCCAGGGTATGGTCGGGCTGGATGACGTCGTAATTGACGATGAACGGTCCCGGGCTCAGGGCCAGCAGCTGGCCGCCACCGCAGGCGGCGACGCTGGTCACGGAGAAATTGCCGAACCAGTTGGCCCGCTGCCGGCCGAAGCCGAGCCCGACCCACCAGGCGAACCGGCGCAGCGGCAACGGCAGCCGGGTCGCCCGCATGATCTTGCGGAACATGGCGACGTCCTCGACCGGCGCCTCCTTGCCCTGCCGGATCACGGCATCGATCTCGGCCAGGGTCATGGTCTCCGGCCCGGAGATGCGCTGCGGCAGCACGCAATCCTCACCATGTTCGACCCGGGCGATGGTGACGGTGGCGACGCTGCGCGGCAGCTCGTAGAAGCAGGGCCAGGGCCATTTGACGTAGAGCGTGCGCAGCACCGGCTCGTCGCGGGCGACCAGGGCGAACGCCTTGACGAAGATCGCGGCGAAACCGGGCGGACGGACGGCCGCGGCGCGGGCCTCGAGCAGCGGGCCGATATGGATCGTACGCGCCAGCGACACGAACGGCACGTCACGCGAGGCATGCATCAGATCGATGATCAGACGGCGGTGCAGCGAGATCGGCTTGGTTGTTCCGCGCATCGTGAGATCGATCGCTCCCGCTGGTTTCTGTCTTGGCCGTCTCGCGTGGCCGTTGCTTGGTGGCTCCCGGCCTGGGCCGGTGGCGGGCCTCTGTTAGCACCGGGGCGCCGTGCAGCAAACGCCTCGTTTGGGCGTCAGGGCGCCGGCGAGGCGAGCGGCTTGGTCTTGTCGACCACCCCGAGCCCGGGCAGGGCCGGCGACAGGCCGAGAATCGTCTTCTTCATCATGGTGTTCCCCCCAACTCTTGTTCTTTGTTTGGAACGTGAAGGACCGGCCCAAGCCGGCCGCCGACTCTAGCGCTTGATCCCCTCGAAGCTCGCGGCAATGCCGCGCTGGAACAAGGACCAGTCGAAGCCGAGCGCCAGCGCCAGGTAGCCGCGCTCAATCATTGCATTGGCCTGCTCAGCCGAGCGCGCGGCGCCGCCGATCGGCACGCCCGATCTGAGGATGCCGGCCTCGGCGCGGGCGATCAGGGATTTCACTTCGGGATCATCGAGCTGGCCGCGCTTGTTGATCGAGGTCGCCAAGTCGCCGGGACCGATCACGGCAATGTCGATGCCAGGGGTGGCCATGATCTCGTCGATGCGCTCGACCGCCTCGACGTGCTCGATCGTCACCATGCAGACCATGTCGTCGTCGGCGGTCGCCATGTAGTCGGCCATCGACACGTTCCAGCGGAATGGCGCATGGAACGGACCCCACAGACGGTCGCCGTGGGGCGGGTAGCGCACGCTGCGCACGGCTTTCTCGGCGTCCGCGCGGCTCGAGATCATCGGGAAGTTGATGCCGAGCGCGCCGAGGTCCATCGGCGCCTTGGCGAGATGCGGCTCGTTGGCGGCGATGCGCACCAGCGGCACGCAGGGCGTGCCTGCGGTGGCCGTGATCATCGCATGCGCCGTCGAGAGATCGATCGGCCCATGCTCGAGGTCGACGATGATCCAGTCGAGCGACTGCGCCATGATGCGCACGGTCTGGATGCTCGGGATGGTGGCGATGGCGCCGAACGTCGGCCGCTTGTCGCGCCAGGCCTGCTTGAGGCGGTTGAGCGGTTGGGGCGCTGTGGACATCGGACGGTCTCCGTCAGGCCGGGACGCGGCCGCCGAAATAGGGCGTGAGCGCGCGGCCGAGCTGATGTGGCTTGTTCGAGGTGAAGATCATGGTGGCGCCGCCATCGTCGGGGCCGCTGGCCGGCGGGCCTAGCAGGTCGGCGACCCGGCGCGCGATGGCGGGTGCCGGGTCGATCCAGGTGACGGGCCAGGGCGCGAGGCGTTCGAGCCGGTCGAGCAGCAGCGGATAATGCGTGCAGGCGAGCACGACCGTGTCGGTCCGGCCTGTGGGATCGGCGGCGTCGCCCACGAAGCAGGGCGCGATCTCGGCGGCGATGGCCGCATCGCTGACCTGGGTGCCGCTAAGCGCGGCCTCTGCCAGCGACGCGAGATCCGGCGAGCCGACCAATGTGACGGTGCAGCCTTGCGCGAAGTCGCGGATCAGCGCGTGGGTGTATTCGCGCGCCACCGTGGCCTTGGTGCCGAGCACTGAGACGCGCCTGGTCTGCGACTGCGCGCAGGCCGGCTTGATTGCCGGCACGGTGCCGACGAAAGGCACGGCATAGGCGGCCCGCAGCGGCGCCAGCGTCTGCACCGAGGCGGTGTTGCAGGCGATCACGATCAGGTCGGGCCGGTGCGCGGCGATCAGCTCGCCCATCAGCGGCACCACGCGGGCGATCAGCGCCTGCTCGCTGTGATGGCCGTAGGGGAAGAAGGCGTCATCGGCGACATAGACGTAATGCGCGTCCGGCCGGGCGCGCACCACCTCGCGCAGCACGGACAGGCCGCCGAGGCCTGAGTCGAAGACGAGAATCGTAGGGCGGTGGTTCACGCGGCGAGTGTAGCGGATCGGGGAGGTGGGATCAGGCGGTTTTTCTGCGGGGTTTGGCGGGAGTGAGGCGCTTGGGTGTGTTCCGGCGGCGGTGGCGAAGGTTCAAACATGCATCGGTGAGCCGCCGCAGCCGCCACACATTCAGTGTCATCCCGGCGCATGCCGGGATCCATACCCACCGGCGGACATTGGCGCGAAGGCTGCCAGCTCCAGCGTGCCTGACACGTCCGCCGCGGGTTATGGGTCCCGGGTCGGCGCCGCGCCGCCGCTGTCGCGTCGTCGCAGCTTGCCCGGGACGACGCGGAGATGAAGGCGTCATTGCGAGCGAAGCGAAGCAATCCAGAGTCCCGCGACGACTCTGGATTGCTTCGTCGCTGCGCTCCTCGCAATGACAGCGGAGGGTGTAGGCACAGCATCTCATCCTCGCGCCCGCCTTCGCGTCCGAGTGTTGCTCGTCTGATCACCCTCTCGAGAATGAGGGCGCGGGGAAGGCCGGGTGCCGGTCGCACCCATGGCCCGCCTGCGAAAAAAATGCAGGCGGCAGGAACCACAGGTACGGGCCGGATCATCCGGCCTTCCCCGCGCGATGGCGTTACGGCTTATACGTGATCTCCCCGGGGACCGGCTTTCTTGCCCCCGTCGCCCGCGCGCTCGTCGAACTTGCAGCGCCAGCTTGGCATCAGCACCGGGATGCCAGGACCACACGATTTCGCCGTGCGCATCGGATCGTTCGTCGGCATGATCGCTCACGCTGCAACCCGACACGCCCACCGCATCCCGCACCCAACGCTCGTGACGATCGCGAAACGCCCCTCAATCGAGGCGGGATGCGACATCATAGCATCGAATTCCGAAAAACGGAAGAAGAAAATTCGGATTTTCCGGGGTGGTCTCTCACGCTGGAGTCGTCCCGCCAGGGCGAAAGACCAGGCAGAATAATAACATTAGTATTGACTAATTGATTAGTGGCGGCTATTGGTTTTGCATGATCCAGCCTGAGACCATCACCACCGTCATGCGTGCGTTGGCCGACCCCACGCGGCGCGCGGTGTTCGAGCGCATCGTCGAGGCCGACGAGATCACCGTCGTCGAGTTGACCCGCGGCAGTACCGTCACGCAGGGCGCCATCTCGCAGCATCTGAAAGCCCTGAAACAGGCCGGCCTGGTCTGCGAGCGCCCCGAGGGGCGCAATGTGTTTTATCGCGCCGAGTCGCGCGGCCTGGAGCCGCTGGCCGACTGGATGAGCCATTACGGCGTGTTCTGGCGCGAACGCTTCGCCAATCTGAGAAACCTGCTGAAGGACATCGATCCATGAACCAAGCCGTGAATGCGGACACGCAGGCCATTGTGGTCGAGGACACCTTCCCTCATGCGCCCGAGGTCATCTGGAGAGCCCTGACCAGCGGCGAACTGATCGGTCACTGGCTGATGGCGCCGAAGGGATTTGAGGCCGTCGTCGGCACTCGGTTCACCTTTCAGACCACGCCGGCGGGCGAATGGGATGGCACCATTCACTGCGAGGTGCTGGAGGTCGTGCCGAACGAGCGGCTGTCCTACGCGTGGAAGGGCGGCCACGCCGGCAATGTCGGCTACGGCGCGAAGCTGGAGACGGTGGTCACCTTCAGTCTTTCCAGGGCGGACACGGGCACGCGCCTTCGCCTGGTGCATTCCGGCTTCGTAATTCCAACCAACGACACCGCCTATCGCAAGATGAGCGAAGGCTGGAAGAAGGTCGTCGCCAATCTCGACCGGATCGCCGGCGAAGAGGCGTCGTCGAAACAGCTGCACTGATGCCAAAGGAGAACGGTATGACCCAGTCCTATGCCGGCGGCTGCGCCTGCGGCGCGGTACGCTATGAGATCACGGGCGAGCCGGCCGTGATGCTGGATTGCCAGTGCCGGCAATGTCAGCGCGACAGCGGCACCGGGCATCAATCGCACCTCACCTTCGTCGCGGCGGAGGTGAAGGTCGACGGCGAGGTGTCGCATTGGCAGAGCGTCGGCGACGGCGGCACCGTCAAGCGGCGCGCGTTCTGCCCGACCTGCGGCTCGCACGTTCACCTGACATTTCCCGCGATGCCCGATGTGTTCATCGTTCCGCCGGCGAGCCTCGACGATCCCAGCCGCTACAAGCCGCAACTGGTGTCGTGGACTGCGGCGGGACAGGCCTGGGATCACCTCGATCCGGCGCTGCCGAAATTCGAGAAGATGCCGCCCAGGTGAGTTCGGTCGTTGGGGCTTAGGAGGGTTGACTATCGACATTGTAGACCGCCCGTGTGTTCGTCCGCGAAGGCCGACGATCCAGTGCGCGGTGACGTCTCGGTCCAATATCTTCTGCTGCGGAGTACTGGATGCTCCGCTTTCGCGGAGCATGACAGCCGTGGAGATCGTGAGATCTCGACCCAGCACCCGCCGCCGATCTAGAAAATCGGCCGTCGATTCACCAGAACCTGAGCCGTGCCACCGGGTTGTACTCGGCTGCAGTTGAGCTCTAGGATCGTAAGATCATCCCCCACTGGCGGTACGATGTCGCGATTTCTGAATTGGTTCTTCCGAAATCGCGCGACCGGCGAGATCACCATCGCCCAGATGCCCAACCCGGCGCTGTGGATCGTGCTGGCGGCCAGCCTTCTGAGCTGGGTTTGGCATCCGCCGGGTCAGGCAGGCACCAATCTGGATTGTCTCGTCAAAGCCGGTCTCTTCGTCTGGGCGTTCGACGAACTCCTGCGCGGCGTCAATCCCTGGCGGCGCTGCCTCGGCGCAGCCGTGCTGGCGTATGTGATCGCGACCGCGGTTTAGTGGACATCAGCGCGTTGGCCACGTGATGATGTGCCCGCTTGACATGCATCAACGGATGACGATGGCTACCGACCGATGGTCGGCGGGATGTCATCCGATGTCGAGGATTCAGGCGTGAGACGTCTCGCACGTTCGATGCGGGCCTTTGGTGCAGGAGCCGCAGCCCGATGAGTTCGGCCGTCACCAACGACGGGGGCCCCGCCGCGCCTCCTGATCGGTCCGGCGCCACCCCGGTGTTCCGCGCCCGCAAGCTCTCGAAGACCTATCGGATGGGCGAGGTCGAGGTGCACGCGCTGCGCGACGTCGACCTCGACATCTACGAAGGCGAGCTCGTGGTGCTGCTCGGGCCGTCGGGATCGGGCAAGTCGACCTTGCTCAACATTCTCGGCGGGCTGGACAGCCCGACCTCGGGCGAGGCGCAGTGGCGCGATCATCAGCTGGTCGGCGCCGGCGATGCCGAGCTGACGCGCTACCGGCGCGAGCATGTCGGCTTCGTGTTTCAGTTCTACAACCTGATCCCGAGCCTCACGGTCCTTGAGAACGTCGCGCTGGTCACCGAGATCGCCGACAAGCCGCTCGATCCGCTCGAGGTGCTCAAGCTCGTCGGCCTCGAGCGGCGGATCGACCACTTTCCCTCGCAGCTGTCCGGCGGCGAGCAGCAGCGCGTCGCGGTGGCCCGCGCCATGGTCAAGGCGCCCGACGTGCTGTTGTGCGACGAGCCGACCGGCGCGCTGGATTATGAGACGGGGAAGGTCGTGCTCGCCGCGATCGCCCGCGCCAACGCGCAGCTCGGGACGACCACGATCATCATCACGCACAATGCGGCGATCGCCGGCATGGCCGATCGCGTGCTGCGGCTCGGCGGCGGGCGCGTCGTCGGCGAGACGCGCAATACGCGGCGCCTCTCGGCCGATGAGGTGCGCTGGTGAGCCTGCTGGACCGCAAGCTGTGGCGCGACATCGGCGCGATGCGCGGACAGGTGGTCACGATCGCGCTGCTGGTGGCGGCTGGTGTCGCCGTGTTCGTCGGCTCGGTCTCGACCTATTTGTCCCTGCGCGGCGGCTGCGAGCAGTTCTATGCCGACGGCCGGTTTCCGCAGATCTTCGTCACGCTGAAGCGGGCGCCGCTCGCGCTGGTGCCGCGGCTCAATTCCATTCCTGGCGTGGTCGCGGTCGAGCCGCGCATCGTGCGCGAGGTCATCGTCGATTGGCCTGCCGTCTCGCAACCGGTCTCGGCCCGCCTGGTGTCGCTGACCCATGCCGGCGACGAGCCCCTGGCGCGGTTGCATCTGCGCCGCGGCACGGCGCCCGAGCCGGGCGCCGCGCGCAGCGCCGCGGTCAACGAGGCGTTTGCCGACGCCAACGGCGTCAGGCCGGGCGGCGAGATCCGTGTGCTGCTCAATGGCCGGGTGCAGGGCTTCCGGATCTCCGGCGTCGCCCTGTCGCCGGAATATGTCTACGCGGTAAAGCCCGGATTGCCGATCCCCGACGATCGCCTCTATGCCATTCTGTGGGTCGACCGCAGCGCGGCCGAGGCTGCCTTCGACATGAAGGGCGCATTCAACGACGCCGTGATCGCGCTCGCCCCGGGCGTCGATCCTAAGCCCGTCATCGAGGAGCTCGACCGGCTGCTCGAGCCCTATGGGTCGATCGGCGCGATCGCGCGGCGGGACCAGCCGTCGAACCGCTTTCTCGAGGACGAGCTGAACCAGCAGAAGGTGATGTCGATCACCATTCCCATCATCTTCTTCGGTGTCGCCACATTCCTGCTCAACGGCGCGCTCGGGCGGCTGGTCGCCGCGCAGCGCGAGCAGATTGCGGCGCTGAAGGCGCTCGGCTTTCCGACGCTGCTGCTCACCTTGCACTATCTCAAGCTGATGCTGGTCATCGTGCTGATCGGATCGGCGCTCGGCATCGCCGGTGGCTTTGGCTTTGGCCATGCCATGATTGCGAGCTATCAAGGGTTCTTCCGTCTGCCCGAGCTGCCATTCCGGCTGGCGCCATGGGCGGCGGTCGCCGGCGTCGCGATCAGCGTCGCGGCCGGCGCGTTCGGGGTCATCACGGCGCTTCAGGAGGTCGTCGGCCTTGCGCCGGCGGAAGCCATGCGGCCCGCGATGCCGCTGGCGTTCCGCCGCTCCTGGATCGAGCGCATCGTGCCGGGCAGGGCGTTCGGCGCGCGGCGGATGATGATGCTGCGCAACGTCGCGGGGCGGCCGTTCCGCTCGCTGTTCACCATCATCGGCATCGCCTTCGCGGTGCCGATGATGGTCCTCGGGATCTTCTGGCGCGATGCGATCGGCGACATGATCGAGCTGCAGTTCAACCTGGTCGAGCGCGGCAACGCCATGATCACCTTTGTCCACCCGGTCGACCGTGCAGTCCTGCGCGATCTGGCACGCCAGCCCGGCGTGCTCGCGGTCGAAGGTCAGCGCATCGTTCCGGTGCGCCTGCGCGCCGGGCATCAGAGCTACCTGACCTCGGTGATCGGGCTGGCCGCGACGGACCAACTGCGCCGGCCGCACGATTCCTCGCGCCGTCCGATCGTGGCGGCGCCTGATGGCATTACGCTGACCCGGCGCCTTGCGGAGCGCCTGGCGCTGAGCGCAGGGCAGATCGTCACGGTGGAGGCGATGGAAGGCCGTCGCCGGCGGCGCGACGTTCCGGTCAGCGCCATCGTCGATGAGGCGGTCGGCATGGCGTCCTACATGGATATCGACACGCTCAATCGCTTCACCGGCGAAGGCGCGGCGGTCTCGGCGGCGAGCCTCCATGTCGAGCCGGCGGCGCTGGCTGCGCTCGGTGCGAGCTTCAAGACCATGCCGGCGATCGAATCGGTGACAATGAAGGCCTATGTCATCGCATCGTTCATGGAGAAGATCGCGGGCCTCGTGTTCGTCGTCGCCGGCATCCTGACCGGCTTCGCCGCGATCATCACCGTGGGCGTGGTCTACAACAGCGCACGCATCAGCCTGCAGGAGCGCGCCTGGGAGCTCGCCAGCCTGCGGGTGCTCGGCTTCACCCGCAGCGAGGTCGCGGGCATCCTGTTCGGCGAGTTTGCGCTGGACATCGCGGTCGGGATTCCGCTCGGCCTGTTGCTGTCGCGCGGCGTCATTGCGCTGATCGCGCACCTGCATTCCAGCGAAAGCTTCCAGATTCCGGGCGTGATCGCGCTGCGGACCTACCTGATCGCCACCGCGGTGGTCTTGGCCAGCGCCGCGATCAGCGCCATCATCGTCCGCAGGAGGGTCGATCGGCTCGATCTGGTCGCGGCCCTCAAGACCAGGGAATGAGCATGCGTCCCGTGTTGCGCCGCCTCGGCATCGTGTCAGCGTTCCTGGCGGCCGCCGCCGTCATCGCCTGGATGGCGATGCCGGGCGCAGTTCCGGTGGAGACGGCCGTGGTGACCAAGGGGCGGTTCGTTGCCACCGTCGATGACGACGGCAAGACGCGGGTGCGCCAGCGCTACGTCGTGGCCGCGCCGCTCGCCGGCAGGCTGGGGCGCATCCGCTTCAAGGCCGGCGACCAAGTCAAGGCGGACGACGTGGTTGCCACCATCACGCCGGCGCCAGCGCCGCTGCTCGATCCGCGCGCCCGCCGCGAGGCCGAGGAGCTGCTCGGCGCGGCAGAGGCCAACGTCGAGCGGGCCAAGGCGGTCGTGGCCCGAGCGCAGGCGCAGAGCGCGCAGGCAAGCGCCGATCTGGCGCGTACCACGGCCCTGGCCGCCAGCGGAGCTGCGACGGCGCAGGCGCGGGAGCGTGCCGAGCTCGCGATGCGGATCGCCGAGCGTGACCTGCGCGCAGCCGAATATGTCGACCATGCCGCCGAGCACGAGCTCAGCCAGCTCAGGGCGATGCTGGTGCGCTACGGGAGCAAGACCGATGCCGATGCGCCGGCGGATAGTTGGAGCGTGACCGCGCCGGTCGGCGGTCTGGTGCTGAAGGTGACCCAGGAAAGCGAAACGACGGTGCAGCCGGGTGCGGCATTGCTCGACCTCGGCGATCCTCATGATCTCGAAGTGGTCGTCGACGTGCTCAGCACCGATGCGGTCGAGATCCGTCCCGGCGCCGATGTCACGATCGATCGCTGGGGCGGCGCCGGCCGACTCTCTGGGCGGGTTCGCCGGGTCGAGCCGGCGGCGTTCACCAAGATATCGACGCTCGGAATCGAGGAGCAGAGGGTCAACGTGCTGATCGACATCGTCTCGCCGGCCGACCAATGGCAGCGGCTCGGCGATGCCTATCAGCTCGATGCGCAGATCGTCGTCTTCACGCAGGAGGATGCGACCATCGTTCCGACCGGCGCGCTGTTCAAGCGCGGTGACGACTGGTCGGTGTTCGCGCTGAAGGATGGGCGCGCCGAGTTGCGCACCGTCCGGCTCATCCGGCGCTCAGGCCGGTTCGCCGCCGTGGCCGACGGCGTCGCCAGCGGCGATGTCGTGATCATCTATCCTAGCGACCGAGTGGCCGACGGCGTCAAGGTCGCGCCGCGCTGACCTGCGGCGCCGGCGGGCCCGAGGAGCGGCCGGCGATCGTCGTCAGCGCTGCGACGCCAACTCCCTGAGCCGCGCATGACGCGCCAGCGCATGCGCGATCAGACTGTCCATCAGCGCCGGCTGGGGCAGGCCGGTGGCCTCCCACATCTTCGGGTACATGCTGATGTTGGTGAAGCCCGGCAGGGTGTTCACCTCGTTGACGTAGACCTCCTCGCCGCGGACGAAGAAATCGACGCGCGCGAGACTCTCGCAGCAGAGCACGCCGAACACCTCGGTCGCCATTTTGCGGATGCGCGCGGCGAGACCCGGCTCGACCTGTGCCGGGACGTGCAGCGAGGCACCCGATGCGTCGGTGTATTTGGCCTCGTAGGAATAGAAGCCGTGGCTGTCGGCCGGCACGATCTCGCCGAGCTCGGACGCGGCGACCTCGCCGTTGGGATGCTCCAGCACGGCGCATTCGATCTCGCGCACCGGGCTGATGCAGCGCTCGATCAGGATCTTCAGGTCGAAGCGCAGCGCCAGGCGGCAGGCGGCGGCGAACTCCTCGGCACTGCGCGCCTTGGAGATTCCAACCGAGGAGCCGAGATTGGCCGGCTTGACGAACAGCTCGGATGAGCCGACGGCGTCGACCGCCGCCTCATAGGTCACCGGGGAGGCTTCCGTCATGGTGACGAACGGCACGATCGGCAGGCCGGCATCGCGGAGCAGGCGCTTGGCGACGTCCTTGTCCATCGCCGCCGCCGATCCCATCACGCGGCCGCCGACATAGGCGACATCGGCGAGCTCCAGCGCGCCCTGCACGGTGCCGTCCTCGCCGTTCGGACCGTGCAGCACCGGAAACACGACGTCGAAGGCGAGCTCGCGCGGGGCGCCGTCGCCGATGACCAGCGCGCGGCCCTGGCCGGCCGGCAGCAGCACGATCTGCGGGCCGTCGGTCGGTACGGTCAGCGCCGCGCCTGTACCGTCATTCGCAGCGTCGGCGAGCACCCAGCGCCCGTCGGTGGTGATGCCGATCAGCGTGACGGCGTAGCGGCCGGCATCGAGGGAGCGGAAGATGTTGGCCGCCGAGGCCCGCGAGACGTCGTGCTCCGCCGAGCGCCCGCCGAACAGGATCGCCACGCGCGTCTTTGTCTCTGTCATCGTCCTCATCCAGCCTGGTCTTTGCGGTGCGCGACCGTACAGCCAGAGGGCGACGCGTGGCAATTGAGGTGTTGTGGCCGGTGTGGTGGACAAGGCGACGCCGTCATGCGGCCGCGCTCACCGCCAGCCGATCCCTCCGTCCGAGCACACCGACGTCGTCCCGCCGGCATGCATGCAGCCGCGATACAGCGGGGGCTCGGTGAAACGGCCCGACCAGATGCCGCGGCCGGCGCGGCGGGCGGCGCGCTGATCGGCGGTGTAAACGCCGCGCGAATATTGCGGCTCCTCGACCGCGAGCCCGCGCGACACCATGAACTGGCCGAGATCCGTCGCGCCGGCGGCGCAACGCGCGACGATGCGGCCGTAGCGATCGCCATCGACCGGCAGGCAGCGCAGAACCTTGCTGCGCGTGAAGGCGTCCAGCGTGTTGGCGGCCAGCGCGCCGCAGCGATACGGCCTGCGGTCGCGGCCGCGGCAGAGCTGTGCGCTTTCGGGCGCGTCGATGCCCCACAGGCGAATCCGCTCGCCGTGAATGTCCAGTGTGTCGCCGTCCACGATGCTGACGCGGCCAGCGAGCTCAGCCGCTGCGGCGGGGAAAGCGAGGAGAAGCGGCAGAACGAGGCAGGGGAGGAAACGTCGCAAGATCGGCACCTGACGCTGAGAGGGGCGTGATCGCTCGCTGCGCGAATCGATCGCGGATCATCCCGATCTATAGCGAAGTGGAGTTGCGCGATTGTGTGGCAAGCGCAGCGACAGCAGGGGAGCGTGAATCCGCGCAGTTCGTCCAGAGAGCTTCGCGGTTCAGCGAAGGCTCGCTTTCTCTGTGCGCCCATCCTGCGCGCGGGCCGCGCGCTCGACCTCGGCGGCGAGCATGCTCAGATGCTCGGCCAGACGCGCGAACAGCTCGCGCTTGTCGCGGTCGGTGGCGAGATCACGAATGAGGGCGCATTCCGCCGCGTCGGCCCGCAGCTTGTCCGGCTGAGTCATCAACTCTGACATGTTCCGCTTCCCTGCCGCGCCGGCAAGTTTTCGAAACAACGGATCGTCATGATTGTTCCGAGTATCCACGTATTTTTCGAGCGGGCGCAGTCAGCGCCTGATCGGAGTACCTCTGCCCGGATCCGAGGGGACGCGACGCTGGGTATTCGACCGCCTATCGCTCACCGGGCCACCATGTCGAGGCCGGATGCGCGGCCGAGATCTTGGTCTCGCGCAACGCCACCAGCGCGCTGCGCTTGTAGGGATGACCGCGAAGCCGCGAGCAATCCTGGCAGCGCATGTAGCGCTCGAGCTCATGGATTGGCGTCGTCTTGGCGCGCCTGATGATGTCGAGCGCGACGGTCTGATTGGTGTCGCAGCCGAGGCAGCGTACTTCGAGATAGTAATAGCCGGCGTTGAGCGCATCGCCGAGCAGCGGTGACGGCTGCGCCGGCCCCTTGTAGCCGAGCATGCGCTTGTTCCAAGCGTCGCAGGCCAGACGATCCGCTTCCTTACGCGCACGCGCGGCCTGCTCCTGCGCGATGCGGATGCCGGCACCGTAGAGTCTCTCGCGTGATTTCGTCGTCATGGCCGCGATGATCGACGCTGCGGCGCTCAGCGGCAAGCCGCTAGGGTTAGCGCAGCGAGAAGCGCCGGATACAAGCTCTTTCGCGTGCAGCGTTCCGATACCGTTGTCTTTTCAGTTCGTCGGCGAGCCTGCGACGAGCTCATCGTGCAACGTCCGGCATTCGTGCTGGCGCAGACGCGACGCGGAGTGCGTGCCCGTGGCGGCGGAGCGGTGGCTTCTCCCACCGCGCGGCATGATGCGTTCCGTCTGGCGCAACAGGGGTAGCCAAACGCAACGGCGCGGCAAAGGTTCCTAAAATATTTGCGCCCCGGTGGCAGTTCCTTCAGCTTGTTCCAGCCGGCGTCCGGCGATAGACCTTGCCTTCGGGGTCAATCGTGCGCGCGGGTCGGAGTTTCTCAGATTGGATCGTTCGGAGCAGACGGTGGTCGGCGACCACGTTTCTGCTCACCATGCTCGCCGTCGCGATTTCGACCGCGGGCCGGATCGGGCTGGATTATGCCGGCGCGACGCTGCCCTATGCGACGTTCTACCCGGCGGTGGTGTTCGCAGCGCTGCTCGGCGGCATTCCCGCGGCCATTTTTGCCGCCTGGCTGTCCGCCACCGTGGTGCTCGTCGGCTTCACCGATCGTCCTGATCATGCCGAGGCGATCAACCTCGTTGGATTCCTGAGCACCGCGGCGCTGATCATCTGGCTCGGGTATCTCTGTCGCGGCGCGCTCGTGGAGCTGAAGCGCAGCGAGCATGCGCGCGAATTGCTGCTCGGCGAGCTGAGGCATCGCGTGAACAATCAGCTCGCGTTGTTTCAGGCGATCGTCAGATCGAGCCTGTCGGGCGAGGATCGCGCCAAAGGGGAGGCGATCGCGCTGCGGCTCGACGCCGTCGCGCGCGCCAACAGTCTCGCCTGGTCGGACCACCGCCTGATGACCTTGCGCATGCTGCTCGACGTCGAGCTGCAGCCGTATCGCGCCTCCGGCGCCGTGACGGTGGACGGGCCGGACATGCCGTTGGGGCCGGAAGCGGTGCGCAATCTCGCGCTGGTGTTCCACGAACTCGCGACCAACGCCGTCAAATACGGCGCGCTGCGCGGTCAGGGCGGACGGCTCGAGGTCCAGATCGCGCAGGAAGGCGGTCGCGGCACCGTGGCCTGGCGCGAGCTCTGTCCGCACGCGATCGAGCCGCCTGGGAGCGAGGGATTTGGCGCGCGCATGATCCGAGCGAGCCTCGCAGCGATCGGCGGCAGCATCGAGCAGGATTTTCGCGACGAGGGTCTGGTCTGTCGGATCAGGTTCGAAGCGGCGATGTGACGGCGTGACGGCGTGTCGGCGGTCGGTACGCGCGGTCGCGGTGATCTCCGGACTCCAGCGCGGAGCATGCGCGTGTTTGCGTTGTTTGTCCGTCGCATGGAACGACGGTCGGCTTGATCGCCGGCACGAAACGCTTCACCATTCCCGGCAGAAGAACGAAGCGACAGCGCCGCATGGGCGGGAGACATCGGATGCAATGCTACGAGCTGCAGGGGCCCGGCGGAATCGATGCGCTGGCGCTGGTCGACAAGCCCGTGCCGCAGCCCGGCAGGGGCGAGGTGCTGGTGCGGCTGACGGCAGCGAGCATCAACTACCGCGATCTCCTGACCGTGAGGGGCGGCTACGGCTCACGGCAGAAATTTCCGCTGGTGCCGCTGTCCGACGGCGCAGGCGTGGTCGAGGCGGTCGGCGATGGCGTGTCGGCGTTCGCAGCCGGCGATCGTGTCGTCGGCAGCTTCTTCGAGAGCTGGACGGGCGGCGAGCCGAGCGAAGCGAAGATGCGTGGGGCGCTCGGCGGCGGCGTCGACGGCACGTTGACCGAGTATCGTGTCTTTCCGGTGCAGGCGCTGATCAGGACGCCCGCGCATCTCAGCGATGTCGAGGCCGCGACCTTGCCCTGCGCCGGCGTCACCGCCTGGAGTGCCGTGATCAAGCTCGGCGGCATCAGGCCGGGCCACACCGTGCTGACGCAAGGCACCGGCGGCGTCTCGATCTTTGCGCTGCTGATCGCGAAAATCGCGGGCGCGCGGGTGATCGCGACGTCGTCGAGCGAGGCCAAGATCGCGCGGCTGAAGGCGCTCGGCGCCGATGTCACGCTGAACTACAAGCAGGTGCCGGACTGGGGCAAGAAGGCGCGCGAGATCACCGGGCAGGGCGTCGATCTCGTGGTCGAGGTCGGCGGCGTCGGTACCTTGAACGAGTCGATCCGCGCCACCCGGATCGGTGGCACCATCGCCTTCATTGGCGTGCTCGCCGGAGCGCCGGCCTCGGAGCTGCGGCTGCCGTTGATGGTGATGCAGCAGCAGCGGCTGCAGGGCGTCACGGTCGGCTCGGTCGACGATCTCCAGGCGCTGGCGAACGCGCTGACGCTGCATCAGGTGAAGCCGGTGGTCGATCGCGTGTTTGCGTTCGGCGAGGCGCGCGAGGCGTTCCATTACATGGCGAGTGGCGCGCATGTCGGAAAGGTAGCGATCGCGATCGGGTAAGGGCGCTGCATCAATTTTCTCGTCATTGCGAGGAGCCGAAGGCGACGAAGCAATCCAGACTTGTTTGCTCGCCGCCCTGGATTGCTTCGCTGCGCTCGCAATGACGGCGTGAGTTGCGCTTGTTTTGAGCCCTGCCGGGATATGCGGTCAGCGGACCGTCTCTCTGCCATCCATCATGCCCTTGCGCGGGGGCAGCGTCATCGCGATCACGCCGAGGACGACGCAGGCGAGCCCGATCCAGGCGCTCGGCGCGAGGCGCTCGCCGAGGCCGGCAACGGCAATTGCAACGCCGATCGGCACGCGCAGATAGGATTGCGCGGTGGCGCCGATCGAGCCGAGCGTCTGCACCAGGCGGAAATAGATCACCATCGCGGCCGCGGTCGAGACGGTCGCGAGCGCGGCCAGCGCCAACACCGAGCGCAGCGACGGTGCCAGCGTCCACGGATGGTCGACGACCAGCGCAAGCGGGATCAGGACCAAGGCGCCAGACAGCAGCGATCCCGCCGCCGGCAGCATAGGGTTGAGCCCCTTGAAGCTCTTTCCCATGATCGCGGCGCCAGCATAGCAGATGGTGGCGGCGACGATCGCAATCTGCGCCCACAACTCGCGGCCAAGCCCGCCCAGCGCCTCGGTGCCGACGATGAGGCAGGTGCCGGCGAGTCCGGCGGCGACGCCGACCAGCTTGCGCAGGGTGACGGGCTCGTGGTGCGTCACCAGCGCGGTCAGCAGGAAGGTGAAGATCGGCGAGGTAGCGTTGAGGATCGTCGCAAGGCCCGCCTCGACGGTGCGCTCGGCCCAGGCGATCAGCGTGAACGGCACGACGCTGTTGAGGCCGGCCTGGATCATGAAGCGACGCCATATCGTCCGGTCACGCGGCCAAGCGAGGCCGCGGCTGCGGATGATCGCGGCCAGCAGCAAGCCCGCGATCATCGTGCGTGCCGCGATCAGGGTCAGCGGCGGGATGGTCTCGACGCCGATCTTGATGAAGGTGTAGGAGGCGCCCCACAAGGTCGAGAGCAGAACCAGGAGGGCGATTTCGCGGCTGAGGTCGGAGCGGCGCTGCATGGGGGACTCGCGGCGGAGAAGGACGCCTTCTCATAGCGGCCCGGCGGTGCTCGACGTTTCGATGCGGAACGAAACGTTCCGGCTCTGAACGAAGTAGCCATTCCGGTTCGTGCGCTGCGCCCCTGGATCGCTTCGCTGGCGCTCGCGATGGCGGAGCTTGGAGGAATTCCGGTGCCCGCCACGCCCGTCATTGCGAGCGAAGCGAACAATCCAGAATGTGGGGTGGGCGAAGGTGCGACCGCGCCGCGTGAGATCGTGATGGCACCGTGCCCACCATCTCGTTGCGAAGAATGACGCGCTACGGTGGGCACGCTGCCGCTTTGCCCACCCTACGTTTTCATCAGCTCATCAGTTCGCCGGCATGCTCTTCTCGACCAGCTTCACCCAGTACGATGCGCCGGCGCTGAGGATATTGTCGTTGAAGCGATAGGCCGGGTGGTGGCACTCGTTGCCGGGGCCCATGCCGAGGAACACGAACGCACCGGGGCGGGCTTCCAGCATGAACGCGAAGTCCTCGCCGCCCATCAGCGGAATGGCGCGGTCGTTGACACGTTCAGCGCCGGCGACGTCGCGGGCGACGTCGGCGGCGAAGGCGGCCTGGGCCGGGTGGTTCATCGTCACCGGATATTTGCGCTCGTAGATCGCCTCGGCCGAGCCGCCATAGGCACGGGCGGTGGCCTCGGTGACCTCGACGATGCGCTTCTCGACGAGGTCGCGGATCTCCGGATCGAGCGTGCGGACGGTGCCGAGCATCTCGACGGTCTCGGGGATGACGTTGAAGGTGGTGCCGCCATGGATCGAGCAGACCGAGATCACCGCGGATTTCAAGGGATCGACGTTGCGCGCGACGATCGACTGCAGTGCGTTGACGATCTGCGAGGCAATCAGGATGCTGTCGACGGCCCGGTGCGGGCCGGCGCCGCCATGGCCGCCCTTGCCGGTGACCTTGATGTGGATCGCATCGGCCGAAGCCAGCATCGCGCCCGGCGAGATTTCGAAATGGCCTTCGGGGACGCCCGGCATGTTGTGCATGCCATAGACCTCCTGGATGCCCCAGCGCGTCATCAGGCCGTCATCGACCATTGCCTTGCCGCCGGCGCCGCCTTCCTCGGCCGGCTGGAAGATGACGATGGCGGTGCCGTCGAAATTGCGGGTCTCGGCGAGATATTTCGCAGCGCCGAGCAGCATCGCGGTGTGGCCGTCATGGCCGCAGGCGTGCATCAGGCCCGGGGTCTTCGAGGCATAGGGAACGCCGGAGGTTTCCTCGATCGGCAGCGCATCCATGTCGGCGCGCAGGCCGATGGTCCTGCCGGAGCCGGACTTGCGGCCGCGGATCACGCCGACCACGCCGGTGCGGCCGATGCCGGTCACGACCTCGTCGCAGCCGAATTCGCGCAAGCGGTCGGCAACGATGCCGGCGGTGCGATGGACTTCGTACAGCAGCTCGGGATGTTCGTGGAAATCGTGGCGCCAGGCGGCCATTTCGTCGGAGAGCGCGGCGATGCTGTTGAGGATGGGCATGAGGACCGGATGACTCGCTGAAGTGAATCGGAACGCTGCAGTGATGCGGCCAGGCCAGCCGACAGCACCGCGCAACGACCGACTATGACCCGGTCAAAAAAGCGAGGCAAGTTGCGGCCGGCCATGGCGCCATGCGCGGATGCGCGGTCACCTCGACGGACCACGCCGGGCGTTCCGGATTGCGGAACGGAAGTCAGGCGAGCGGGGCGGGGGCCGGCACGCGGGGATATTTGCGCTCGGGCGGCACCTCCAGGCGGAAGGCTCGCAGCTTCGGCTCGTCCCACGCTGCCAATGGCGTGCCGCAGACGCCGCAGTCGAACCGCCCGGCAGCGCCAACGGCGGATGTCGATTCCGCGATCTCGTAGGCGGCACGGCAATGCGGACACGTCACGCTGGATATCTTCATGAGATCACGCTCCCACACATCTCGACCAGACACCTTGAACCGGATCAATGCGCTCCATGAACCGACGTCATCGCGTCCGATCGTCACGCCTCCTCGGCCTGCCACGGCGTCGGCGCCTTGGTGAAGGCGCGCCACGCCTCGCGCAACGGCTGCTCCACGCCGGCCATGGCATGCGTCTGCCAGCCGGTGATCGCGGCGGCCGCGATCGCCGCGTCGGTGGAGGTGGTGCCGAGGGTCTCGATCACGCCGGCGGTGACCGCCATGTCGTTGTAGTGGCCAAGCTGTTCCTGGAAACCGGCGAGCGTCCTGGCATATTTCTTCGCCGATTTGCTCGCGCCGTAGAGCGGCAGCAGGAAGTCGATGCTGTAGCGCAGCTTCTTCAGTGCGAGACGCAGCCGGTGGCGCCGCTCGGCCGGCAGCTTCTTGAAGCGGCGGCCGCGCTTGAGCACCTTCTGGTGGCGCTCCGACAGGACGGGCCCGGCGAAATCGATCGCGGGCGCGGCGAGGCGTCGGAGATCGTCGGGGGAGACGTCGTTGCGCCAGCCGCGGGCCTCGATCCATTCGCCGAGGCCGAGCACGAAAGCGGCGCAGCGGCGCTCGGCAAGCGCGATGCGCAGTGTGCGATAGGCGAGTTCGCGCCGCCGCTCGGCGAGCGACCGGAGCGAGTCGAAGCCTGCAACCGTGGGGCACGCCTCGGCGATCTCGGGCAGCGTATCGTTCAGGAACACGTCGAGGTCGCGCGCCGCCGAGAGGCTCTGTGCCAGCCAGCGCGCATCCGCCTCGAGACCGTCGAGCGTCGCCGAGGTCCCGAGCGGCCGCATCAGGTGCAACGCGGCGCGCAGGCGGCGCAGCGCTACCCGCAACTGGTGCACGCCTTCCGTATCGCGTCCGTCGTCTGCTGCAGGCATTGCCTGCAGCAGATGACGCAGGCTGCCGCGCAGGACGACGGCGAAGCTCTCGTCGAGAGACACCGCCGGATCGAGGCGCAGCTTGCGCGGCTTTTCGGCCCCCGGCGCTGCTCCCGCTGCGAGGTCGAAACCGCGCGCGGATTTGCTGCGGATCGAAGGTCTGATAGGTCCGTGATCGGCGATGCGCTGCGCGATCTCGTAGATGGCTGCGGGGTTGCCGCTTTTGAGCTCCAGCTCGATCTCGCTCACGATCTCACGGTGCTCGCCGGCGTTGATGACACCGCTGTCGAACGCGATCTCGATGGTCGCGCCGGGCACGTCGAGCATGCGCGCGTGACGATGCACGTCGGCCGTGAACACCGCCTCGAGCGTTGCATCGGCCAGCGCGGAGCGAAGCTCCTCCGGCAGCAGCGCGGCCGCCAGCACCGGATCGGGCGCCAGCGAGCTGACGCTGGCCTCCCACTCTCCGCGCTTGAGCGGGTCGTCGCTGTGCTGCTCTTTCACGGTCTGCACGAAGCGCGAGCCGCTCTGGCGCACCCGCAAGGTGAAGCCGTTCTTCCACAGCATGCGCTTCGGCGTGTCGTAGTAGACCGATGTCAGATGCTTGCGCGAACCCTTGTTGCGCGCATGCGCGGTGACGACCGGTGCGTTGTTGAAGCCGGCGAGTTGATCGGGCGCGACGAGGAGCTTCAGCTCGATCTCATGGCCGGCGCCGGCCGCGGGATCCGGCAAGGACGGCGTCACGACCTCCACGCCCGGCGCCACGGCATCCCCCCGTGTGACCGCGTGATCGGCAAGGTGCTGTGCAGTCAAGCTATCGGCGGCGCCACCGGGATCGCTGCTCGCCGAGTCACCACTATCCCGCACGCCGACCACATGGCCACCGCCGTGGATCGACGCCGTTGCGTTCGAATCGGGCATGTGTCGATTCTGTAACCGTTTAGTGACAGTCATCTCTCGTATAGCTGCAGCCGGCACAAAGGGACAGTGGCATTTCTCGCAGGCGGCTGACGATGCTCGACGCGCCTGCGCTTATCGGTCGCATTTTTTGTTGCTACTTCAATGACAAGTGCTCGCGCTTGCGGCCGGCGGGCGCTCACGAAGATATGTCCCTCGTAGCCGCGCAATGCACCGTCGCCCGGCCGCGCTGCCACAGCGGGAACTCAGATCGAGCCGGTCAGCATGAAACGCGTGGCGATGAAGACGGCGGCTGCGGTGGTCGCAATGCTCGCGGCGGCCACGAGACCGCGGCCGCGTCGCGCCAGCGCGCGGGAGCGTTCGCGCGGATCCTGCGTCGGATCGATGGGTATGCGCCGGCTGCGCCGGTGGCGCACCGCCTGCACCCAGAAGGCAAGCGCGGCGATGCCCGTTGCGACCGCAAACACGGTCGTCACGCCGGCGGCAAAGCCGAGATCGACACCGACGCTCTCCAGCATGGCCCGCAGATGCACCGCGAAGCGTGCCAGGAGAGTTGCGGCATAATCGGCGGCCGCGGCACCCGTATAGAGCAGAACCGCCGTCCACACGACCGCGGCCATCGCAATCAGGATCGACAGCAGGACTGCGAGCCCGTCGCCGGCCATGAAGCCGATCGAGGCGGCGATCAGCGCCAGCGCCGGCATCACGTTGCCCATCGGGATCGGCAGGATGATGGTGACCGCCATCAGAAGCAGCGGCAGCGCGAGCAGCATCCGCGCCGGCCGGCCGGTCAGCCAGACCAGCCGGTCCTCACGCAGGCCGCGCTCGGCAAAGCCCGCCCAATCGAGTCCGGCGCGGATCACCTTGCGCAGCAGCCGCTGCGGCACCGGCCGGCGGCGCAGCGGCTCGGGCAGCCATAGCCGCTCGGCGCCGAGCAGGATCTGCAGTGCGACGAGAGCCACCAAGGTGCCGAACACCATGCCGAACGGGCCGGGCAATGGGATCAACGCCGGCAAGGTCAGCAGCAGCAACGTCAGGCCGAGACCTTCCGACTCCAGCCGGTCGAACAATTCGCCGATGGACGGCTCCTCGGACCGCACCGTGCGGGCGATCGCGAGCAGCCGGCGGCTGATCGGCCCGTTGTGACGGCGCGGCGCCGACGAGTCCTCATCGTTGGATGCGACATCATTCATCACCACGCGGCAACCTCATGTCCTCTGGCCTGCGTCACTTCATCTGCTCGACGGCAGGCCGCGTCTTCCACAGCGAATAGGCGATACCCGCGCCGAGCAGACCGAAGGTGATGCCGAGCGAGAGGGCGGGCGGAAACTTCTCGAGCCCGAGCAGGTCGGCAAGGAAGATCTTCGAGCCGATGAAGATCAGCACTGCCGCCAGCGCCAGCTTCAAATACTGGAAGCGATCGACCATCGCGGCAAGCGCGAAATAGAGCGCGCGCAGGCCGAGGATCGCGAAGATGTTCGAAGTGTAGACCACGAACGGGTCGGTCGAGATCGCGAAGATCGCGGGCACGGAGTCGACGGCGAAGACGACGTCGGCGAACTCGATCAGGATCAGCGCCAGGAACAGCGGCGTCATGAACCAGGTCGGCCTGCCGCTTGCATCCGGCTGGCGAACGAAGAAACGCTCCTCGTGCAGGCGGTCGGTGACGTCGAAGCGACGGCGCACCCAGGCCAGTGCCGGATTGGAGCCGATGTCGTGCGGCTTGTCCTTGAACACCAGCATCTTGATGCCGGTCGCGACCAGGAACAGCGCGAACAGATACAGCACCCAACTCGCCTGGGCGACGATCACGGCGCCAAGGCCGATCATGATCGCGCGCAGCACGATGACGCCGACGATGCCCCAGAACAGCACGCGGTGCTGATAGGCGCGCGGGATCGAGAAGTAGCTGAAGATCATGGCGATGACGAAGACGTTGTCCATCGCCAGCGCCTTCTCGATCGTGAACGCAGTGAGATAGGCGGTGCCGGCCTCGCCGCCGAGCTGCCACCATACCCAGCCGCCGAAGGCCAGGGCGAGCATGATGTAGATGGCGCTCATGACGAGGCTCTCGCGCACCGAGATCTCGCGCGTCTTGCGATGGAGGATGCCGAGATCGAAGACGAGGAGGGCGAGCACGATTGCGAGGAAGGCGAGCCACATCCAGACGGGCTTGCCGGCAAACGCGATGAGCAGGAATTCCACGACGGGTCCTCTTATCTAGCCGGTGAAATTGATGTCAGGTCCGACATCGTGAGCGCACCGGCAGCTTCACCAGAGGGGCCCGGACCAGGGGTAGGGAACGGACGTATGTGTGTCCCGATCGGTTTTCAAGAGCCAGCCCCTTGCGTCCACGTTCAGCAAGATGAACGTGGAGGTGCGACAGAGTGTCTGCTGCCGCGGCAGCCGTCTTGCGGGCGTGCGGCTGCAAACTAATTCCAGAGGGCCGGAGATCCGGGCCCCTCTGATAGTCCATGCGACTATGATGTCGGACTCTCTTTCATGACCGATGCCGCTGGCAGTGATCCCGCTGGCGGTATTGCGCGCTTCGGAGCGCTCCTGAGGAGTTTGACCAGATGCGGCCACACGCGTCGCTTGTTGCTATCAGCCCTTGTTGCGATCAAGCCCTTGGGGCTCTCGCCCCCCACATCACCACCCCAACAATCATGACCCCGCTCATACCTCCCGCAATCCCTCGGATGGCGGCCGTGATCGTGATGGAACCGGAGCGCGTGCTCGTCACTTTGTATGGAACCGGTGCGCTGATGCGCACGGGCATCTCGTGTACGGGAGACAATCGTGACCACGGGGGGTGACCAGATATCGATCGCGAAGGCGCCGCCGTCGCGCTCGGCCGTCGCAACGCGCCGTCTCTTGATGATCATCAACCGCGGCAGCCGCTCCGGCGGCGAGGCCGCGGGCACTGCCGTGTCGCGGCTGAGTGCGGCCGGCTATGATCTCGTGATCTCGGCGCCGCATAGTCCGCGCGAGGTGGCGCCGTGGATCGAAGCCCATGCCGACGATGCGGAGGCGGTCGTCGTCGCCGGGGGGGACGGCAGCCTGAACGCGGCTGCGCCCGCACTGCTCAGGACCGGCCTGCCGCTCGGCATTATTCCAGCCGGCACCGCCAATGACCTTGCCCGCACGCTCGGCCTGCCTGATGACATGGAGGCCGCGGTCGACGTGATCGCCGCCGGCCATCGCCGCCAGATCGATCTCGGCGAGGTCAATGGTCATCCATTCTTCAACGTCGCAAGCCTCGGCTTGAGCGCCGACCTCGCGCGGCAACTGACCAAGGAGACCAAGCGGAGGTTCGGCCGGCTCGGCTACGCGATCACGGCGCTCAAGGTGCTCACCAATGCGCGGCCGTTCCGGGCCATGATCGTGTCGTCCGACGGCGCGGCGCGCGTCAAGACCTTGCAGATCGCGGTCGGCAACGGCCGCTATTACGGTGGCGGCATGGCCGTCCAGGACAGCGCGGAGATCGACGATTCCCATCTGGATCTCTATTCGCTGGAGATCGGCCGCGTCTGGAAGCTGCTGGCGATGGCCTATGACTTCCGCAAGGGTCGCCACGGCCTGTGGCAGGAGGTGCGGGCCACGCGCGACACATCCTTCGAGATCCGCACGCGGCGTCCGCGCCCGATCAATGCCGATGGCGAGCTCGTCACCTTCACGCCGGCGCGCTTCGGCGTGCTGCCGCGCGCCGTCTCCGTATTCGTCCCCAAGGCCGAAGGGCGGGACCGTGCCTGACGCGATGGCGCTTGATCCGCCGTTTGCGGCCGCTCGTTTTCGACTGATCACCCGATTGAGAGACCCATGACCAAGCAGACCCGCTTCAATCTCTGGTACGCGATCGTCGCGATCTTCGTCGCGATGATGATCCACAATGCGTGGACGAGCTATCGCCAGGTCGCCGTCATTCCCTACAGTCAATTCCAGGATCTCCTGTCCGCCGGCAAGGTGAAGGAGGTCGGCGTCTCCGAGAACTATCTGGAAGGCACGCTGAAGGAGCCGCTGCCCAGCGGCCAGTCGCGCTTCGCGACGACGCGCGTCGACCAGGAGTTCGCCAAGGAGCTCAGCAAGGCCAACGTGACGTTCACCGGCCGCGTCGAGAGCAACATCCTCGGCGACATTCTCTCGCTGGTGATGCCGATCGCGCTGTTCTTCGGCGTCTGGTACTGGCTGTCGCGCCGGATGATGGGCGGCGCCGGCGGGCTCGGCGGCGGCCTGATGCAGATCGGCAAGAGCAAGGCCAAGGTCTACGTCGAATCCAACACCGGCGTCCGCTTCGACGACGTCGCCGGCGTCGACGAGGCCAAGGACGAGCTGCGCGAGATCGTCTCGTTCCTGAAGGATCCGAAATCCTATGGCCGTCTCGGCGGCCGCATGCCGAAGGGCGTGCTGCTGGTCGGCCCGCCCGGCACCGGCAAGACGCTGCTCGCCAAGGCGGTGGCCGGCGAGGCCGGCGTGCCGTTCTTCTCGATCTCCGGCTCGGAGTTCGTCGAAATGTTCGTCGGCGTCGGTGCGGCGCGCGTGCGCGACCTGTTCGAGCAGGCCCGCGCCAAGGCGCCCGCCATCATCTTCATCGACGAGCTCGATGCGCTCGGCCGCGCCCGCGGCATGGGCCCGTTCGCCGGCGGCCATGACGAGAAGGAGCAGACGCTCAACCAGCTGCTGGTCGAGCTCGACGGCTTCGATTCCTCGACGGGTCTGGTGCTGCTGGCGGCGACCAACCGGCCCGAGATTCTCGATCCGGCGCTGCTGCGCGCCGGCCGCTTCGACCGCCAGGTGCTGGTCGACCGGCCCGACAAGCCGGGCCGCATCCAGATCCTGCAGGTGCATCTGAAGAAGGCCAAGCTCGCCGCCGACGTCGATCCGGAGAAGGTGGCCGCGCTGACGCCGGGCTTCACCGGCGCCGATCTCGCCAACCTCGTCAACGAGGCGACCTTGCTGGCAACGCGGCGCGGCGGCGACGAGGTCAGGCTCGACGATTTCAACAACGCCATCGAGCGCATCGTCGCCGGCCTGGAGAAGCGCAACCGGCTGCTCAACCCGAAGGAGCGCGAGATCGTCGCCTATCACGAGATGGGGCATGCGATCGTTGCGATGAGTCTGCCGGGCACCGATCCCGTGCACAAGGTCTCGATCATTCCGCGCGGCGTCGGCGCGCTCGGCTATACCATCCAGCGTCCGACCGAAGATCGCTTCCTGATGACGCGCGAGGAGCTGGAGAACAAGATGGCGGTGCTGCTCGGCGGCCGTGCCGCGGAGCTCGTGGTCTACGGCCATCTGTCGACCGGCGCCGCCGACGATCTGCGCCGCGTCACCGACATCGCGCGCTCGATGGTGACCCGCTACGGCATGTCGGAGCAGTTGGGCTCGGTCGCCTATGAGCGCGACAACCAGTCGTTCCTGCCGCCGGGCAGCTCGCACAGCGCCGAGTATGGCGAGGCCGCAGGGGATGCGATCGACGCCGAGGTGCGTGCGATCGTGACATCAGCGTTGGAGCGGACCCGCAAGCTGCTGCAGGACAAGCGCGACGTGCTGGAGCGCGCCGCCCGCCGCCTGCTGGTCAAGGAGACGCTCGACGAGACCGAACTCGCCGCGCTGCTGAAGCAGGACCAGCGCGCCGGCGATCTGGTTGCGGCGGCGAAGCCGATGTAGTTGGTGCTGTGTAGGGTGGGCAAAGGCACAGCCGTGCTCATTCTACGAGCGAGATCGTGAAGGCGCCGTGCCCACCATCTGATCGCTTGCTCTGCCGCACGACGGTGGGCACGCTGCCGCCTGACGGCGACTGCTTTGCCCACCCTACGAAGGCGCAGCGCATTGACCTCGTAGCCCGGATGAGCGGAGCGATATCCGGGGTCTCCAACGCTGCCTGCGATGAACCCGGATGTCGCTGCGCTCATCCGGGCTACGAGGTTACCGTCGCGGCCACATCCGGGCCAATGTCTCGTCCTTCTTGACGAACTCATGCCAGAGCGTGGCGGCGATGTGCAGGCCGACGACGAGATAGACCACATAGGCCAGCGCGTCGTGCGTGATCTCGCCGGCCTGCGCGATCGTCTTGTCGCCGGCGAACAGGCGCGGCCAGCTGAACGTCCAGAAGTAGCGCAGCGAGTAGCCGCCGGCCGACGAGAACATGTAGCCGGTGACGGGCATGACCAGAAGCAGCGCATAGAGCGTCCAATGATTGAGCTGCGACAGCGCGCGGACGATCGGGCCGAAGGCGGCCGGAGCTGCCGGGGCCGTCGTGCGAGCCCGCACGATCAGACGGAGAATGGCGAGCAGAAACAGCGTGACGCCGAGCGACTTGTGGATTTCCAGCAACTCGCGCCGCGGCGATGTCCCGGCCGGCTGCAGGCCGCAATAGAGTCCGATCAGCATGGCTGCAATGAACAGCAGCGCCGTTGCCCAATGGATCCGTCGCAGCAGAGGATCATAGGTCGCCGGCATGTGGGTGTCTCGTCGATGGGGGAGCAGGACGACCTGCATAGGCGCTCGTCTGGTCGGTGTCGAAGGATCAGAGGTCGACGACGAGATGTCGGACAACCGCACAAAGGTATCTGCTGATCATTTTTGAGTGATTCCATGCGTGCCGCTCTGTCAGTCGCGCCTCCGGTGATCCTCAAGCGCCGACCCGGCCTGCGGGGGCTCGATACGCCGTCCCCCGTTCGATGTCTGCATCGGATCAAGCGACGATGTTGCCTTGCGGATGACGGGCGGTGCTGAGAACTGAGCGGGTGTCCTGCAGGCTCGCGCAGGGATTGCGCCTTGATTTTCTTGCAATTGCGGACCAATCTCCCTGCCGGCATTCTGGTCGGGGGGCCTCGTGTCCAATCCTGTTGCAAAGAACATCGTGCTGTTGTCGGACGGGACCGGCAACAGCGCCAAGGCCGTGTTCAAGACCAATGTCTGGCGGCTGTTCCAGCTGCTGGACCTGCGCGATCCGCGCCGACAAGTCGCCTTCTACGACGATGGCGTCGGCACGTCCTCCTTCAAGCTGTTCGCAGCCCTCGGCGGCGTCTTCGGCTTCGGCCTGAAGCGGAATGCGATTGCGATCTACAGCTTCTGCTGCCGCAACTACAAGCCGGGCGACCGCATCTATTGCTTCGGCTTCAGCCGCGGCGCGTTCACGATCCGCATCGTGGCGGCGATGATCGCGGGGCAGGGCCTCGTCGCTTACAACAACAATGAGGCCGACCTCGCGCGCTTCGCTGCGGACGCCTATCGCCGCTATCGTCGCCGCTACAACACCGGACTTCTCAGATATCTCGGCAAGATCGGCCTGGACCTCCGTAAATGGCGCGATGGGGGTATCAAGCTGCTGCGCAGGCTGCAGGGCGTTGCGCCCGAGGCGCCGCCGGCGATCGAGGTCGAGAGCGTGCATTTCGTCGGCATTTGGGACACCGTTGACGCCTACGGCGGGCCGATCGAGGAGATGACCCGCGCCATCGACTATTGGATCTGGCCGCTGTCGATGCCGGACCAGTTCATGAATTCCAAGATCCATCGCGCCTGCCACGCCCTCGCGATCGAGGAGGAGCGTGACGCCTTCCGCCCAGTGATCTGGGACGAGCGCTATGTGTGGGGACGGGACGATGCGGTCCCGGGCCGGAGTGACAAGAAGGACTGGCTGTTCGGCATCGATTACGATCCGCGCAGCGAAGCTGCGAAACTCGCCGAGCCGCCGCCGCATCTGCGCACCGATCTGCCGCCACGTGACCGCGAGCGCATCAGCCAGGTGTGGTTTACCGGCGTGCATTCCGACATCGGCGGCGGCTATCCGCAGGATGGCCTTTCCTATGTGACGCTCGATTGGATGCTCGACCGCGCCCAGGCCTATGGTCTCGTCTATCTCGACGGGCGGCGCAGGCTGCTCTACGATCCCGAGATCGATCCGCTCGATACGCTGAACGACTCACGCAAGGGGTTGGCTGCCTATTACCGCTACAAGCCGCGCAATCTGCGCGAAATCTATGAAGCGCCGCCCTACAAGCTATCGCTCCGGTACGATGTCAGTCGCATCAAGTGGCTGCTTCATTCGCCGTTCAAGGCCCAGACCGGGCTTCTTGCTGACGATCTGCACCCGAGCCTGCCGCAGCCACCTCTGCCGCCGGTGAAGCCGACCATTCACCGCACGGTGTTCGAGCGCATCCAGTCGGGTCCCGATCATTATGCACCGGTGGTCGTACCCGCCAGCTACCGCGTCACGGATGAGACCGATACGCCGGTCGATGCGCTGCATCCGCTCGATCGCGGGCACGCGCGGACGCGGGTGCAGGACGATGTCTGGAATTGGGTCTGGCTGCGCCGCGTGGTCTATTTCGCCACCATGTTCGCGCTGCTGTTCGTCGCGGCGATCCCGTACGCCGTCATCTATCGGCCGCGCTTCCTCTATGACCCCCTGCGTGTGGTGGGCGATCCCCTGGTCAACGCGGCGGCTGCGTTCCTGCCAAGATTTCTCGATCCCTGGTTCGTAGCGTTCCGGGATTCGCCCGGCTTCCTGCTGATCGGGGCAGCCGTGGCGCTCGGCTTGACGGCGTGGGGCACCTCACTGCAGCGAACGATCCGCGACGCCGCACGCATCGCCTGGAACGATCCATCCCGACACAAGCCGGTGACCGGCTGGCGCGCGACGGTTTATTCGCTGCGACGCCAGGGCTGGTACATCGCCGGTTTCTACGTCCTGAAATCGTGGATCTTCCCGACCGGCATCATGTTCTGGCTGTTCTGGTGGCTGGCGTTCGGCGCGGCCAACACGGCCGGTCTGTTCTGCAAGGCAACACTGAGGCCGACCGAGGTCAACGAGACGGAGATCGGGGCATGGCATAATGGAAGTATCCGGCCGCTGTTCGAGACGCGCCACCATTGCTATCCAACAGCGCTTAGCGTGGCGCAGGACGAGACGTATCAGATCACGCTCGATGTCGGAGAGGGATGGAGCGACGGCAGCATCCCTGCATCCCCGGCCGGCTTTGGTTACGGGACCTGGACGCAGCTACCGGGCGTGCCGTTCAAGCGGCTGATCTGGTCGAACTGGTTCGCGCCCATCGTGCGGGTGGGCAGCACGGGATTGGAGGAGCATCTCCCCACCTTCCGACCCGAAGCCCCCGGCAGTAGCCGCTGGACGGCCGAGTTCACCGCACGCAGCGATGGGGAGGTGTTCGTCTACGTCAACGACACCTCCATCCTGTTTCCTTGGTTGTTGTATCGATTCTATTTCAACAACAAGGGCAATGCGGCCGTCTCGCTGAAGAAGCTGTAACGGCGCGCGCCGTCACTCGGCGCTGCCGAACACGCGCCGGAAGATCGTGTCGACGTGCTTGAGGTGGTAGCCGAGGTCGAATTGCTCGTCGATCTCGGCGTCGGTGAGATACTTCTTCACCTCGGCGTCCGCCTTAAGCAGGGTGCGGAAGTCGCCTTCGCCGCGCCATACCGGCATCGCGTTGCGCTGGACCAGCTTGTAGGAGTCCTCGCGGCTCGCCCCCTTCTGGGTCAGCGCGATCAGCACGCGCTGCGAGTGCACGAGGCCGCCGAGGCGGTCGAGGTTCTTTTCCATGTTGGCGGGATAGACCAGCAGCTTCTCGACCAGGCCGGCGAGGCGCACCAGCGCGAAGTCGAGCGTCACGGTGGCGTCGGGGCCGATCATGCGTTCGACCGAGGAGTGCGAGATGTCACGCTCGTGCCAGAGCACGACGTTCTCCATCGCCGGCGTCACATAGGCGCGCACCATGCGGGCGAGGCCGGTGAGGTTTTCCGACAGCACCGGGTTGCGCTTGTGCGGCATCGCGGAGGAGCCCTTCTGTCCCTCCGAGAAGAATTCCTCGGCTTCCAGCACCTCGGTGCGCTGCAGGTGGCGGACTTCGGTCGCAAAGCGTTCGACGGAGGAGGCGATCACGCCGAGGGTGGCAAAGAACATCGCGTGGCGGTCACGCGGAATCACCTGGGTGGAGATCGGCTCGGGCGACAGGCCCATCGCCTTGGCGACGTGCTCCTCCACCCGCGGATCGATCTGGGCGAAGGTGCCGACGGCGCCGGAAATCGCGCAGGTCGCGACCTCCTTCCGAGCGGCGACCAGGCGCTCGCGCGCGCGGGAGAATTCCGCATAGGCATAAGCGAGCTTGAGGCCGAACGTCACCGGCTCGGCATGGATGCCGTGCGAGCGGCCGATGGTCGGCGTCATCTTGTGCTCGAAGGCGCGCGTCTTCAGCGCCGCCAGCACGCGGTCGAGATCGGCGAGCAGCAGGTCGGCGGCGCGGGTGAGCTGGACGTTGAGGCAGGTGTCGAGCACGTCCGAAGACGTCATGCCCTGGTGCACGAAGCGCGCCTCGGGGCCGACGATCTCGGCGAGATGGGTCAGGAAGGCGATGACGTCGTGCTTGGTCTCGCGCTCGATCTCGTCGATGCGGGCGACGTCGAAGGTGGCGTCCTTGGCCTTGGCCCAGATCGTCTTGGCCGCGTCCTTCGGGATCACGCCGAGCTGCGCCAGCGCGTCCGCCGCATGCGCCTCGATCTCGAACCAGATCTTGAACCGGGTCTGCGGCTCCCAGATCGAGGCCATTTCGGGACGGGTATAGCGGGGGATCATCGACGGCGCTCCGAGGCGGGAGGGAAGGTGGGCGGGACCGGGCGTCCGCGCCAGCATTTTACGCCGCGCTTTACCAGAGCGGCCGGATCGACACAAACGGCGGTCTTTCCGCTCGGCCGGTGCGATCGAGGTGGATTATGATACCGTTCAAAAAAATCGCGCTGACAGATATTGAAATCTGTCAGCGCGATGGTGTATGTCTCTGCCGCTGTCATGCTGAAGATCAACTTGCACTGTCTGACCATGGGTTCAGCGGTTTCAACTGCGAAGGACCGCTTCGATGAAGATTGAAAAGCGATTGTTGCACTCACAATTTCAGGACTGGCTGAATCACCAGGTCGCGCGTCACCTGGAGACCCAGGCCGCCAAATTCCGCGCGCCGTCGTCCGCCGATCGGGCCGAGACGATCCAGATCAAGGCGCATACGTCCGACACCGATATGGTGCACGCATGAATGAGGCCGTGGTTCTGACATCCGAGCGCATCCTCGAAGTCACCGAGGACGTGTTGCGCCGTTACGGGCTCGCCAAAGCGACGGTCGTCGACGTCGCGAGAGCGCTCGATGTCAGCCACGGCTCCGTTTATCGTCACTTTCCCAGCAAGGCGTCGCTGCGCGAGGCGGTGGCGCGGCGCTGGCTCGAGCGGGTCAGCGCGCCGCTGGCGCAGATCGCGGCCGAGCCGGGACCCGCGCCGGCGAAGCTGGAGCGCTGGCTGCGCGAGCTGTTCGGCGCCAAGCAGAAGCGGGTCTGTGAAGATCCGGAGATGTTCGCGACCTATCTCACCCTGGCGCGCGAGGCGTGCTCGGTGGTCAAGGCGCACAAGCAGCACCTGATCGCCCAGGTCGAGGGCATGATCGCGGAGGGGGTCGCGCAGGGAACGTTCCACGTCACTGATCCCAAGACCGCGGCCGCGGCGATCTTCGACGCGACGAGAAGTTTTCACCATCCCGCTCATGCCGACGAGTGGGGCGAGTGCACCTGTCAGGCCCGGGTCGATGCCGTGCTGACCCTGCTGCTCCGTGGACTTCAGGCGCGCTAGGCGCGCGTAGCCCGCATGAGCGCAGCGACATGCGGGTTCACACAGCTCGTAGGTGGGCAAAGGCGCGTTGCACGACATCGGCTTGGGCCGAGATCGCGCGCGCCGTGCCCACCGTCGATCAGCGAACTCATCAGTTTGATGGTGGGCACGGCGCCACTGCTGGCTCGCATGCGGCGACAGCACGGCAGCGCCTTTGCCCACCCCACGGCAGCCTACAGATTCGTCAGCCCGCTGGTCACCGCCAGCCGGACGAGCTGCGCATCCGTCTGCAATCCCGTCTTGGCCTTCACCAGATAATGATAGTTCTGCACCGTCTTGACGCTGAGGTGCAGGTTGGCGGCGATCTGCTCGGTGGTCAGGCCCGACGCGAACTGGCGCAGGATTTCGATCTCACGCTCGCCGAGCCGGTCGAGCACGGTCTGCTGCGGATCAAGACTGTCAGCGGCCAGCACGTGGGCGACGTCGTCGCTGAGCGCGCGCTCGCCGTTGATGACCATGCGGATGGCGCGGACCAGCGCCGACGGCTCGCTGCTCTTGGTGACGAAGCCGCTCGCGCCAGCGGCGAACGCCGCCTTCACCAGCGGCGCCTCGCCATGCATCGAGAACACGAGGATGCAGGCGCGGTTGTCGCGGGCGCGGATGTTGCGGATCGCCTCCAGCCCGCTGGCACCCTTCATCGAGATGTCGAGCACGACCACGTCGGGCGCATGCGCCTTGAACGCGCCATAGGCCGCCGCGGCGCTGTCGGCCTCTGCGATGACTCGAAACCCGTCCTGGCTCTCCAGCACGCGGCGATAGCCTTGCCGGACCACCGGGTGGTCGTCGACCAGCAGGATCGAAATGCCTGTGCGCTCGGGCATCCCGGTTGTCTCAGGCGGCCAGTGGAATTGTCGCGGAGACGCTGAGCCCGCGCGCGGCCGGTCCGATCGACAGCGAGCCGCCGACCGCGGCGATGCGCTCGCGGATTCCGGTCAGGCCGAAGCCGCTCGATTGCGCCAGCAGGGTCGCATCGCCGCCGCCGTCGTCCTCGACCGAGATCACGAGCGCACTGTCTGGACCCTGACGGCGCTCGACCCGCAACGACACCTCGCTCGCACTGGTGTGGCGCAGGGCGTTGGTCAGGCATTCCTGCGCCATCCGATAGGCGGTGACCGCGACCGGGCCCTGGATGTCGGCGAGATCGCCGTGGAGGTCGAGCCGGATCGCGGGCCGCGCGGCATGCTGATAGTTCTCGGTCAGCGCGATCAGGCCTGCGGCGAGTCCGAGCTCCTCGGTGAGCGGACGGCGCAGCCGGCTCAGCGTGCCGCGCAGGCACGCCATCAGATGGCTGACGGACTGCGTAATCATCCGTGCATCCTGGGCGACCTGATCGTTGCGGCCGCTGCCGGCGGTCTCGATCGTCGAGGCAAAGGCGAGGATCGCCGTGAGGTTCTGCCCGAACTCGTCGTGCAGCTCGCGCGCCAGCGCCCGCCGCTCCTCGTCGCGGATGTCGAGCAGGCGCTCGGTCAGCGCGGCGCGCTGCTCGTTGGCCTGCGCCAGCCGGTCGCCGAGCTCGCCGACGGCGCGGCCGATCATGGCGAGCTCCATCGAGCGGAAGCGCGGCAGCGCGGGGCGGTGGTCGCCCTCGGCCATCCGCTGCAGCGCCTGGACGATGCTGCGCGCCGGCGCCAGCGCATGCGCGATCGCCAGCGAGGCCAGCACGCCGATCGCGATCGCCATCGCCAGCGCCACACCAAAGCTGTCCTGGATGCGCAGCCAGGCGAGCTGGATCGCCGAATCGGGATCGGCGATCGCCGAGACGGTTCCCGCTGTCGTGGCGCGCGCGCTGATCGGCTGCGCGACCGCGGCGTGATCGCCGAGGATGGCTTCCACGGCGCCTGAGAACCAGCGCGGCGGCGCGGCGCCGAGGCCCTTGCTCTGGCCGCACAGCGGCTTCTCGAACGCTGCCTCGGGCTTGAGCTGGACGCAGATGCCGGGCGCGATCAGCTTCATGGTCTCGGTCGTGCGCCAGTCGGGCAGCGGCAGCAGCCGCTCGCGCGACCGGTTGCTGCGCAGCAGAAGCTCGCGCCAATACAGCGCCTCCAACGCCTGGGAGACGCGGTCGGCCGATGCCGCCGTGGCGCGGTCGACGCTGCGATAGGCGTCGACCGTGACCCATACGGCCGCGGCGGCCAGACACAGCAGCACGATCAGCGCGAGGCGCGCAATGAGCTGGAGCACGAGACGCATGCGATCCTCTCCACGGCTTTTGCCGCAGCGTAACAATGGGATGGTGCTCCGCCAAGCAAATGCACTGCAGCAAGCGACAGGTTGGGAAATTTTCCCGAGAGCCTCGAGGCAGATGTCTTTGGACGCTGTTCCGCCGCTCTGCTTAACTCCTCTGCGAAGCGCCGAACGAAACGGTGCGCATCGGGAGTTCATGCATGAGCGTGGTCAGCAGTGCCGAACGAGTGGAACCTGCGCGCGACGCAGCCGAGCGCGGGCCGCTGCTGCTCTGGATGATCTTCACCGGCCTCACGATATTCGCCGCCGTGGTGCTCGCCCGCTACGGCTATTTCCACCTGATGGTCGCCTCCGACCGCACCTACATCTCCAGCGTCATCGCCGTGCTCTACGTCGCCACGTGCTGCCATTGCTTCTGGCGCACCAGAGCAATCGCGCGCGAGGCGGATGCGGCGCGGCGCTGCCGCGCCGTGCTGATCGGGCCCGATGCGGCGCGCGCGCTCGAACCTGATGCGCAGTTGCTTCCCAAAGGGCTCGTCACCAACCACATCCGCAGCCTCGTCACCAAGGCGCGGACGCAAGGGGCAGGGCGGCTCGACCAGACGCTGCTACTGCGCACCTTGGCCGACCGCCTGCGCGGCTCCAACGGCTTCGGTGGCTTCGCCTCGGACACGCTGATGAAGCTCGGCCTGCTCGGCACCATCATCGGCTTCATCATCATGCTGGCGCCGATCGCCGGCCTCGACGTCAACGATAAGCTCGCGATGAAATCGTCGATGGGGCTGATGAGCGACGGCATGGCGATTGCCATGTACACGACGCTCGCCGGGCTCGTCGGCTCGATTCTGGTGCGCATCCAGTACTACATGCTCGATGCGGCGACGGGACGGATGTTCTCGGACGCCGTCATGCTGACGGAGACGCGGGTGACGCCGCGGCTCGAGCGCGCGATGGATCGCGCGCCGGAGCAGGTCGCATGATGGACGATTTCGGACTCTATCCGCGCGAGGAGCAGTTCGACCCGTTCAGCGTGATGCTGTTCAAGGCGCTGCAGATCGTCGCGTTCTTCTTCTTCATCGCGGTGCTCGCGATCTCGCCGGACGCCAAGGACGGCAAGGTCGACAGCAAGGCTGAATTCCTGATCACGATGGACTGGCCCGACAACCATCCTGATGATCTCGACCTGTTCGTGCAGGATCCCGTCGGCAACATTGCCTGGTATCGGCATCGCGAGGCCGGCTTCCTCACGCTCGACCGCGACGACCGCGGCGGCGCCAACGATTTCATCCTGGTCAACGGTCTGAAGATCCCGTCGCCGATCCGCGAGGAGATCGTCACCGTCAGAGGCGTCGTCGCCGGCGAATACACGGTCAACATCTCGCATTTCCAGAACGTCAGCGGCGCGCCGGTCGAGGCCACGGTGAAGGTGCAGAAGCTCAACCCGACCGCGCAGGTGATCTTCGACGACAAGGTCGTGCTCGACCATTCCGGCGACGAGAAGACGGCGCTGCGCTTCAAGCTCAATGCCGAGGGCAAGGTGATCGACGTGCAGCGCCGGCCGAAATCGCTCTTGGAGACGTTCCGCAGCAATTGGCGCAACGGCGCCGATATCGATCCCAAGACCGGCGTCAGGATGCTCAGGCCATGACGAGCAATCTGCAGACCGTCATCGTCACCCTGTCCGTGTGCTACGCGCTGATCGGCGCGCTGCTGCTGCTGGTGCTGGTCTATGCCCGGCTGCCGTGGCAGGCCAAGGCGGTCGCCGTGGTCATCACCAGCGCGTTCTATGTCGGCAGCTTCGCCGGCGCCCGCGGCCTGCTCGGCTGGGCCAGCGTCGACCGGCTGCCGAGGAGCTTCAAGGTGCTGCAGGTGCGGATCGTCGATCCGCACTCCGTCGAGGGCGATCCCGGCACGGTCTATCTGTGGGTCGAGGCGCTCGACGACGACAACCGTCCGAGCGGCGTGCCGCGCGCCTATCGTATCCCCTACAGCGACACACTTGCCGACAAGGCCCAGCACGCCGCCGACCAGATCGCGGCCGGCCATCCGCAGGGCGGCCGCGCCGCCGATTTCGGCACCGGCGACGGCGGGGTCATCGATGCCGCGCGCGAATACATTCTGCCGAAGACGATCATCGAGACCGCCGGCGGCGATCCCTCCACTGGCGAGTTCAAGGCCGCCAAGACCGCCGGCGACGGCGTCTCGTTCACGCCACTGCTGCCGCCGCGCATGCCGCCGAAGGACGAGCAGTAGGCGGCTGCAGCCGTATCCTCCCGCGTGAAGCGAGCGCGCGAATGATGGCGAGCATCGGGACGTTCCTGGCACGGCGCCTCGAGCTCAAGGTCAACAAGGCCAAGAGTGCGGTCGCCAGACCGAACCACCGCAACTTCCTGGGCTTCAGCTTTACCCAGGGAAGAAAGCCGCACCGGCGCATCGCAGGGGATCTGCAACGCTGACATTCCGCATCTCTCCGCCTATCTTGTTTGATGTTCCTCAAGTCTTGTGCGACCACGGCCGCTAGCCTTGAGAACCGGAGGAAACGGGTGCTGCTGGCGATTTTGACCGACATCCATGCCAATCGGCAGGCCTTTGCGGCCTGCTTGGAGGCGGCGCGTGCGCGTGGCGCGGATCGTCTCATCTGTCTCGGCGACATCGTCGGCTATGGCGCCGATCCGGAATGGTCGGTCGACACCGTCATGGAGATCGTCGCCGGTGGCGGGCTGGCGGTGCGCGGCAATCACGACAATGCCGTTTCGACCGCGAGCGAGAGCATGAATGCCGAGGCGCAGGCTGCGATGGAGTGGACGCGCGGGCGGCTCAGCGCCGAGCAGCGCCGCTTTCTCGCCGAGCTGCCGATGAGCATCGGTGACGACGACCGGCTGTTCGTGCATGCGGAGGCCTCGAGCCCGCCGCGCTGGCGCTATGTGCAGTCGTCGGCCGACGCGGCCCGCAGCATGATCGCGACCGAGGCGCAGGTGACGTTCTGTGGCCACATCCATCGTCCCGCGCTGTATTCGATGTCCGCGACCGCGAAGATGACGAGCTTCACCCCGACCGCCAACATGCCCATTCAGCTGTTGCGCGGCCGGCAATGGCTGGCCGTGGTCGGCTCGGTCGGCCAGCCGCGCGACGGTGATCCTGCCGCGTCGTTCGTGACCTTCGACACCAAGACCCGCGAGCTGACCTATTGCCGTGTGCCCTATGACGTCGAGGCTGCGGCGCAGCGCATTCGCGACAACGGCCTGCCGCCCTGGCTGGCGCAGCGGCTCTCGATGGGGCGATAGAACATGCCGAGGTCAAAGCTTCAGCCGGGCGTCGTGATCGACGGCTTCACGGTCGGCGAATGCGTGCATTCCGGCGGCATGGCGACGTTGTGGAGCGTCACCCGTCCGGATATCGACCGGCCGATCCTGATGAAGGTGCCGCGCGTCTCCGAGGGCGAGGACCCCGCGGCGATCGTCAGCTTCGAGATGGAGCAGATGATCCTGCCAAGACTGTCGGGACCGCACGTGCCGGCCTGTTTCGGCACCGGCGATTTCGCCACCCAGGCCTATGTGGTGATCGAGCAAATTCCGGGCGAGACGCTGTACAAGCGGCTGCCCGAGCTGCCACTGGCTTACGAGGAGACGCGGGTGCTGGTCGCGAAGATCGCGACGGCGCTCGCCGACATTCACCGGCAGCACGTGATCCATCACGACATCAAGCCATCGAGCATCATGTTCCGGCCGTCAGGGGAGGCGGTGCTGATCGACTACGGCCTGTCCTGCCATAGGCACCTGCCGGATCTGTTGCAGGAGGAATTCCGCCTGCCTTACGGCACCGCGCCCTACATGGCGCCCGAGCGCATGATGGGGACGCGCAGCGATCCGCGCAGCGACATTTTTTCACTCGGCGTGCTGCTCTATTTCTTCACCACCGGCGTGCGGCCGTTCGGCGAGAGCGAGACCCTGCGCGGCATGCGCCGGCGTCTCTGGCGCGATCCCTATCCGCCGCGACAATTGAAGCCGGACTATCCGCCCTGGCTGCAGGAGATCGTGCTGCGCTGCCTGGAGATCGAGCCGGTGTGGCGTTATCCGACCGCGGCGCAACTCGCCTTCGATCTCGGCCATCCCGACCAGGTCAAGCTCACGGCGCGTTCGGCGAAGGTGACGCGCGATCCGATCACCACGGTGTGGCGCCGCCGCTTCAACCGCGGCCTGGTGCAGCCGGAACAGAAATCATCCGACGTCGCGGTGCAGATCGCCTCCAGCCCGATCGTGGCGGTCGCGATCGACACCGTGGAAGGCGGCGAGGAGCTCAACGGCGCGCTGCGGCTGACGGCGCAGCGCATCCTCGCCACCTTGCCCGCGGCGCGGCTCGCCTGCGTCAACGTGCTGAAGCTCGGGCGCCTCACGATCGATCGCACCCTGGACGAGGAGGGCAACAACAAGCACATCGACCGCATGGTCGCGCTGAAGCACTGGGCGACGCCGCTCAAGCTCGACGCCAGCCGGCTGACGGTGCACGTGCTGGAGGCCGTCGATCCGGCCGCCGCCATCATCGAGTTCGCCGAGGCCAACCAGGTCGACCACATCATCATCGGCGCCCGCCGCGATTCCGTACTGCGCTCACTGCTCGGCAGCGTCTCGGCGAAGGTCGCCGCGGAGGCGGGCTGCACCGTCACGGTGGTGCGCACACGCCACGTGGTGCGCGAGGCGGATGAGGAGGATGACGACGCGCCGGCGAAGGTCGTGTCGGGGACGTGAGACGTTAGAGTTGAGATTGAAGTCCGGGTCCGATTGCGCGACCGCGCCTCTCACCTGAACGGTCGCAGCTTCATGTGCCGGTTGGCGTCCTTGTAGAGCAGGTAGCGGAAGCGGCCGGGGCCGCCGGCGTAGCAGGCCTGCGGGCAGAAGGCGCGCAGCCACATGAAGTCGCCGGCCTCGACCTCGACCCAGTCGCGGTTGAGCTTGTAGACCGCCTTGCCCTCGAGCACATAGAGGCCGTGCTCCATCACATGCGTCTCCAGGAACGGGATCACGGCGCCGGGCTCGAAGGTGACGATGTTGACGTGCATATCGTGGCGGACGTCGAGCGGATCGACGAAGCGCGTGGTGGCCCAGCGGCCCTGCGTCTCCGGCATCGCGGCAGGGGCGATCGTCGCCTCGTTGGTGACGAAAGCCTCGGGCACGGGGATGCCGGGAACGGCCTCATAGGCCTTGCGGATCCAGTGGAAGGTCGCGGGCGCCGGGCTGTCGTTGCGCAGCGTCCATTTGCAGGCCGGCGGCAGGAAGGCGTAGCCGCCATGGCCCAGGGGATGCTCTTTGCCGGCGATGGTGAGCAGGATCTCGCCGCCGACCACGAACAGCACGCCCTCGGCGTCGGGATCGGGCTCGGGCTGGGAGCTGCCGCCGCCGGGCGAGACCTCGACGATGTATTGCGAGAACGTCTCCGAGAAGCCCGACAGGGGGCGCGCGATCACCCAGGTCCGGGTCTTGTCCCAGAACGGCAGCGCCGAGGTGACGATGTCGCGCATCACGCCCTTGGGAATGACCGCGTAGGCTTCAGTGAACACGGCGCGCCCGGTGAGCAGGTCGGTCTGCGGCGGGTGGCCGCCCTGCGGCACGAAGTAGTTCGGCTTGTCCATCGTCGTCTCTCCTGCGCACGGATCAGCCTGCGCGCGCCACCATTCAGGGGATGCTTAGAAACAGCGGCTGCTCGAGCCACAGCTCCTCGAGATTGTCGGGGCTGATGCGGTCGATCACCACGAAGCGCGAGCCCTCATCGAACACCAGCAGCGGATGGTGCCAGACGTTGCGGGCGTAATTGACGCCCTGGCGTCCGCTGGCCGTGAAGGCATGGTAGCTCGCGGGATCACGCGGGTCGTCGCAGACCAGCACCAGCCAGGGCCGGTCCTGCAGCGGCATGAACAGCTGGCTGCCGAGCGGATGCCGCTCCATCAGCTTGATCTCGATCGGCTGCGGCCGCGGCTTGGCCTCGAACAGGCTGATGTTCACGTCTGCGCCGCCCGACGTCACGTCGATCGCGGCGAGGCCGTTGCAGCGGCGGGCGAAGCCCTGGTTGATCTCGATGGGTTGGGCGCCGTCGGTCTCGACGACGTCGCCGAAATCAGCAAAGGCCGCCTTGGTCAGCGGCTGCGGCGTGAGCGTGTGCATCCCGCCCCGCGTGCCTCAGATCGCTTCGCCGCGCGCCGACGCGGCGGCGCTGCGGATCGCGGAGATGTTGCTGCGGTAGGCCTCCGTCGTGCCGCCCTTGAACACCGCAGATCCTGCGACGAAGGCGTTGGCACCGGCCGCGGCCAGCGCGCCGGCATTGTCGCGGCCGACGCCGCCATCGACCTCGATATCGATCGGCCGGCCCGCGGTCATCGCGCGCAGATCCTGGATCTTGCCGATCGCGGAAGGGATGAAGGCCTGGCCGCCGAAGCCGGGATTGACCGACATGATCAGCACGAGGTCGACGAGGTCGAGCACGTATTCGATCACGCTGAGCGGGGTCGAGGGATTGAGCGAGACGCCGGCCTTCTTGCCGAGCGCGCGGATCGCCTGCAGCGAGCGATGCAAGTGCGGACCGGCCTCCGCATGCACCGTGATGTGGTCGCAGCCGGCCTTGGCGAAGGCTTCGAGATAGGGATCGCACGGCGTGATCATCAGATGCGCGTCGAAGATCTTGGTCGTGTGGGGGCGCAGCGCCTTGATGACGTCGGGCCCGTAGGAGATGTTCGGCACGAAGTGGCCGTCCATCACGTCGAGATGGATCCAGTCGGCGCCGGCGGCATCGACGGCGCGCACCTCCTCGCCGAGCTTGGAGAAATCCGACGCCAGGATCGACGGCGCAATGACGAGCGGGCGCGGCGTGAAGAACTGTGTCATGGGCGGCTGTTCCAGTGCGATCGGGATTGTCGCCGTATCATGCGGGCGCGGTTGCGGCAACGCGAGCGGGAAAAATCTGCCGAGCGCGGCATGAACTGCCGGGTTTGGGCATCCGCAACATCTCGAAATATCCGGACATATCAGCGGTTTGGCGCTGGCACGGGGATTGCGACGGAGAGATCCGACGTTGTTTCGCCGCGCATTGCGGCCACCTCGGAGTTTCGCCATGTGGTTTGCATTGGGGGCCGCCTCATCGGCCCTGGAAGCCCTGCAGTCGCTTGGGTCGACGAAGTCCGGTTCCGGCAAATCGGGCAACGCCGGCGGCGGCGTGTTCAGTCTGAACGGCGGCAGCTCGAGCAGCTCCGGCAATTTCAGCCCGTGGTCGAGCTCCGGCAGCAGCAGTTCGGGGCAGATCGCGCCGGAGACGATGAACGCGCTGCTCGCAGCGCAGAGCCAGTCCGGCACGTCGGGTGCGAACGCCTCGACCAGCCCGCTGCAGGACCTGTTCTCGCAGATCGACGGCGACGGTGACGGCAAGATCACAAAGTCCGAATTCGAGACCGCGCTCGGCGCCGGCGGCACCAACCTCGCCAATGCCGACAAGGTGTTCGGCAAGCTCGACAGCAACAGCGACGGCAATGTCAGCATGGACGAACTGACATCGGCGCTGCAGGGCGCGCGCGGCCGCCGTGGTCATCATCATCGTGCTGGAGCCGGGGAGGCTGGCAGCTCCGGCAATTCGTCAGGGGCAGGGGCGGACGCGCTGATGCAGGCAATGTCGGGCGCGTCGAGCTCCTCGTCGACCAACAGCGACGGCTCGACGACGACCACCATCACCTATGCCGACGGCTCCAAGGTGACGCTGACGACGCCAGCGGCTACCACCGCGTCGAACGCCGCCACGTCGTCCTACAATCTGATCGAGAAGCTGATCCAGCGGCAGTCGAAGATGCTGTCGGCCTCGACGTCCTCCACGACCGCGGTGAGCGCCTAGGCTCAGCCGCCGAAGCGGCCTTGCCAGGACGGCAGCGCGCCGGCGAACGACAGCGGTCGCGCGTGATAGACGCCGCGTGCGATCGCGCGGGCCAGCACATTGGCCGCGACCATGCCGAGCTCGCTCAGCTCGACCAGCGGCTCGATCGGCTTGGCGCAAGTCGCCGCCGCGAACACGATGTCGCCGTCGAGCGGCAGATGCACCGGATAGATCGCGCGCGCCATGCCGGTCTGCGCCATCATCGCGAGCCGCTTGGCCTGCGCCTTGGTCAAGACGGCGTCGGTCACGACGAGGCTGATGGTCGTGTTCTCGGAGGCTGACGCCGCCGGGCCGCCCTTGATGCGCATCGCCAGCATGTCCGGCGTGAACGCGGCCGGCAGGCCGCGGCCGCCGAACTCGCCGTCGACCTCGTACGGTGCCGCCCAGAACCACGGGCCGTCGCCGACCGTGACGCTGCCGACGGCATTGACCACCGCGATGGCAGCGACCTTGATCCCGCCTGTCGTCGTCGCCGCCGCCGAGCCGAGCCCGCCCTGCAGGTTGGCCGTGGTGGCGCCGAGCCCGGCACCGACGCTGCCGAGCGCGAAGCTGGTATCGGCGGCCGCTGCGGCCGCATAGCCGAGCTCGCGATAGGGCGCGTAGCGGCCCCAGGCCTTGTTGCCACCGTTCAAGAGGTCGAACACGATCGCGCCGGGGACGATCGGGATCAGCGCGTCGCGCACGGCAAAGCCGCGGCCCTGTTCCGCCAGCCAGGCCTGGATACCGCTCGCGGCCTCCAGCCCGAACGCCGAGCCGCCGGACAGGGCGATGCCGTCGACCCGTTCCACCGTATTCGCAGGATCGAGCAGCGCATCCTCGCGCACGCCGGGTCCGCCGCCCCGGATGTCGATCGCGGCCACCGCCGGCTGATCGAACAGGATCGCGGTCACGCCGGACGCGAGCGCTGCGTCCTGGGCATGGCCCACGCGTACACCCGCGATGTCGGTGAGGAGGTTTTGCACGGTCGCCCTCGCGGCAGGTGATGATGCTGGATGGATAGCGCGGCTGGCGCGAGGGCTCAATGCAACACCCGGGCTACAGCCTCACGCCTCCAGCGCAATGCGGATCATGCGGGCCAGTTCCGGCTTGCGGTAAGGCTTGGGCAGCAGCAGCACGCCGGCGTCGAGTCGGCCGTGGTGAACGATCGCGTTCTCGGTGTAGCCCGAGGTGAACAACGTCCGCAGCGCCGGCCGCCGCACCCGTGCGGCGTCGGCGAGCTGGCGGCCGTTCATGGCGCCGGGCATGATGACGTCGGTGAACAGCAGGTCGATCTCCGGATGGCGCTCTAGCACGTCGAGCGCCTCGGCGGCATTGGCGGCGGCCAGCGTGGTGTAGCCGAGGCCGGCGACCTGGGCGATCACGTGCTGGCGTACCAGCAGATCATCCTCCACGACCAGGATCGTCTCATTGCCGCCGCGCGCGTCCGGCGCCTGCAAGCCCGCGCTGGCCGCCGGAGCGGACGCCGAGCGCGGCAGATACAGCTTGATCGAGGTGCCGTGGCCGACCTCGCTGTAGATCTGGATGTGGCCGCCCGACTGCTTGACGAAGCCGAATACCATGCTGAGGCCGAGCCCCGTGCCCTTGCCGGTGCCCTTGGTCGAGAAGAACGGATCGAACACCTTCTCGAGATAGGCCGGCGGAATGCCACAGCCGGTGTCGCTGACGGCGATCATCACGTAGTCACCGACGATGACCTCGCTATGGGCGTCGGCATAGTCTTGGTCGAGCGTGACGTTCGCGGTCTCCAGCGTGAGCTTGCCGCCCTGCGGCATCGCATCACGCGCATTGAGCGCGAGATTGATGACCGCCGTGGCGAGCTGGTTCGGATCGGCGAGCGCGATGCAGGGATCGGCGCCGAGGATGCGCTCGATCTCGATCTGCGCGCCGAGCGTCGGCCGCAGCAAGGCTGCGGTCTCGTTCAACAGCGCATTGATGTCGAGATCGGTCGGCTGCAGCGGCTGCTTGCGGGCGAAGGCTAGCAACTGCCGCGTGAGCTGCGCGCCGCGGTCGGCGGAGTCGTCGATCAGCTTGGCGACGGAGGCGAGCTCCGGCCGGTCGGACACGGCGTCGGCAAGAATGCCGATGCTGCCGGTGATGACGGTGAGGATGTTGTTGAAGTCGTGGGCGACGCCGCCGGTGAGCTGCCCGACCGCCTCCATCTTCTGCGCCTGGCGGAATTGCGCCTCGGCGGCGCGCTTCTCGGTGAGGTCGCGGCCGACGAAGAAGTGGCGCTGCACCGGGTCCGACCAGCTCGCCATCCAGTTCAGGACGACGCCGCGGCCTTCCTTGTGCAACAGCTGCGCCTCGAAATTGTGGACGTCGCGGCCGCGGCGGCAGGCGCGCATCTGGCTACGGACCGCCTCGAGCTCGGGCGGATAGACGAAGTCGCTGGCATTGCGGCCGACCATCTCCTCCGGCCGGTAGCCGAGCACGTCCACCGCGCTCGGGCTGACCTGCATCAATTGTCCGTAGGAGTTGGCAACCAGGATCAGGTCCTGCGAGGTCTCGAAGATGCGGCGGCGCTCCTCGGTCTCACGGGTCAGGGCGGTTCGGGTGCGCTTGCTCTCGGTGATGTCGCGCGCCACCTTCGAGGCGCCGATGACCACACCATGCGCGTCGAGGATCGGCGACACGCCGAGCGATACTTCGATCTCGCGGCCGTCCTTGTGGCGGCGGATCGTCTCGTGATGCTCGATCTTCTCGCCGCCGCCGATCCGGCTCAGGATGCGATCGACCTCGCTGCGCCGTTCGGCGGGCACGATCAGGCCGATGTCGTTGCCAAGCGCCTCGTCTGCGCCGTATCCGAACAGGTGTTCGGCGGCGCGATTCCAGGACGTGATCTTGCCTTGCAGGGTCAGCGTGATGATGGCGTCGTTGGAGGATTCCACGACGGCGCTGAACAGCCGCTCCCGCGCGATGAAGCGTGTCCGCTCGCTTTCGCTCTGCCGGCGCTGCTGCTGCAACAGCCACGTGAGCCTCGCCTGCAGGCTGACATTGTCGGCGAGCAGGACGCCGAGTACGAAGCTCGCGGCCAGCAAGCCATAGATGCGGCCCGCGTAGTAGCCGAGGTCGAACCGGGCGGCGTTGAACAACGAGGTGAGCGAGAGGTCGAACAGCCAGGCGCACAGCACCACCATGACCCAGAGGTCGAGAATGCTGTGCGGCCTGCGCAGCGCCAGGACGAGCAGGGCAGCCGATGTCACGCACCAGATGGCGCCGACCACGACTTTCAAAGCCGGCGTGGCAGCGTCATCGCGGACGAGCGCGGGCAGCGCCGTATCATGGGCGATCACCGCCCAGGTGAGCGCCGCAAGTGCAATCGCCACGCCGAGCACGGCGACCGATAGCGACAGCGCAACCGACCCAACGGGCGTCGGACGGCGACGGTCGTCCAGCGCATAGGCCAGAACGAACAGGGGGAACGCGCCGTGCCAGATCATGTAGATCCAGACTGCGGTCTGCGGACCTGCATCGAGCAGGCCGGTCTGAGAATACAGGCCTGGGAACACCAGCGTGTGCAGTAGCGAGGCCGGCGCGGTGAACAGGTAACCCGAGGCCAACCACAGCAGCGGTCGCGAACGCAGCAGCACGAACTGCGAGAACAGCAGGAACGCGGTGATGAGATCGTTCAGCGCCAGCGCCGACTGGTAGCTCGCGACGAACGCAGGCACCGCCGGCAACTCCACCTTGGCAAAGGGAGCGGCGGCGGCAAACAGCAAGGTCGAGATCGCAACCGCAGCGAGTGCTGCGATCTGGTCTCGGCGCGTCGCGGTGGACGTCGACAGCAGGACTTCGCGGTGATCCTCGATGCTCTGCATCTCCGGGAATCCTGCGCAACGGGAGCCAACATGCAAAAACAAGGAGTCGGTGACTGGCGCGCGAAAAGTTTCTATTTTCTAATAAAGGTTGTATGGTACCAGATCGCGACGTTCTGTAGAATGAGTCGATAGTTAAAGTAACTGCACCTTTACCCCAATGGGATAAATATACCGGTAGTTGTGTTCGATTTCCTTCTAGGTTGTAGGTTGTCCAACGGAAAATTCTGGAGAAGTTGATGCCACGGATTCTGGTGGTCGACGATCAGAAGGATGTGCGCGCCATGATCTGTATGGTGCTGCGCGTCAATCAGTTCGACGTGGTCGAAGCGGGAACTGCTGCGTCCGGACTGCAGTTGTTCCGCGACCAGGCGTTCGATGCCGTCATCGTCGACATCTATCTCGATGATTCCAACGGGCTCGATCTGGTCAGCAGTATGCGCGCGCTGGTTCCCGACGTGCCGGTGGTCGCAGTCTCCGGCATGACCGCCTTCGATGGCGCGTCGATGTCGGACGAGCTGACCCGTGTCGTTTACCTGCAGAAACCGTTCCGCCCGACCGAACTGATGCGTGCCGTCGAAACGGCCCGTGCGGCAGTGGCGGCGAAGGGAGCCCCATCGCTTTCGGCCTGTGCCGGCTGAGCCGGCCTGTTACTTACTCTCCGTACGACTGTCCTGCAGGCGCTTCAACGACGAACCAAGCTCTCAGCAGAACGCCCCGGTCCAGGACCGGGGCGTTTGCATTTTGCTGATGATGATCGAAGCGGATCAGGAGTTCGATCAGGAGCCCTTGCCGCCGAGCTCGGCGTAGCCGCCCTTGGCGTCCCACTTGTAGACGACGTAGTCGATCTGCTTGATGTCGCCCTTGGCGTCGAAGCCGAGCTTGCCGAGAACGGTGTCCCACTCGCCGGCCTTGATGGTGTCCATCACCTTCTTGGCGTCAGTGGTGTTGGCCTTCTTCACCGCCTGCGACCAGACCTGGATCGCGGCGTAGGTGTAGAGCGTGTAGCCCTCGGGATCGATGTTCTTGGCCTTGAACTTGTCCACGATCGCCTTCGCGGTCGGCTTGTTGCGCGGCTCGGGGCCGAAGGTGAACAGCGTGCCTTCCGCGGCCGGGCCGGTGATCGAGGCGAACTCCTTATCGTTCATCGCGTCGCCCGCCATCAGGATGGTCTTGAGACCCTGGTCGCGCATCTGGCGCAGGATGAGGCCGGCTTCCTGATGATAGCCGCCGACATAGACGAGATCGATGTTGTCACGCTTCAGGCGGGAGACGATCGCGTTGAAGTCCTTGTCGCCCTTGTTGTAGGACTCGAACATCTTCTCGGTGACGCCGGCCTTGTTGAGCGCCTTCTTGGTCTCGTCGGCGAGACCCTTGCCGTAGGTGGTCTTGTCGTTGAGGATCGCGATGTTCTTGCCCTTGAAGTTCTTCGCGATGTAGTTGGCGGCGACGAGACCCTGCTGGTCGTCGCGGCCGCAGACGCGCGCCACGTTCCACAGCTTGCGCTCGGTGAACAGCGGGTTGGTCGACGCGGGCGTGATCTGCAGGACGTTGCTGTCGGCATAGGCCTCGGAGGCCGGGATCGACGACGACGAGCAGAAATGGCCGGCGACGAACGGAATGCCGGAGCCGGCGAGCTTTTCGGCAACCGAACGCGCCTGCTTCGGATCGCAGGCATCGTCACCCACCTGCAGTGCGAGCTTTTTGCCGAGCACGCCGCCGGCAGCATTGAGGTCGGCTACCGCCATCTCGGCGCCGTTCTGCATTTGGCGGCCGAAGGCCGATTCACTGCCGGTCATGGGGCCGGCCACGGCGATGTTGATGTCTTCGGCGAAAGCAGCGGTCGAGAGCGCCAGCGATGCGCCCAGAGCCAAGCCGATGAGTTTGAGTGGTTTCATGAGAAATCCTCGCGGGGGGTAGGTCGACACGGAACGGCCCGAACGGCGGGCCGCAGACCGCGCGCATTGTGGCTGATTTTACGGCGAAGTCACCGGCAATTTTCGACGACACCTACGAAGGACTAATGTCATTTCGGCCGGATTTTGAGGGCTCCGCCTCAGTGGCGGCCGCCCTCCAGATAGGCAGCGCGGATCTCCGGCCGCTGCAGCAGCTCGGTGCCGGTGCCCGACAGCGTAATCAGGCCGTTGACCAGCACGTAGCCGCGATGGGCGAGCTTCAGCGCGTGATTGGCGTTCTGCTCAACGATCAGCACGGTCAGACCGTCTTGGCGGTTGAGTGTCCGAATGGCGTCGAAAATCTGGCGAGCGATCAGCGGCGCCAAGCCGAGCGAGGGCTCGTCCAGCAGCAGCAGCCGCGGCCGGCTCATCAGCGCGCGCCCGATCGCCAGCATCTGCTGCTCGCCGCCGGACAGCGTGCCGCCGCGCTGGTCGATGCGCTCCTTCAGGCGCGGGAACAGCGCGAATACCCGCTCCAGCATGCTGGCCCGCTCCGCGTCGGTCGTCTCGCCGGCGTCGGCGCCCATCTGCAGGTTTTCCGCGACGCTCATGCGCGGAAAGATGCGGCGTCCCTCCGGCGACTGCGCGATGCGCAGCTGCGCGATCTGATGCGTCGGCACCTGTGTGATGTCGTTGCCGTCGTAGACGATGTTGCCGGAGCTCGCGCGCGGCCGCCCGAAGATCGACATCATCAGGGTCGACTTGCCGGCGCCGTTGGCGCCGATCAGCGCGACGATCTCGCCGGGCTTGATGTCGAGATCGACGCCCTTGAGCGCTTCGATCTTGCCGTAGGAGGCACGCAGGCTGCGGATTGCGAGGAGGGACGCGCTCACGCCTCGGCCTCCATCACGGCTGCGGCCTCTTCCTCGTCGGTGCCGAGATAGGCCGCGATGACCTTGGGATCATCCCTGATCTCGCGCGGCGTGCCTTCCGCGATCTTGACGCCGTAGTCCATCACGACGATCCGGTCGGAGATTTCCATCACGACGCTCATGTCGTGCTCGATCAGCAGGATCGACGTGGCGTGATCGGCTCGGATCGACAGCAGCAGCTCGCTGAGGGCCGCACTCTCGCGCGCGTTGAGGCCGGCGGCCGGTTCGTCGAGGCAGAGCAGGGCCGGCGAGGTGCACATCGCGCGCGCGATCTCCAGCCGGCGCTGGTCGCCATAGGCGAGATTGCCGGCCGCGTCGTCGGCGCGGTCGATCAGCCCGACGCGCTTCAGCCAGAACACGGCCGCATCGATCGCGTTCCGCTCGGCCGCGCGCCACGAGGGCACGCCGAGCAGCCCGAGCACCGTCATGCCGGACGCGCGCATCAGCGCGTTGTGCTGCGCGACCATCAGGTTCTCGAGCGCCGTCATGCCCGGAAACAGCCGGATGTTCTGGAACGTCCGCGCCACCTTGGCCTGCTTGGAGATGTTGAAGTCCTTCAGCTTCTGCATCTCGAACTGCGCGCCGTCATCATGGGTCAGGCGGATGACGCCGGAGGTCGGCTTGTAGAAGCCGGTGATGCAGTTGAACACGGTGGTCTTGCCGGCGCCGTTGGGGCCGATCAGGGCCGTGATCTGCGTGCGTTGCGCGGTGAACGACAGCGCATTGACGGCGACGATGCCGCCGAAGCGCATGGTGAGGTTTTCAAGTGCGAGAATGGGAGCGGAGCTCATCCGTGGCCTTCCTTGACGAGGTCCGAAGAGATGCTCTTGGATTTTTCCAGGAATACGGTTGGCGCGCGATGGCCGACAATGCCGCGCGGCCGCCAGATCATCACGAGCACCATGGCGAGACCGAACACCAGCATGCGGTAGCCCTCGAGGCTTCTGAACAGCTCGAAGCCGCCGATCATGGCGAGCGCCGCCAGCGCCACGCCGAGCTGCGACCCCATGCCGCCGAGCACGACGATGGCGAGTACCAGCGCCGATTCCTGGAAGGTGAAGGATTCCGGGCTGATGAAGCCCTGGCGCGTGGCGAAGAAGGCGCCGGCGAAACCGCCGAACATCGCGCCGGTCGCAAATGCGGTCAGCTTGGTGGTGGTGATGTTGATGCCGAGCGCGCGGCAGGCGACCTCGTCCTCGCGCAGCGCTTCCCAGGCCCGGCCGATCGGCAGCCGGCGCAGCCGGATGGTGACCCAGTTGGTCAAGAGTGCCAGCGCCAGGATCAGATAGAACAGAAACACGATGCGATGCGTCGGCGAGAACGGGATGCCGAGCATCGATGCAAGGCCGCCTTCGCCCGGTGTGAGCGGAATGCCGAACAACGTCGGTCGCGGAATCCCGGAGACGCCGTTGGGACCGCCGGTCACGTCCTGCCAGTTGATGAGGACGAGGCGGATGATCTCGCCAAAGGCCAGAGTGACGATGGCGAGGTAGTCACCGCGTAGCCGCAGCACCGGAAAGCCGAGCAGCACGCCCCAGAATGCGGCGAGAATACCGGCGAGCGGCAGGCAGATCCAGAACGACAGGCCGAAGGTGGTCGAGAGCAGGCCGTAGGAATAGGCGCCGACCGCGTAGAACGCGACGTAGCCGAGGTCGAGCAGGCCGGCGAGACCGACCACGACGTTGAGGCCCCAGCCCAGCATGACGTAGGTGAGGACCAGGATGCCGAGGTCGAGAATATAGCGCTGATTGTAGAAGATCACCGGCACCAGGAAAGTGAAGATCAGCAGCGCCGGCGCGAGATAGCGGCCGGCTACCGACATGCCGCTCTGCACGGACGGCGGCACGAAGCTGCCGAGGCCGCCGCGCGGTCCGAGCCACAGCCGCAGCAGCTCGACCGCGATCGAGCCGACGAACACCGCCGCAACCAGGCTGGCGAGGTCGCCGAAGCGGGTCCAGTATACGAGCTGGCCGCTCTGGCCCGCTTCGGTGCGGACGCCGACCATCAGGGAGAACAGACCGAGAGCGACCAGCGCACTGAGAAAGGCCTTCTTGAGGATGAAGGCGGTTCCGACCGGTTCGGAGCCTTTCGACGAGGCGGGAAGGGACGCGCTCACGCGGACTCCATCTTCAGACTTTTTCGACTTCGGGCCGGCCGAGCAGGCCGGTCGGCAGGAAAATCAGCACGACGATGAGGATCGAGAATGCCGCGACGTCCTTGTACTCCACGGAAAAATAGGCCGACCAGAACGTCTCGATCAGTCCGATCGCGAGGCCTCCGAGCATCGCGCCCGGCAGCGAGCCGATGCCGCCGAGTACCGCCGCCGTGAACGCCTTGATGCCGGCGACGAAGCCCATGAAGAAATCGACCAGACCGTAATACAGCAGGTACATCATGCCGGCGACGGCAGCGAGCGCCGCACCGATCACGAAGGTCATCGAGATGGTGCGGTCGACGTCGACGCCGAGCAGTGCCGCCATGGTCTGATCCTGCTCGCAGGCGCGCATGTCGCGCCCGAGCCGGGTGCGGGATACCAGCCAGGTGAACAGCGCGAGCAGAACGATGGTGGTGATGACCACCACGATCTGGATGTTGGAGAGCTGGACGACGAAGCCGCCCGCACCCTCGTGCAGGGTATAGCCGCCGGTGATGATCGGCGGCACCGGCTTGACGCGCGCGCCCTGCGACACCTGCGAATAGTTGGTGAGCACGAACGACATGCCGATGGCGGACAGCATCGGCGCCAGGCGGAACGAGTGCCGCAGCGGGCGGTAGGCGATGCGTTCGACGGTCCAGCCATAGAGCGCCGTGATGGCCATCGAGACCAGCAGCACGATCAGCAGAATTACCGGAACCGCAGTCAGGCCCAGCGACACCAGGACCAGGAACGAGATCAGCGCGATGAAGCCGCCGATCATGAAGATGTCGCCATGGGCGAAATTGATCATGCCGACGATGCCATAGACCATGGTGTAGCCGATGGCGATCAGGCCGTAGATCGAGCCAAGGACGAGGCCATTGATGAGCTGTTGCGCGAAATAATCCATGAACTGCCGTGAGTGAGACTGCCGATATCGGTTCGCAACGCGGCGGGGGCCTTGCAGAGCAGGTGCTGGTATGCCTGGAGATCGCACCCGCGCCCAAGGCGACGCGTGGGCCAGTACTAACAGCTAGGAACCGGGTGCCGCAACAGCGTGCAGTGCCACAATTGCGGGCTTATCCCGCCTCCTTTGACGGCGCGGTTCCCGTGCCTTTCTCGGGTCCGGCCATCGCCATCAAATGACCACCGCGGAACGCAGCACCTACCGCCGAAGGAGGTGCTCTCGCACTGGTTGCGCGCGGTAGCGAAGCGAGAACCCCATGAGCAGGCTGGCGGACGAGAACCAGGGGCACCAAAGTCCGGCCGGGAGACCGAACCGGCAAGATGAGGGACACGGAGGGGCAGCCCGCGTCCCGGCCAGCAATACCAGGACCCGCGTCTGCAGGACCGCTCGTTGGCGTGGACACTGGAGGATTCGCTTTCAGCTCGGATTCTCTCGCCGCCGCTCGGGCTAGCCGCTGAGGCCAATGATGGCGAAGGAGGCGCGAGCGACGAGGGCCGCGACCTTCGGCGTCGAGCGCATCGAGCTGATCGTGTCGCTGGCGCCGCTCATATGCCGCTACCGCTGTCTTCCGTCGGACCAGGCACTTTTGCCATCAGCTTCGACTGGAGCCTGACCAAGGCGTCGCGCAGCCGCGTCGCCTCATCGTACCGGGTTTCCCGAGCCACCATGCCGGAAAACGGATCTTTCACCATGGTTTCGGCGGCCTGGGCAAGACGGCGCATCGGCGTCGCCACCCATTTCGCGGCGAAATTGAGCAGCACCAAGATCGAGAACACGCCACCGGCAACGTTGAACCAAAACGAGCGCACAAGCTGGCGGGTCGGCAGCATCGCGGCAACGGCGTCCTGCCGGATCAGAAGGGACCAGCCGAAGCTCGGCAGATCGGCGTACTTCACGGTGGGGAACGTGACGGTGAAATAGTCCTTGCCGTCGGGCCATCGCTCGATGAGCGCGACCGGGGCCCCGCGGCTTGCGGCCTGCGCCGAGCCGATCGTCAACTGCTTGCCGACGAGATCCGGCGGGCCGAACAGCACGATGCTCTCGCGCGACAGCAACACCAGATCGATGTCGCGCGACGCCAGCGCCGCGACGGATTCGATCACCCATTTCCAATCGATTTGGGCCCCGATGACGCCGGTCGGGGCCCCGTCGTGCACGAGCGGAGCCGACATGGCGATCAAGCGGTCCGGTCCCGAAGCGGCCTGCAACATCCGGCCCAGGGTCTCTGGTTCGCGATCATCGACCGCCGTCGGCACCCCGAGTCCATGCCGGAACCAGCGCAGGTCGGCGACGCTTTGTCCCTCCAGCATCCGGTCCTTGCTCGCGATGACCTTGCCGCCTGGGTCGGCGATGCCGAGCCAGGCATAGCGCGGCTGGAACTGGCTCACGAACTGGATCTGTCGGCGCGCCTCGGCGACGTCGGCGGGGTCGATGATCGCGGCGAGCCGCGACACGTCGATCCACGTGCCGTACATCTGTCGCGCCAGCAGGTTTGCGCTGAGCTCACCGCGCGTCCTCAGCTGCTCGATCGCGAGCTCCTCGCCGCGCCGCTGCAGCGACGCCGAATAGAGGATGGCAACGGCCAGCGCCGTCACGACGATCAGTGTCGTGCCGCCGAGGAACACCGCTGTCTGTAAGCTCCACCGTCGCCTCGTCATCGTCTTCTCCTCAATCGGCCACGGCTCGCGCGAGTTCTTTCAGCATGCGGCCGAGATCGCCGCTGTCGGCGCCGGGCACTCCGCTCGCGGTGTGCAGCCGCTCGATGATCTGGGCGCGCTGCTGCGGCGTCACCGTAAATATGAGCCGGTAGCCGTCGTTCGTCGGAGCCGCGACCTTGGTCGGGATATCGCCGATCAGGGGCAAAGTGAGCGTGCCGATGGCGCCGGTCGCAAGGCCGACCGGACCGCTGACGCGTGCGCCGCCGGGGCCGAGATTGACGATCCAGCCGCGTTGCGGCTCGCCGTCGACCGTCAGGGTTATCGGCTCGACGATCTGGCGTTGCGGCCGGTTGTAGCGTGGACGGTCGATGCACACGGCGATCGCCACCGACAGCACCAGAACGTTGTAGATCGTCCAGAACATCACGACGATGACGCCGTCTCCCGCGGTCCCCGTGGTATTGAAGACAAAATCGGACGTCAGCGACACGATCATGCCACCGATCGTCAGCGCCATCAGGATCAGGAAGGGCCGCATCAGCGGCCATTGGACGATGATCTTGGCGCGATCGCCGCCCTTGGCGGTCACCGAGAATTTGTGCGGACCGGGGGAGAGCAGGCCGAGAGCGGCGGCGCGGAGCACGGGCCAGGCGGCGACGATCTGCGAGACATCGTTGACGATCGGAATGAACAGTCCCTTGGACAGCCAGTTCAGCGTGTACATGATCGAGAGATAATAGGGGCCGTAATACCGGATGATGTCGGCGATCGAGGCGTTCACCACGGTCACCCCGCCCCACCAGTAGAGCAGTGGACAGATCAGCGCGGCGAGGCGGAACGGATAGGTCGACGTCCAGTAAAGCAGCGAGTCGAGCACGCTGAGCCGGTGGAAGAAGTCGAGACCATGGGAGCCGAATGGATTGTAGACGTTGCGCACGATCTGCATGAGGCCGAGGCACCAGCGGCCGCGCTGCGTGACGTATTCCGCAAGGCCTTCCGGCGCCAATCCCTCCGACAACGCCTCGTTCAGGTAGACGGTCTGGTAGCCGTGCGCGGACAGGCGCAGCGTGAGCAGGAAATCCTCGGTGACGCTCTCGGTCGGCACGCCGCCGATCATCTCTACGGCGTAGACGCGGAATATCGAGGAGGTGCCGCAGCACATTGCGATGCCCCAGGCGTCGCGCGCCGGCTCGACGTTGTCGAAGAAGTGGCGCTGCTCGTCGGGATAGGACGCGCCGATGCCGAGATTGTGCTGGATCGGGTCCGGGTTGAAGAAGTGCTGGGGTGTCTGTACGAGGCCGACAGCCGGATCGTGGAACAACGCGAGCGTCCGCTCGACGAAGTCAAGATGAGGCACGAAGTCGGCGTCGAGAACGGCGACGAAATCCGGCCGGTCCGCATCCGCCGCGCGCAGCCGCAAGGCATTGTTGATGTTGCCGGCCTTGGCGTGCGACTTGTCGGTACGGGCGACATAGCCGATGCCGTGCTCGGTGCAGTAATCCCGGAGCCAGGCCCGGCTGCCGTCGTCGAGGACGAAGACGCGCAATGCCGCATAGGTGATCGCCTTGGCGCCGACGATGGTTCGCTCCAGGACCTCGAGCTGCTCGTTGTAGGTGGTGATGAAGATGTCGACACGAGGCGGCGGCCTCGGAAGCCACCAGCCGGCATGGCGATCAGCCTCCGTCGTCCGCTCCTTGGTCCTGGTCAGGATCAGGAAGGCGAAGGACGACGAAACAACGGTGAGCGCTTCGAGAACGGCGAAGCCCCAGCTGAGGATCCCATCCGGCGTGAGGCCGGGCGGAGCAAGGGTCTCGGTGAAGCGCCAGGCGACATAGCGCCAGGCCAGCAGGATCGAGCCGCTGAGGAGCAGGGTCCGCCAGTACCATATCTTCGGGTCCAGGAGGGGCAACACCAGGACGCGCAGCCCTACGATGATCGCAACGACTGCGAACGCGGACAGGAATGGTGACAGCGTCGGCATCAGTAGCCGTACCGGGCGACGAAGCCGCGCAATGCCGCGATCGGTCCGCTGGTGAAGATCACCCGGCCGGTGCGCCCGATGGCGCAGGACAGATCCGGCTGCTTGGCGAGATCTGGCACCGCAACGGTGACGTCGAAGCGCTGCAAGTGCTGCGGCGTCGGGCCGACGGCGAGATTGGCGTAGAGTTGCGAGGCGCCCGAGCCGCCGAGACGTGTCACCGTCCCATCGAATATCCGGTCGTCTCCGAACAGACGGAACTGCACCGGGGCGCCGATCGACAGGCTGGCGTAGAGACTTTCGGGAACGCTCGCGGTCACCACGAGACTGTTGCAGTCCACCAGCTTGGCGAGATCCTGACCGCGACGGGCATATTCGCCGTCGTCGACGAGGAAATCCCAGGCCATGCCCGGGACGCGGGCCCTCAGCGTCGCCGAGGTCAGTCGGTTGATCCGGACGCGTTCGGCGTTGATCTGCTGCTCGTATTGGACCAGGCGGGATTGGATCTGCTGCTCGTCCACGGCAAGTTCGGCGAGGCGCAGGTCGAGCTCGTGAATGCGCTGCATCGAGAACGGCACGTCGTTGTAGGAGTCGCCTATGAAGACCCCCGATTGCGCGGAGCCGAGCTCGGTCTCGACATAGTTGGTGCGCTGTTTCGCGCTTTCCAAATCCTGCTTGGCGATATCGAGCGAGGCGCTGGCCTGGTCGAGGCCGGCGACCGTCTGGACCCCGCGTTCCTTCAGCTCGTTGGCCCGCGTGAAGGTGAGATCAGCGAGCTTCAGCCGGGCGGCCGCGGCATCCTCCGCCGCCTTGGCCTCGGCGATGCGTGCCGCGATCTGGCGGACGCGGCCGGTCTTGTAGTTGGCCGACTGGGCCGCGAAGGCGGCCCGCGCTTGCTCGAGCGCCGAACGCTGCGCCGGAACCCGCTTGAGCGCGATCTTCTGCTCGTCACGGTCGCGCTCGAGATTGAGCAGGCGCGTGGTGTCGAACCGGTCGTCGACGATCTCGGCCATGAGTTCCCCGGCGTTGACCCTGACGCCGATATGGCTCACCCCCAGCGTCACGCGGCCTTCGATCGGCGCGCGCACGACGTAAAGCCGGGCATTGACGGTCGCGTCGCCTGAAGTTCCGGCGAAATGCTCGCCGACCAGGATGTAGAGGCCGCCGGCCAGCAGGAGGATGCCGATGAAGATCCGAGCCAGTCTCATGCAGTACTCCCGCTCGGCGGCTGCTTGCCGCATCACGATCGAGCTGTGCGAAACGCAGCAGCGCTCGTCTTAAGATAGTATCACATTGTCTAGCTACTTTGACGCTAGTCAAAAGCAATGATGGCGCGGCGCACATAATTGCGGTGCAGCGGCCATCGACGCGATCGGACTGCCGGCGCATCGATCGTGACCCCGATGCAGGCGTCGGTTACGGCGATCATTCAGCGGAGCAGCCGCATCGCGGTGCTGAAGACGAAGCGGGCGCGCAATGTCGGATGCGATGCAGATGTTCGTGGAGGCGTTGATGGCCGGGAAGGCCGTTGTCACGCGGGAAGTCGAGGCCTGATCGGCGAGGTCACCGGCAGGGTCTCTTGGACGGTGACCGTTGATGGCTCTCGCGCCCGTCGCCACCCTGTTAAGGTAAACGAATGGTTTAAATTGCCGGGCGCGTTTGCCGCGCGTTAGCTCGTCTGGAAGTCGGCCGGACGGGCGGTTTGTGGGATGGAAAGGTGGGCGTGACATGATCAAGGATTGCGTGATCAGGAATTGGCGGCTCAGTTGCGTCAACGGTGTGCTGCTGGCGCTCTACTTCGTGCCCGCCTGGACCATCATCGCGTTTCAGATCATGGTGTCGCCGATCCAGGGGCTGTTCGCGCGGCCCAATATTGCGGTGGCCTTGTTCATCAGCGACTACCTGCAGTTGTCGGGCATCGAGACCGTCCGCGCCGCCTGGCTGCTTGCGCTGGCGCGACTGACGGTCGCAGGCTTCTTCGCGATGTTTCTGGTCCTGATCCTGGTTCCGCGGGTGCGAAAGGTGGCCGGCTATGTCGAGGCGCTGTCGATCGGGCTCGCTTTCGGCAGCATGCTCGCCTTCTTCAGCATGATCATGGCCGCCAAATTCGGGGAGCCCCAGGCACTGCGTTTGCATGCCACGGAACTCCTGATGCTGCTCGGCACGGCCATCGTCATGCTGGTGGAGAAGCCGTCGACGCAAGCCTCGCCGTCCTCCGCATCCGCTCCGCCGAAGATGGGGCCCACGGCGACGCCGGCGCCGCAGCAGGCGTAACGCCCTGATCCATCGCGGTGCGTCAGCGCTGGGTCAGAAAGCCCAGCACGGCATCGTTGAACTGGCCCGCCGCTTCGACATTCGAGATGTGCGCGGCATCGACGATGGTCATGCTGGCGCCGGGGATCCGGCTGCGGATCGCTTCCGCCATCGCGATCGGCGTCGACTTGTCGTAGCGGCCGGCCACGACGAGGGTTGGGCTTTTGATGGCCGGCAGGTCCTCGCGCAGGTCCAGCGCCCGCAGTGCTTTGCAGCAAGCGAGATAGCCCTCGACCGGGGTGGCCACGAGCATTGCCTTCATCCGGTCGGCAACGTCGGGATTGTGATCACGAAACTCCTGAGTCAGCCAGCCGGCGATGACCGTGTCGGCGATTCCAGCGAGTCCGCTGTCCTCGACCGCCTTGATGCGGGCGTCCCAGATTGCCGGATCGGGGTAGTAGCAGGTGGTGTTGGCGAGCACGAGCTTGCCTACACGTTCAGGAGCGTGGGCCGCGAGCCACTGCCCGACCATGCCGCCCATCGACACGCCGCACCAGTGCACCTTCTCGATGTTGAGGTCATCGAGAATCGCCAGCGCATCGCGGCCGAATCGCTCGATCGAGTAGGGCCCGGGCGGCACTTGCGACTTGCCATGACCGCGCCGGTCATAGCGGATCACGCGGAACACCTGCGTGAAGGCGCGCATCTGCGGCTCCCACATCTGCAGCGTCGAGCCGAGCGAGTTCGAGAGCATCAGGGTCGGTCCGCCGTCGCGGCCCTCGACGGTGACATTCAACAGACAGCCGTCGGCATCGATCATCGGCATGAGCGGAATCCTTGTCGCAGGCGGCCGCGCCGCCGGAGGAATCGTGCAGATTCGATGGCGAACTAACCACCCCCATCGCCGTCTGCCAATCAAAACCCAACGGCGGCGAGATCCGGATTGCTGCGGTGCTCCGGCTTTTCTGCAACGCTTCCGGTCGCTGCTCGCCCTTCCTTTTGGACGTTCGGTGCTTTACTTGAATGCCTCTAACCGCGCCAATCGGGGGAGATGCACATGGCAATGACGATGACGGGCGAGGTCCAGCTGGCCGCTCCGCGAGAGCAGGTCTGGGCCAAGCTGAACGATCCGGAGGTGCTCAAGGCCTGCATTCCCGGCTGCGAGGAACTGGAGAAGACCGAGGACGGTGGCTTCCGCGCCGTCGCCAAGATGAAGGTCGGACCGGTCTCCGCGCGCTTCAAGGGCAAGGTCACCTTGAGCGATCTCGATCCGCCGAACGGCTACAAGATCTCCGGCGAAGGTGAGGGCGGCGTCGCGGGATTCGCCAAGGGCGGTGCGGTCGTTGCGCTGGCGGACAAGGACGGTGGCACGCTGTTGACCTACAATGTCGAGGCACAGATCGGCGGCAAGCTGGCGCAGCTCGGCCAGCGGCTGATCAACGGCACCGCAAAGAAACTCGCCGACGAATTCTTCGCCAACTTCGCCAAGGCCGTTCAAGGCTGACCGCAACCGACCCATGCGCGGCCGGGGGCGAGGTTGCCCGCCGCCGGGAGCGCCCATATGATGGTTTTCGACTGATTTTGCTGGGCTGCGCTGCAGTGCAACGCTGTCGCGCGGATAATAGAGAGTCCTGAATGGCCAAGATTTCCATGATTGTGAACGGTAATCCCGTCACGGCGAACGTCGACCCGCGGACGCTGCTGGTGCAGTTCCTGCGCGAGAATCTGCGCCTCACCGGCACCCATGTCGGCTGTGACACGTCGCAATGCGGCGCCTGCGTCGTCCATCTCGATGGCAAGGCGGTCAAGTCCTGCACGACATTGGCCGTGATGGCCGATGGTCATGAGGTCAGGACGATCGAGGGGCTCGCCGCCGACGGCGCGCCGCTGCATCCGATGCAGGAAGCGTTTCGCGAACACCATGGCCTGCAATGCGGCTTCTGCACGCCCGGCATGATCATGACCGCGGTCGATCTCGTCCATCGCAAGGGACATGAGCTCAGCGAAGAGACCATCCGCGAGGAGCTGGAAGGCAATCTCTGCCGCTGCACCGGCTATCAGAACATCGTGCAATCGATCGCCGCCGGCGCCAAGGCGATGGCCAAATCGGACCTCGCCTAAACGTCTGACCTCGCCCCAGTCGGCCCGCTGCGCACAGGACATTTCCCCATGTACGAATTCAAATATCATCGGCCGGCGACCGTGCGCCAGGCCGCCAATCTCCTCACCAAGAACGAAGACGCCAAGCTGGTCGCCGGCGGCCACACGCTGCTGCCGGTCATGAAGCAGCGGCTCGCGAGCCCGCCGCATCTGGTCGATCTCTCCCATGTCGAGGGGCTCGATACGATCGAGGTGAAAGGCCGCAACCTGGTGATCGGCGCGATGGCGCGTCATGCCGACGTCGCCAACTCCGCAACGGTCGGCGAGGCCATTCCGGCGCTCGCACATCTGGCGAGCCTGATCGGCGATCCCGCGGTGCGCCATCGCGGCACCATCGGCGGTTCGATTGCCAACAACGATCCGACCGCGGACTATCCGGCAGCATGCCTCGCGCTCGGCGCCACCATCGTCACCAACAAGCGCAAGCTGAAGGCCGAGGAGTTCTTCCTCGGGCTGTTCACGACCGCGCTGGAGCCGGACGAGATCATCACCAAGGTGAGCTTTCCGCTGGCGAAGAAGGCCGCTTACGTGAAGTTCCGCAACCAGGCCTCGCGCTATGCGCTGGTCGGCGTGTTCGTCGCCCGTCGTCCCTCGGACGTGCGCGTCGCCGTGACCGGCGCCGGCGGCAATGGCGTGTTTCGCGTCACTGCTTTCGAGGAAGCGCTGCAGAAGCGTTTCTCGCCGAAGGCGCTGGAGGGAATTTCGGTCTCGGCCGAAGGCCTCAACAGCGACATTCACGGCAGCGCCGAATATCGCGCCCATCTGATCGGTGTGCTGGCGCGCCGCGCGGTGGATGCGGCCAATGCCGGCGCCAAGGCCTCAACCGCATCGGAGGGAGCCGCCGAACCGGAGGCTCCGGCTTCGTGACGGACGCGTGAGGAAGGAAGCGGTCTCGCCCATGAGTGCTCCGGCCCTGCCAGCATCGGTCGACGCGATGCTCGAATTGTTGTCCTCGCGCGGCTATCTGGCCGAGCGATCGCTGGCGACGGTGACCTATCTGTCGCTGCGGATGGGCCGGCCGCTGTTCCTCGAGGGCGAGGCCGGCGTCGGCAAGACCGAGATCGCCAAGGTCTTGTCGGCCGCGCTCGGCCGCAAGCTGATCCGGCTGCAGTGCTACGAGGGTCTCGACGTCGCCTCCGCCGTCTATGAATGGAATTCAGCGGCGCAGATGATCGCGATCCGGCTGGCCGAAGCGGGCGGCGAGGTCGACCGCGATCAATTGACGTCGGACATCTTCGCCGACCGCTATCTGATCAAGCGCCCGCTGCTGCAGGCGCTGGAGCCGGATGTCGCAGGCGCGCCGGTTCTTCTCATTGACGAGCTCGACCGCGCGGACGAGGCGTTCGAAGCCTATCTGCTGGAGATACTCTCCGACTTCCAGGTCACGATCCCGGAGTTCGGCACCGTCAAGGCGCCGCATCCGCCGATCGTCATCATCACCTCGAACAGGACTCGCGAGATCCATGACGCGCTGAAGCGGCGCTGCCTGTATCACTGGGTCGATTATCCCTCCGCCGAGCGCGAGCTCGCCATCGTCAAGACCCGGCTGCCCGGCATCTCGCAGCGGCTGTCGCAGCAGATCGTGCGCTTCGTGCAGGCGCTGCGTGACCAGGACTTCTACAAGTCGCCAGGGGTCGCCGAGACCTTGGACTGGGCCACGGCGTTGACCGAGCTCGATGCGCGTTCGCTGAATGCCGAGGTCGTCGGCGACACGCTGGGCGCGCTGTTGAAGTATCAGGACGACATCGCCCGCATGCAGGGGGATGCGTTGCAGAAGGCGATCAAGGACGCGACCAGCGAGACTTGAGCCGCGGTCGCGCCACAGCGAAGGTCGTCATTCCGGGATGCGTGCGCAGCACGCAGGCCCGGAATCCATAACCACGACCGTGAGTATGGATTCCGGGCTCAGCCCTTTGGGTTGCCCCGGAATGATGAACTCAGTTTGAGGCACGTCCCGGAATGACGAGGGGATAGACCGATGCCCACGCCCATCAATCACCTCGCGCCGCCGACCGGCGGCATCGCCGACAACATCGCGGGCTTCGCGCGGGCGCTACGCGCCGCCGGCCTTCCGGTCGGTCCGGGTGCTGTCATCGATGCCATGACCGCGCTCGAAGTGATCGACATCGGCAAGCGGGCGGACGTCTTCACCACGCTCGAATCGATCTTCGTCAAGCGCCACGAGCATGCGCTGATCTTCGCCCAGGCCTTCGACCTGTTCTTCCGTCCCGCCGAGGAATGGAAGTCGATGCTCGATTCGGTGCCGCTGCCGGACCACGCCAAGAAGAAGCCGCCGCCGGCCTCGCGCCGGGTGCAGGAGGCGATGTCGCAGCCGCAGACCCATGAGGAGCCGAAGGCGCAGGAGCAGGACCTGCGGCTCGCGGTGTCCGACCGCGAGGTGCTTCAGAAGAAGGACTTTGCGCAGATGAGCGCGGCGGAGATCGCCGAGGTCGCACGCGCCATCGCCAAGATGCGGCTGCCGCAGGCCGAGCTGAAAACGCGCCGCCACACCGCGGACCCGCGCGGCCGTCGAATCGACATGCGCAAGACGCTGCGTCAGGCGCTGCGCACCGAAGGCGAGATCATCAACTTCCATCGCCTGGGGCGGATCGAGAAGCCGGCGCCGATCGTGGCGCTGCTCGACATCTCCGGCTCGATGAGCGAGTACACCCGCCTGTTCCTGCATTTCCTGCATGCCATTACCGATGCGCGCAAGCGCGTCTCGGTATTCCTGTTCGGCACGCGGCTGACCAACGTGACGCGGGCGCTGCGCCAGCGCGATCCCGACGAGGCGCTGGCGAGCTGCTCGGCCAATGTCGAGGACTGGGCCGGCGGCACAAGGATCGCGACCTCGCTGCAGACCTTCAACAAGCAGTGGGCGCGCCGCGTGCTCGGGCAGGGCGCGATCGTGCTCCTGATCTCCGACGGGCTCGAGCGCGAGGCCGACAGCAAGCTCGCCTTCGAGATGGACCGGCTGCACCGCTCCTGCCGGCGGCTGATCTGGCTCAATCCGCTGCTGCGCTATTCCGGCTTCGAGGCGAAGGCGCAGGGCATCAAAACCATGCTGCCCCACGTTGACGAATTCCGCCCGGTACATAACTTGACCTCGATCGGGACGCTGATCTCGGCGCTGTCGTCGCCGTTGCCGCCGCATCAGCGCAGCGCGATCCGGCCCGCCGCCTGAGAAGGAGATAGTCATGCTCAACCGCGACGAAGACATCCTCAAGGCCGCCGAGGATTGGCACAAATCCGGTCACGGCGTGGCGCTCGCCACCGTGGTCGAGACCTGGGGCTCGGCGCCGCGCCCGGTCGGGTCCAACCTCGTGATCAACGACGAGGGCACGTTCTTAGGGTCCGTGTCCGGCGGCTGCGTGGAGGGCGCGGTTGTCACCGAGGCGCTGGACGTGATCTCCAGCGGTCAGCCCAAGATGCTGGAGTTTGGCGTCGCCGACGAGACCGCCTGGAACGTCGGGCTGTCCTGCGGCGGCACCATCCGTGTGTTCGTCGAGAAGGTGGGCTGACCGATGCAATTGGGAACACTGGCCGAGCTCAATGCCGAGCGCGCCGCGCGCCGCCCGGCCATTCTCGTCACCGACGTCGCCTCCGGCGAGCAGCGTCTGGTCAAGGCCGCCGACATCGCCGCCGATCCCTTGCGCAACGAGCTCGCAACGCAACTGCGGATGGGCAAGAGCGGCATGGTCGAGGTGGGCGGCAAGCGGTTGTTCCTCAACGTCTACGCGCCGACGGCGCGGCTCGTCATCATCGGCGCCGTCCATATCAGCCAAGCGCTGGCACCGATCGCCAAGTCGCTCGGCTATGACGTCACCGTCGTCGATCCGCGCACGGCCTTCGCCAGCCCCGAGCGCTTCCCCGACGTGCCGCTGATCGCCGAATGGCCCGACGTGGCCCTGCCGCCGCTCAACGTCGATCACTACACGGCCTTTGTCGCGCTGACGCATGATCCGAAGATCGACGATCCGGCGCTGCTGCACGCGTTCTCGCGCGACTGCTTCTATATCGGCGCGCTCGGCTCACGGAAGACGCATGCCAAGCGCGGCGACCGCCTGCGCGCCCAAGGCGCCAGCGACGCCGACATCGCCCGCATCCATGCGCCGATCGGGCTCGCCATCGGCGCGGTGTCGCCGTCGGAGATCGCGGTCTCGATCATGGCCGAGATCACCGCCACGTTGCGGCTGCCGGCCAAGGAGAAAGAGCAGGCGGCATGAAGTTCGGTCCTGCCAGTCCGACTGAAGCGATCGGCGGGGTGACCGTGCACACCCTGCGCAAGGGATCGTTGGTGCTGAAGAAGGGCACGCTGATCGGTCCCGCCGAGGTCGAGGCGCTGGCCCGAGAGGGCGTCAAGGAGATCGTGGTCGTCCGGCTCGAGGCGGGCGATGTCTCGGAGGACGAGGCGGCTGCCGACGTCGCGAAGGTCGTCGCAGGCAAAGGCATTCACGTCGATCGCGCCTTCACCGGGCGCGCCAATCTGTTCGCGGCGCAGGCCGGCGTGCTGATGATCGACCGCGCCGCCGTCGAGCGCATCAACGGAGTCGACGAGGCCATCACCTTTGCGACCTTGCCGGCCTTCAAGCCGGTGGTCGAAGGCGAGATGGTCGGCACCGTCAAGCTGATCCCGTTCGGCGTCGAAGGCCGCCTGCGCGATGCCGCCGTCGCTGCGGCGGGCAGGGGCGCGCTCAGCATCGCCTCCTATGTGATCAAGCGCGTCGGCGTCGTCTCGACGCTTCTTCCTGGGCTCGCGCCCAAGGTCATCGACAAGACGCTGCGCGTCACCGCAGAGCGGCTCGCGCCGGCCGGCGCCACCATCATCGCGGAGCGCCGCGTGCCGCACGAGCAGGCCGCACTGGCCGCTGCGATCAGGGAGCTGTTGGCGCTGGGCGCCGAGCTCGTCATCGTGTTCGGCGCGTCCGCGATCGCCGACCGCCGCGACGTCATTCCCGCCGCGATCACCGGCATCGGCGGTGCGATCGAGCATTTCGGCATGCCGGTGGATCCCGGCAATCTGCTCTTGATCGGTAGCGCCGCCGGTGTGCCGGTGCTCGGCGCCCCCGGTTGCGCCCGTTCGCCGGCGGAGAACGGTTTCGACTGGGTGCTGATGCGGCTGCTCGCCGGCATCAAGGTCACCCGCGCCGAGCTCACGGCCATGGGCGTGGGCGGACTCCTCATGGAGATCGTGACACGGCCGCAGCCGCGCGCCAAGCCGGAGGCCGAGGGCGAACGCAAGGTCGCCGCGGTCGTGCTGGCTGCGGGACGCTCGACCCGCATGGGAGGGCCGAACAAGCTGCTGGCCGAGCTCGACGGCAAGAAGCTGGTGCGCATCGTGACCGAGCAGGCGCTGGCCTCCAAGGCCGGTGAGGTCATCGTCGTCACCGGTCATCAGGCCGAGCTGGTCGAGCAGGCGCTGTCAGACCTCAACGTCCACTTCGTCCGCAACCCGGATTTCGCCGGCGGCCTCGCCAGCTCGGTGAAATCAGGCATTGCCGCGGTGCCTGAGGGCGTCGATGGCGCGGTCGTGTGCCTGGGTGACATGCCGATGGTGTCCTCGGATCTGCTCGACCGTCTGATCGGCGCGTTCGCGCCTGATCGCGGCAATTTGATCGTGGTGCCTGTGTCCGAGGGACGCCGCGGCAACCCCGTGCTGTGGTCACGCCGCTTCTTCGCCGAGCTGATGACGCTGGACGGTGACGTCGGCGCGCGGCACCTGATCGCCAAGCACACCGAGGCCGTCGCCGAGGTGCCGGTCGACGGCAACAGCGCCTTCCTCGACATCGACACGCCGCAGGCGCTGGAAGCCGCCCGGCGCGGCTGAGCCAGCGTAGCCCGCCCTCAACCTCCCATTCACCAAGTTTCAACGACCCCCGGCTAGATTTGCCGACATTGGGCCTCGGGGGAGGAAAAAGTGATCGCTTCGACTGCTGCGCGCCGTGTCGCGCTGTTTGCATTTGGATTGACCGTTCTCGTCGGCGTTGCGCGCATCGCGAGCTACGGCGCCATCAGCCCGGCGCATGCAGCCGGCGCGTTCGCCATTGGCCGGTGCGCCGCCTATGGCCAGGCGTTCGACTATCCGGCGGAGCATCTCGCCAAGGCTGCGGCGCTCAAGCAGTGCAAGGGCGACTGCACCGCGGTGACGATGAAGAAGGCCTGCGCCGCGTTCGCGGTCGATCTCACCAATCCCTGCGGCGCCCACGGCTATGCTGTTCGGCCGACGATCTCGACCACGCTCAACGAGGCGACCCGGGAATGCTACAAATATGGCGGCAAGGAATGTGTCATCCGCGCCTGGGTGTGCGACGCCAAGGGCTGATCTGAGCCTGATGTCTCTCGTCCGCGCTTTCATTTCGATGCTTCACCTCGAGAGCGGCTCGGCTATTCTGAGCGTTCGATGACATCGAACTCTGGAAGTGACATGCAATTCGACACCAAGATCGCGCTGATCATCCGCAACGATCTCGAGGCGTGGCAGAAGCTCAACGTCGCGGCGTTTCTTTCCAGCGGCATCGCCGCGGCATTTCCCGAATGCATCGGCGCGCCTTATGAGGACGGCTCGGCAACCCTGTATCACGCGTTGATCGGGCAGCCGATCCTGATCTACGGCGCGCCGGATCGTGCAGCGTTGGCGCGTGCTCTGGATCGGGCGCTGTCGCGCAGCGTGAAGCCGGCGCTCTACACCGAGGACATGTTCAAGACCACGCATGACGAGGCCAACCGTGATGCCGTGAAGGCGGTGGCGCGCGCCGATCTCAATCTGGTGGGATTGGCGTTTCGCGCGGAGCGCAAGCTGGTCGACAAGGTCGTCGACGGACTCAAATTTCACGCCTGACAGCCACGGGCACATTGCGCTGTCATCAAACTGTTACTTCATGCAGCGGCGCGGCTTGATGCCGATCAAGACTGGAATACGCCGCCGTCGTTAGTTTGCGCCGCGACATGAGGAGCAGACAGATGCAGACCATGAAAGCCGCCGTCGTCAAAGCCTTTGGCAAGCCGCTGGTCATCGAGGACGTTCCGATTCCTGCGCCGGGGCCGGGCGAGCTTCTGGTCAGGGTGAAGGCGTGCGGCGTCTGCCACACCGACCTTCATGCCGCCTCCGGCGATTGGCCGGTGAAGCCGGTGCCGCCGTTCATCCCCGGTCACGAGGCGGCCGGGATCGTCGCGGCGCTCGGGCCCGGCGTCACCGACTTCAAGGTCGGCGATGCCGTCGGCGTGGCGTGGCTGCACGATGCCTGCCTGCGCTGCGAATATTGCGAGACCGGGTGGGAGACCTTGTGCGAGCACCAGCACAACACCGGCTACAGCGTGAACGGCGGCTTCGCGGAATACGTGATCGCATCCGCGGCGTTCGCTGCGCGCCTGCCGGCCAATGTGGACTTCGCCAGGATCGCCCCGATCCTCTGCGCCGGCGTCACGACCTACAAGGGGTTGAAGGAGACCGACACGCGGCCGGGCGAGTGGGTGGTGGTCTCCGGCGTCGGCGGTCTCGGTCATGTCGCAATCCAGTATGCGAAGGCGATGGGGCTGAAGGCGATCGGTCTCGACATCGCCGAGGACAAGCTGAAACTCGCGCTGGAGGCCGGCGCCGAGCACGCCGTCAACGCGCTCGACAAGGATGCCGTGGAGCGGGTGATCGCAATCACCGGCGGCGGCGCGCATGGCGTGCTGGTCACCGCGGTGTCGACGTCGGCTTTCGCCCAAGCGCTGCACATGGTCCGCCGCAAGGGGACGGTCAGCCTGGTCGGCTTGCCGCCGGGCGAATTCCCGACGCCGATCTTCGATGTCGTGCTGAAGCGCATCACCGTGCGCGGCTCGATCGTCGGCACCCGGCGTGATCTCGACGAGGCCATCGCCTTCGCCGCGGACGGCAAGGTGACGGCCGAGGTGACCTCGGCGCCGCTGTCGGAGATCAACTCCGTGTTCGACCGCATGAAGGCCGGCAAGATCGACGGTCGCGTGGTGCTCGACTTCGGCTGATCAGCAAGACCGATTGACGCGCCGCCGTGCCGAACATTGGGGCGGCGGTTTGATCTGGATCAGGAATGGGGACGCGCGGCGCTGGCACAAATTGTTCATGGCAGCCGTCACCAAGATCGTCTTCCTCGGCGCGAGCAGCGCGTCCTTTGGACTCAGCGTGTTCCGGGACCTGTTTTCGACGCATGATCTCGCGGGTTCTACGCTCGTGCTGGTCGGCCGCGACCCGATCCGGCTTGCCCGGTCGGAAGCACTGGCCCGGCTGCTCAACGACCTCTCCGGCGCCGGCCTCAAGATCGAGGCGACCACGGATTGGCGCGCGGCGCTCGACGGCGCCGGCTTCGTGATCCATGCCACCGCGATTGACCGCAACCGCCTGTGGAAGCTCGATTTCGAGGTGCCGCGCAAATACGGCATCCGTCACACGCTGGGCGAGAATGGCGGGCCGGGCGCATTGTTCTTCACGCTGCGCACCTTGCCGGTCGTATTCGACTTCGTGCGCGAGATGGAGCGGCGCTGTCCGGACGCGCTGCTCATCAACTTCTCCAATCCCGAGAGCCGCATCATCCTCGCGCTGGGGCTTCACAGCCGCCTCGCGCATATCGGCTTGTGCCACGGCATCTTCATTGCGCGCAGCCAGGTGGCTTCCATTCTGGGACTGGCCGAGGAGCGCGTGGAGGTGTGGGGCGCCGGGCTCAACCATTTCCAATGTCTTATGCAGATCCGGGATCGCGACAGCGGGGCCGATCTCTATCCACTGCTCCGCGAAAAGGCTGGGAGCCACGACCCCAAGGTTGCGCCGCTGACGCGGGCGCTGTTGCGCGACTTCGGCTTCTGGCTGGGCTGCGGCGACAGCCATGTCGGCGAGTATCTCGCCTATGGCTGGGAAGCGGGCGAGAGCGGGTACGACTTCGCGTGGGACGAGGCGGAGCGGGCCAAGCTGATCCGGCAGATCGACGAGGTCCTGGCGGGCAGGGCCGGCATGCCGGACTGGTGGCGAATGCCCTCCGGAGAGCGCGCGGTCACCGTGATCGGCTCGGTGTTGCACGATCGGAAGCAGGTCATCGAATCCGGCGTCGTTCTGAACCGTCACGTCATTCCCAACCTGGCTGCCGAGGCCGCCGTCGAAGTGCCCGTTGTCGCGGATCGCGTCGGTATCCATCCGGTGTCGCTGGGCCCGCTTCCAGATGCCGTCGCCAAGCTGATGTCGGTCCAGGTTCAGGTCCAGCAGCTGGCGGTGCAGGCGGCCATGACTGCCTCCAAGGATCTCGCGTTGCAGGCGCTGCTCATCGATCCCGTGGTCAACTCGGCCGCCGCTGCGCGCCAGATCGTGGACGAGCTCTGGGAGATCAATCGGCCTTACATCAGATCCTGTGCGTGATCGCGGCCGGCGTCGTCTGACGGGGGGCCGCGCGCTGTCGGGTACGGCCTCCTGACGCGTGCCGAGACCGGCCTCCGCGAGGCCTCTTTACATTGACTGACCAGTCAGTCATAATTGTCCGATGCCGAAACCTTCGAAATTGTCCGAGCGCAGAGTTCAGGCCGTCAAGACAGCGGACGCGGGAGCTGCCACGTCGCGCCGGGCGGATCGCTCCGCCGAGCGCCGCGCGGCGATCGTGCAAGCGGCGATGGACGAGTTCATTGCCCGCGGTTTCGCGGCGACCCGGCTGGACGACATCGCCAAGCGGGCCGGCGTGGCCAAGGGCACGATCTATCTGCATTTCAAGGACAAGGAATCGATGTTCGAGGAATTGATCCGGACCGCGATCGTGCCCTTCGTCGGCCGTCTTGCCGCGCCGCCGCCGGCCGGCGGCTCGGTGCGCGACATGGTCGAGGGGTTGGCGCGGATGTTCCTCCAGGAGGTCGCCGGCACGCGGCGCGGTGATCTCGTGCGGCTCATCATTTCAGAGGGGCCCCGTTTTCCCGCGATTGCCGACTTCTACTACCGCGAGGTCGTTTCCCGTGGTCTCGCGGCCATGCGCGCCCTGATCCAGATCGGGATCGTCAGCGGTGAGATCCGCGAGCCCAAGCTGGTGCAACATCCGCAACTGATGATCGCGCCGATGATGGTTGCGGTGCTCTGGAAGAGCCTGTTCGAACGACATGCGCCGCTCGACGCCGAAGCGATGCTGCAGACCCATCTCGATCTGATCTTTGGCGCGAGGAGGCCGACATGAGCCTGCTGCACTGCCTTGCCGTGCTGGTCACGGCCTTCACGTTCAACGGCTGCAAGGAGGCGCGCGATCCCGGCTATCAAGGCTGGGTCGAGGCCGACATGATCTTCGTCAGTCCGGACGAAGCGGGCCGGATCACGAAGCTGAACGTGCATGAGGGTGACGTGGTCAAGGTCGGCGATCCGCTCTATTCGGTCGACGACGATCTGCAACAGGCCGATCTCAACCAGACCAAGGCGACACTGGCCAATGCGCAGCAGACCTATGACCGCGCCGCGGCCCTGAGCAAGACGGGCGCGGGGACGCAGGCGACGCTCGACTCCGCCGTTTCGGCGCTGCGCGTCGCCGAGGCCCATCTCGTGACCTCGCAGACGCGGCTGGCAAGGCGCAAGGGCGTGGCGCCGGTCGCGGGCACCATCCAGCAGATCTACTTCCGCGAGGGCGAGATGGTCGCGGCGCAACGGCCGGTGCTGTCGATCATGCCGCCGGGCAACATGAAGCTGCGCTTCTACGTGCCCGAGCCTGATCTGCCGAAACTCGCCATCGGTGACGAGGTCCGCGTCACCTGCGACAATTGCGCTGATGACCTGACGGCACGCGTCTATTTCCTCGCGACCTCAGCGGAATACACACCGCCGGTGATCTACAGCCTCGATGAGCGCAACAAGCTCGTCTATTTGATCCAGGCGCGGCCGTCGCGGCCGGATGCACTGCGCGTCGGCCAACCCGTCAGCATCTATCCGCGTTCCAAGACGCCTGATCCGAAGACCCCGGTGGCGGACAAGCAATGAACGGAACGGGTCCCGCCGAGATCGCGATCGACGTCCAGGGATTGACCAAATCCTTTGACGGCCGCGAGGTCGTGCATGATCTGTCGATGCAGGTGAAGCGCGGCTCGATCTACGGCTTTCTCGGCCCGAACGGCTCGGGCAAGACCACGACCATCCGGATGCTGTGCGGCCTGCTGACACCCGACGGAGGCGAGGGCACCTGCCTCGGCTTCGACATCCGCCGCGATGCCGACAAGATCAAGCGCCTGGTCGGCTACATGACGCAGCGCTTCAGCCTCTATCAGGACCTGTCGGTGCGGGAGAACCTCGAATTCGTCGCGCGCCTCTACGGCATGCCCGATCCGCGCCAGGCCGCGCGCGACATGGTGCAGCGGCTCGGGCTTGCCGGCCGCGAGCGGCAGCTCGCCGGCGAGTTGTCGGGCGGCTGGAAGCAGCGGCTGGCGCTCGGGGCCTGCACCCTGCCGAACCCGCAATTGCTGCTGCTCGACGAGCCTACAGCCGGCGTCGATCCCAAGGCGCGGCGCGATTTCTGGAACGAGATCCACGCGCTCGCCGGCGAAGGGCTGACCGTGCTCGTCTCGACCCACTACATGGACGAGGCCGAGCGCTGCCACGAGATCGCCTACATCGCCTATGGTCATCTGCTGGCGCACGGCACGGTCTCCGAGGTGATCGCGCAATCGGCGCTTACCACATACACGGTGAGCGGCGATGATCTGCGCGAACTCGCGGCTGATCTCACCGGCAAGCCGGGTGTCGACATGGTGGCGCCGTTCGGCACCAGCCTGCACGTGTCCGGCCGCGACCGCAACGCGCTGGACGCCGCGATCGCGTCCTGGCGCAACAAGGCTGATCTGCATTGGCAGCCCGCCGAGCCCTCGCTCGAGGACGTCTTCATCGACCTGATGAACCGCTCACGGGACAACTTCCAATGAGCGACGCGGCCGTCCACCAGGCATCTCCCGAGTCCCGCTTCGGCTTCTGGCGGCGCACCTACGCGATGCTGGTCAAGGAGTTCATCCAGCTCAAGCGCGACCGGGTCTCGTTCGCGATGATCGTGATGATCCCGGTGATGCAGCTGATGCTGTTCGGCTACGCCATCAACACCACGCCGCATCATCTGCCGGCGGCGGTGCTGCTGCAGGAGGACAGCGATCTCGGACGCTCGATCCTGAAGGCGATGGAGAACACCGCCTATTTCCGCTTCACCCGGGAGGTCAGCAGCGTCGCCGAGTTCGACGATCTCCTGCTGTCCGGCAAGGTCCTGTTCGGCGTCGAGATCCCGCGCGGCTTCGAGCGCGCGGTCCGCCGCGGCGACCGGCCGGCCTTGCTCGTTGCGGCCGACGCGACCGATCCGGTCGCGGCGTCATCGGCGCTGTCCTCGCTCGGCATGATCGTGCAGACCGCGCTCGCGCACGATCTCTACGCCGGCAATCCCGTCACGACCCCGTTCGAGATCAGGGCCCACGCGCGCTACAACCCGGCGGCCTCGTCGCGGCTCAACATCGTGCCGGGCCTGGTCGGCACCATCCTGACCATGACCATGCTGATCTTCACCGCGCTCTCGGTGACGCGCGAGATCGAGCGCGGCACGATGGAGAGCCTGCTGTCGATGCCGATCAAGCCGGTCGAGGTCATGCTCGGCAAGATCATCCCCTATGTCATGGTCGGCTTCCTGCAGGCGACGATCATCATCGGCATCGGCGTCCTGCTGTTCGGGGTTCCGATCATGGGCAACCTGCTGCTGCTGGCGCTGCTGTCGACTCTGTTCATCGCGACCAACCTCTCGATCGGCTACACCTTCTCGACCCTGGCGCAGAACCAGCTGCAGGCAATGCAGCTCTCGATGATGTTCTTCCTGCCGAGCATCCTGTTGTCCGGATTCATGTTTCCCTTCCTCGGCATGCCGCAATGGGCGCAAGTGCTCGGTGAATGCCTGCCGCTGACGCACTATCTGCGCATCGTCCGCGCCATCATGCTGAAGGGCTCGACGCTCCAGAACCTGCAGCATGATACGGTCGCCCTGTTCGGTCTCATGCTGTTCGCGATGACGGTCGCCGTCCTGCGCTTCCGCCGCACCCTCGATTGAGGCACAATGGCGGCTGGGAGCAGGAACGGCTGAGGCAAGATGCAGATCGTGGGAGGAGGACAGGCGAACGAAGCGCCGGCGGGAGCGCCGGCCGAGTTCGACCAGGCGCTGATGCGTCAGACGTTGAACACCGAGCTGCTGCGCGTGAGGGCGCTGATCGCCACTGCGGCTCTGTTTCTCGTGATATCGGTGCTGGTCGAAATCTTCGAGCCCAGGATCTCGGAGTGGATCTGGCCGAGCCGGATCGGGGTCCTCTACGTCTACGCGATCATCGTCGCATTCATCAGCTTCGAGACTCTCATCCTGTTCAGGATCAAGGCGGACATCCGCCACGGCCGGGACGTGCCGGTGATCTGGCGCTATGTCAGCGCCCTGGTCGAGACCTCGCTGCCAACGTTCGTCCTCATCCTGCAGATCGAGGGCATCGGCCATGACAAGGCGCTGGGCTTCGGCGTGCCGCTGGTCTATTTCATCTTCATCGTTCTCTCGACGCTTCGTCTCGATTTCTGGCTTTCGAGCTTCACCGGCCTCGTCGCCGCGGTGGAGTTGTTGGCGGTGGCACTGATCGATCGGCCTTCGATCGATCTCAGCCAGAATCCGGAGATCTACTATCACGGTGAGCGCAGTTTCATCATCCTGTTGTGCGGGATGCTCGCCGGTGCCGTCAGCGTGCAGCTGCGACGCCAGTTCGCGGCGAGCATCGAGGCCGCGTCGGCGCGCGACCGGGTCACCGATCTGTTCGGCCAGCACGTCTCGCCCCAGGTCGTCGAGCGCCTGATGAAGGAGGGGACGGCGGAGGCGCGCGACATCCGTGAGGTCGCGGTGATGTTTGTCGATTTCCGCGGCTTCACCGCGGCGGCGCGGTCGAAGACGCCGCAGCAGGTTGTCGATCGCCTCGATGGCGCGTTCGCGGTGCTGGTCGAGATCCTCGAGCGTCATGGCGGCATCGTCAACAAATTCCTCGGCGATGGCTTCCTGGCGCTGTTCGGCGCGCCGTTCGAGTCGCGTGATGCCGCCGTGCAGGCGGTCATGGCTGCGCGCGAGATGGTGGCCGCGATGGAGCGCGTCAACGCGATGTCGTCTTGGCCGCTGCGGATCGGGATCGGTCTTCATCTCGGCGAGGTGGTCGCCGGCAGCATCGGCTCGCCGCGGCGCAAAGAGTACACCGTCATCGGTGACACCGTGAACTTCGCCTCGCGGCTCGAGGCGCTGAACAAGGAGTTCGATTCGCAGCTCCTGATCTCGAGCGAGGTGCGGCAGGCGGCCGGCGACGGGGCGCGCGACGCCGTCTTCCACGGCGCGGTGTCGGTGCGCGGCTACGACCGACCGTTCGAGATCTGGCAATTGCACTGACGCAGGCTCCCCGTCGCGCGATGTCGGAGATTTACATTGGATGGCCTCCGCGTTTAACTGCCCCCAACGAAAAGCATCATCAGGGGGAACGCATGATCCGAACCGGGGCGTCGTTTTTGGCCGCAGCAGGCATCGTGTGCGCAGCCGGCCTGGAGGCGGTGCGGGCTGAGGATGTTGCCTGCAGCAAGGTGACGGCCGAGGTGCTGAAGGTCCCCGGGCTGACCTTGACGGGATCGAAGCTGCAGGAGGCCGCGGACGGGCTGCCGCGGCATTGCATTCTGTCCGGCAAGGTCAATGAGCGCACCGGCGTCGACGGCCATGCGTATGCGATCCAGTTCGAGATGCGGCTGCCGGAGACGTGGAACGGCCGCTTCCTGCACCAGGTCAATGGCGGCAATGATGGCGTCGTGGTGCCGGCGCTCGGCGACAAGGCCGACGGTCTCGTCGGTGGCGGTGTGACGCCGCTCGCCCGCGGCTTTGCCGTGCTGTCGTCGGACAGCGGCCACTCCGGCAACGATCCCGCCAACAAGCCGCGCGGGCTTGCGTCCGGCTCAGCTTTCGGGCTCGATCCGCAGGCGCGCCGCGACTACGGCTATTCGGCCGACATCACGCTGGCGCCGATCGCGAAGGCGATCATCTCGGCGCATTACGGCAGGAAGCCGGACTATTCCTACATCGCCGGCTGTTCCAATGGCGGCCGCCACACCATGGTGGCCGCCGAGCGCATGCCCGAGCAGTATGACGGCTTTCTGGTCGGCAATCCCGGCTTCAACCTGCCGCGCGCTGCCGTGCAGCACGCCTGGGACGTGCAGGCGCTGACCAAGGCCGATGCCGACATCCGCAGGTCGATCACGCGCGAGGATGCCAAGCTGATCGCTTCCAAGATCACGGAGGTCTGCGACGGGCTCGACGGCGCCAAGGATGGGCTGACGGCGAACCTGAAGGCGTGCCAGAAAGCGTTCAATTTCGACAGCCTCCGCTGCGCCGCTGGTGCGACCGAGGCCTGCCTGCCGGCCGCCAAGGTCGATGCTTTGAAGAAAGTCTTCGCGGGTCCCCACAATTCGAAGGGCGAGCCGCTGTATTCCGACTGGCCGGTGGATGGTGGGGTCGGCACCGGCAACTGGCGCGCCTGGAAGGTCGAGAGCCCGGTGGCGCCGTGGAACAACCTTCCGATCATTGCCACCATGGGCGGCGCATCGCTCAACTACATCTTCTCGACGCCGCCGGTCGAGATCGAGGGCTCGCCCGATAAGCTGGTCGAGAAGCTGCAGACTTATGATTTCGACAAGGACGCACCGAAGATCTACGCCAAGGAAGGTCCATTTACCGAGTCTGCGATGGACTTCATGGCCCCGCCCGCGGTCGACAACCCGACCCTGCCGGCGTTCCAGGGCGGCGCGCGCAAGATGCTGATCTATCACGGCCAGGCCGATCCGGTGTTCTCGATCAACGACACCGTCCGTTGGTACGAGAAGCTCAATGCCAATGTGCAGGGCAAGGCCGATACGTTCGCGCGGCTGTTTGCGCTGCCCGGCGAGACCCATTGCGGCGGCGGCGTCACCTTGGAGAAGTTCGATGCGTTGGGCGCGCTGATGGACTGGGTCGAAAAGGGCAAGACGCCGGAGGCGATCACGGCCTCGGTCAATGCGGCCAACAAGGAGCTCCCATCGACATGGAGCCCGCAGCGGACGCGGCCGCTGTGCCCGTGGCCGAAATTCGCCAAATATGTCAGCGGCGACATCGAGCAGGCGTCATCCTTCACCTGCGCGGTGGAGTGAGGCGTCAGACCTGCTGCGCGACCAGGTTCTTCACCTTGACCTGATCGCGGTCCTCGATGATCTCGGCGATCCATTGCCGGTGGCAATGGGCGTGGTCGCGCTCGTAGCAGAGCAGGCAGACGGGACCGGCGCTCTTCACGAGCGAGGCCAGCTCGTCCATCTGCTCCTTCGCCTGCGGCGTCTTCAGATGCGCGCTGTAGATCTTGTGCAGCGTGTCGTAATGGCCGCTGCGGGCGGCCTCGCGGCCCTCCTTCGGCGTGCCGAGCCCGCGCAGATGCACATAGCCGATGCCGCGCTCGTCGAGCCCGGCAGCGAGCTGGCTCTTTGAGAAGCCCGGCCGGCGCGAGGCCGCCACCGCGCGCACGTCGACCAGCAGCTTGACGCCGGCGGCCTGCAACTCATCGAGCACGGCCTTGGCCGGCGTGTGCTCATAGCCGATGGTGAACAGGGTCTTGCTCTTGGCCATCATGCGCCTCCTGCCTCAGCTCACGCGCTCGATGAGCTCCATCGCGCCAGCCGGCGCGCGTACCTTGCCCTCGTGGATGACATAGGCGAACACGTCGCGCGGCATCTTTTTCGTCGGCTTGTCGTCAACCCGTGGCAGGTCGTCCGGTTCGCCGCCGCCGGCCCACAGTTGCAATCGCTTCGCCCAGGCGTCGAGCTGCTTCGGCGGATAGCAGGTCGCAAGCTCGTCATTGCCCTTCTGCAGTCGGGCGTAGACGAAGTCACCCACGACATCGGCGATCGCCGGATATTTGCCGTGCTCGGCGAACACGACCGGCGTTGCAAACTCGCGCAGCAGTGCGACGAAGCCGGGGACGCAGAAACTGTCATGGCGGACCTCGACGACGTGACGCAGCTTGCGGCCGTCGAGCTCGCGCGGCAACAGCTCGAGGAACTTGCCGAAATCGGCCTCGTCGAACTTCTTGGTTGGCGCGAACTGCCACAGCACCGGGCCGAGCCGGTCGCCGAGCTCGAGCACGCCGGTGTCGTAGAAGCGCTTCACGGAATCGCCGGCCTCGGCGAGCACGCGGCGATTGGTGGCGAAGCGCGGCCCCTTCAGCGAGAAGATGAAGCCGTCCGGCACCTCGCGTGCCCACTTGCGGAAGCTCTCCGGCTTCTGCGAGCCATAATAGGTGCCGTTGATCTCGATCGAGGTCAGCTTCGAGGCGGCGTATTCGAGCTCCTTCGACTGCGGCAGCTTGTCCGGATAGAACACGCCCCGCCAGGGCGCGAAGGTCCAGCCGCCGATGCCGATGTAGATGTGGCTCTTGGATTGCGAGGCGCGTGCAGGGGCTTTGCTCACGGATCGATTCCGATGCTGATTGGTGAGGGTGTTGCGGTAGGGAGACGATAGTCAACCGGGCCAGTTCTGACCAGTTCGGCGCTGTTGCGCCGTCACTCTTCCCGTGCTCCGGAGCCTCGTGTATCCAGGGCACGGGCCGGGAAGGGGAGATATGGCAATGAGAGCGGAATCGGTCGGCGGCCTGCTGGGGGCGATTGTCGCCGCTGCCGTGCTTGCGGCAGCCTTCTACTATGTTCCCGTCGGGCCGATGGCCCGTCAGATGCAGCCGGCCAAGGTCGAGGTGCCGCCAACCCCGGTGCAGACGGTTCCGGTGGCTCCGGCCGTGCGCGGACCCGTGGTCCGTGAGGTTCCGAACTAGGCCGGCCGGGGCCCCTTGCAATCCAGCCGAGGCGCCCCATCTTGGTCGGGACGGTGACGTCGAGCTGTAACGGCTCCGGCACCGAGACGACCACGGCAGAGCGGTTGCGCCGGATGTACGCGCACCCTTTGTTTGTGGTCGTTGGCATTTTGGGCCCCTCGCTTGGGAGCGATGCAAGCCGGCACCACAGTCCGGCCTTTTTGGGCCCTCCTTCAGCCGTTGCGCTTGGCAGTGTGGAACGCGGCAGATATACGCATCCGCACCATGAACGATGTCCTCCGACCGGCCATGCCCGCGCCGCCGCAAACCGCTGATATTCCGATCGTTTCGGTGGTCGTCCCGACCTTCAACGAGCGCGACAATGTCACCACGCTGTACCGGCGGCTGGAGGCGGCGTTCAGGGACGTGCCGTGGGAGGTCGTATTCGTCGACGACAACTCTCCGGACGGCACCTGGCAGGTGGTGCGCGAATTGTCGCGCAGCGACAAACGCGTCCGCTGCATCCGCCGGATCGGCCGCCGCGGCCTGTCCGGTGCCTGCATCGAGGGCATCCTGGCCGCCAGTGCGCCCTATGCCGCCGTGATCGACGCCGATCTGCAGCACGACGAGACCCAGCTGCCGAAGATGCTGGCGCTCTTGCAGAGTGGCGCCGCCGAGCTCGTCGTCGGCAGTCGCTACATCGCGGGCGGCAGCGCCGCGAGCTTCGACAGCAAGCGGGCCGGGGCCAGCGCCTTCGCCACCGAGATCGCGCGCCGCGCGCTCAAGGTCGAGGTCAACGATCCCATGAGCGGCTTCTTCATGATCCGCCGCGACCGCTTCGAACAGATCGCGCCGAAGCTGTCGATGCAGGGCTTCAAGATCCTGCTCGACATCATTGCGAGCGCGGAAGGCGGCCTGCGCACCGTCGAGGTGCCCTATACGTTCGGCTCGCGCCTGCATGGCGAGAGCAAGCTCGACTCGATGGTCGCGCTCGACTTCCTCGGCCTCGTGCTGGCCAAGATGACCAACGACGTGGTGTCGTTGCGCTTCCTGCTGTTCGCCATGGTCGGCGGCACCGGCCTCGTCGTGCATCTGGCCACGCTCTTTCTTGGTCTCAATGCGTTCGACATGCCGTTCGCGGAGGCGCAGGCGCTCGGTGCCTTCATCGCGATGACCTCGAACTTCATCCTCAACAACTTCCTCACCTATCGCGACCAGCGGCTGAAGGGCTTTGCCATTCTGCGCGGCCTGCTCGCGTTCTATCTGGTCTGCTCGGTCGGCCTGCTCGCCAATGTCGGCGTCGCCTTCTCGGTCTATGACCAGGAGCCGATCTGGTGGCTGGCGGGCGCGGCCGGCGCGCTGATGGGCGTGGTCTGGAATTACGCGATCTCCGGATTGTTCGTCTGGCGCAAGCGATGACCTCTGCGGCAGGCGCCGACGACGCCCGGCTGGTCCGCAATGTCTGGCTGACCATCACAGGCCTCGTCGTGCTCCGGCTGATCGCCGCCGCGGTCACGCCGATCACCTTCGACGAAGCCTATTACTGGATGTGGTCGAAGCATCTCGCCGGCGGCTACTACGACCACCCGCCGATGGTTGCGGTCGTGATCCGGCTGGGCATGCTGATCGCAGACGACAGCGAGCTCGGCGTGCGGCTGGTCTCGATCCTGCTCGGCCTGCCCATGAGCTACGCGGTGTACCGCACGGCCGAGATCCTGTTCGGCAGCGTGAGGGTTGCGGCGACTGCGGCGCTGCTGCTCAACGTCACCTTGATGGCTGCGGTCGGCACCCTGATCGTGACGCCGGATGCGCCGCTGCTGGTGGCCTCCAGCTTCGTGCTGTTCTTCTGCGCCAAGGTTCTGGAGACCGGCCGGGGCGTCTGGTGGCTTGCGGTCGGTGCCGCGGTCGGTGCCGCGCTGCTGTCGAAATACACGTCGCTGTTCTTCGGTGCGGCGATCCTGATCTGGCTGGTCGCCGTGCCGAAGCTGCGGCACTGGCTGGCCTCGCCCTGGCCCTATCTCGGCGGCGTCCTGGCGTTCGCGATCTTCTCGCCGGTGATCCTGTGGAATGCCGATCACCAGTGGGTGTCGTTCATCAAGCAGCTCGGCCGCGCCAGGGTCGAGGAGGTTCGTCCGGTCTACATCGCCGAGATCATCCCGACGCAGTTCGCCTTCGCCACGCCGCTGGTCTTCATCCTCGGCGTGATGGGCCTCTATGGGTTGGCCCGGCGCAGGGCAGCGGACGCGGCGGCCCGCGTCCTGATTGAGGCCATGGTCTGGGTCATCGTCGCCTATTTCGCGTGGCATTCGCTGCATGCCCGCGTCGAAGCCAACTGGTTCGCGCCGATCTATCCGGCCTTCGTGGTGGCTGCCGCTGCGGCGGCCCGTCTTGTCGCCTGGTCCCCGCGCGAGCAGCGCACGGCGGACTTTTGCCTGCGCTGGGCCGTGCCCGCCGGCGTCGTGATGTTCGTCGCGCTGATCGTGCAGGCCAACACGGGCCTGCTGTCCGGTTATCGGCGCGATGCCACCGTCCGCAGCGTCGGCGTCGGCTGGCGCCCCCTGGCTGCCGAGATCGAGGCAGCGCGCGTGCGCGCCGGCGCCTCCTGCGTGCTGGCGATGGATTATGGCACCACCGCCTGGCTGTCGTTCTATCTTCCGTCCGGGACCTGCGTGCTGCAGCCGATCCAGCGCATCCGCTGGGTCAATTTTCCGGAGCCGGATCCGGCGCAGTTGGCGGGCACGCAGCTGCTCGTGGACGAGGTCCAGATCGCATCGCGGTTCTACGTCAGCAATACATTCGGCCGCGTCGAGAAGATCGGCGAGGCCGAACGCAGGCGTGGACCTTTGACCATCGAGACCTATGCCTTCTATGCGCTGAGCGAGCCCAAGCGGGAGGTGCTCGACCGCACCCCGCCGCCGGAGCTGCAGCGCTGACGCCCGCTTCAGGGCTGTTGCGGGATGATGTCCGCCAGCGCCTTGTCCCGCGCATGAATTGCGACCATGTTGATGCCGGCATCGATGGTCTTGTAGCCGCGGCAATCCAGCCATTGCCGCAGCTGCTCCGCATCGGTCTTGATCTTCTCGATCAGCATGATCGGCGTGCAGCGTTCGATCGTCGCCGCCGCGCCTTCGAGCGCCTCGATCTCCATGCCCTCGACGTCGAGCTTGATCAGGTCGCAGCGCGGCAGATTGAAATCGTCCAGCGGGAGCTTGCGCACCTCGACGGTGTTGTCCGCATAGTCGATGGCCTGGCCGATGAACTCGGTGTTGGGACGCTGGCGCAGCTCGAGGCTGCCGAAGCTCGATGGGGTCAGGTAGTTCGGGCTTGGGATGTTGAGCACGCCGCGCTCCGACGAGACTGCGGCATGGATGGCGATCGCATTGAAGCAGTTGTTGATCGCGATGTTGCCGGCGAGCGCGTAGTAGATTCGTTCTTGCGCCTCGATCGAGAGCACGGATCCCCAGCCGGTCATCGCCTTCGCCCATTCGATGGTGTGGACGCCGATATTGGCACCGCAGTCGATCGCGACGGCGCCATCGCCATGGTGCCGGCGGCGCAAGCCGAGCAGGCGGACGGCGAGCTGCACCTCGCCCGGATCGAAAGCCCCCGTGTCGAGGATCTGATAGCCGACGCCGTAGCCCCGGTTGGCGTCGACCATGCGATAGTCGAGCCGGTTGACGATCATCGTCCCGTGATTGCTCGCGGCCAAGACGAAGGCCAGCTTCCGGTCGGGGATCTGCATGGAGTCCTCTCGTGTCGTGTTCGGCAGGGAGCGGACGCGGTACGATTCGCCGGCGGAGTGTTGCCGAGAATCGTTCCCTACCATACCGCCGCCGGTGTCCACAGCGCGGAAAATCCCGGCTTGTTACGGATGCGGTCCACCTGCGGCTGCCGTCGCCATTGCGCCTTGGACCACGACCGTCCTGATCCGATTGCCGCGGAGACCGGGCGACATGCGATTGTACGTGACCAATGCATTCAGCCGCGTCGAGAAGATCGGCAAGACCATGTCCGAGCAGGGGCCTTGAACAAGTGAAAACTACGCCCTTTCCCTCGTCAGCACGCCTAAACGTGAGGTCATCGATAGCGCCCCTCTGGCAGAGCTCAATCGTTAACGCGGCCTGCGATGGTTTACGGATTCCGGCGGCCGTCGAATGCTGCTCCTCAGGAACGCCCTGGGGCGGCAATATTGCTTTTGGCTGGAATTTCGCCCTGTTTTTGCCCTGTTTGCCGGCAAAACAGACGTCCATGGTTAACCCGCCCTTAATCTGCCAAAACTTAATCAGCATTTAACTAAAAGTCGCCCTAATGAAGCTCTGTGCTTCTGCGAGATGCAAAGCGGTTGTCCGTGGCGCATCGAGCGAGAGTTATCGAGTATTCGTTCGGGCGTGAGTGAATGAGTAACAGTCGAGCTGCGTTGGCCGCACGAAATCGCAGGAAGTCTTCCCTGATCGCGTTCTCTCACAAATTGATCGGTGGCGCGGCAATCGCATGCCTGATCGGGGGCTGCGCTGTGACGGTCTATACCAAGATCATCGCGGCGGATGCCTATCCGACCCTGGGCAGCATCGAGCAGGATGAGCCCGTCGTGCGCCCGGCGCCGCGGCTTGCGACGCGCAGCGCCGCCGATGCGGTGGGTGAGGCCTTCTCGGCATTCCCGGAATCTCCGCCCGTTACCACGGTCGCCGCCATCACGCCGCAGATGTTCAACGACCGCTTCGGCGCGGCCGTGCCGCAGGGCGTCGCCTCCAACGCCGCGAACGGCGCGCCGCCGCTGCCCAGGCTCGCCGAAGCCGCGCCCAAGCAGATCGAGGCCAAGTCGGTCGAAGCCAAGCCGGCCGAGACTGCGAAGGTCGCCGAGGCGCCGAAGAAGGATGCCCGGCCGCCGATGCAGTTGGCGCTCGCCAATGCCAAGCCGGCCGCGCAGCCCGCGACGCCGGCGCAGGCCGCCGAGGCCAATCCGCCGAAGAGCAGTGGCTTCTCGCTGCGCGCGATGACCGAGCGCGCCAAGGCGGCGGTGCTGTCGATCGCCGGCGACCGGCATTCGATCCAGGAAAAGCTCTGGGGCAAGCCGGAGAACCAGGATGGCGGCCTCCTGGCCTATGCCTCGGCTGATTCCAACATCACCGCCAGCATCGCCAAGGATCCGACCCGCGGCGGCCGGCCGCCGTATGATTTGAGCACCGCAGTCTACGACATCTCGGCCAAGGCGGTGTATCTGCCCGACGGCACCAAGCTCGAGGCACATTCCGGCCTCGGCGACAACCTCGACAAGCCGAGCTCGGAGAAGATCAAGATGCGCGGCGTGACGCCGCCGCACATCTACGAGCTGAAGCCGCGCGAGGCGCTGTTCCACGGCGTGCCGGCGCTGCGGCTCAATCCGATCGGCGGCGAGGACGCCATCCACGGTCGCAACGGCCTCCTGGCCCACACCTTCATGCTCGGGCCGAACGGCGACTCCAATGGCTGCGTCTCGTTCCGCGACTACTACGCGTTCCTCGATGCCTACAAGAACAAGGGCATCCGCAAGCTCGCCGTGCTCTCGCGCATCGACTGAGGCGCAGCCGTTACGGAGTAGGGTGGGCAAAGGCGCCCATTCCGCGCGTGCCACACGAATATTTGTAGTTGGCGCCGTGCCCACCGTTTTGCCGAGGAGAGGGCTGATTGACGGTGGGCACGCTGCCGCCTTCGTCGGCCACTTTGCCCACCCCACAGGTCCTGCATCGACAAACAACGCCGTCGCCTGGCGTTGAGCCGGGGCCGGAATGAGATCCGTTTCACGCTTCAAAAAGCACGGCCATGACTGCGCATTCTCGCGGCGCCTGGCGCCCGAGTGCTGCTCGTAAACTGGGCCCTCCGAAATCGGAAGAGGGCGCGGGGAATGCCGGGTGAGGGCCTCACCCATGGCCCGCCTGCAGAAGAAAAAGCAGGCGGCAGTCACCACAGGTTCAGCCGCATCATCCGGCATTCCCCGCGCGATGGCCTTACGGCTTATACGTGGTCTCCCTGGTGCGCCGGGCTTTCTGGCCACCATCGGTCGGAGCATTCGTCTCTCCGACCTTGACACCAGCATCGGGGTGCCAGGACATCACGACTTCGCCGTGCGCACCGGATCGTTCGTCCGCGTGATCAGATCACGCTGCAACCCGACGCGCCCACCGCATCCCGCCCTCCACGTTCATGACGATCGCGAAGCGCCCCTCTCATGAGGACGGGACCGGCATAGAATGCACGGTTTCTGATTTTTGGAAACAGGAAAATGTTCGGGGTTGGCGGTGAGCGGGGCGATCCCATTGACCGGGCTCGACAAACGAATTTTCGCGCGCACGCGTTTTCGACCTCTCGCAGGGCCGATTGCGGCCTTGGAGCTCGCGATAATGCGCAACTGATTTGCCCGACGACCAGTCTGGTCGTTGCAAATCTGTCGCGTCGCCGGAGGCGCGCCGTCATCGCTTCCCCCTCCGGCCTTGACGGCTTCGGAAAATTCTGCGCATAGCTCTGCCCCATCGAAATTGACGCGCCGTTCGCCGACGCGCTCTTGAGGACCACGACCGTGTTGAGCCTACGCTCACATCTCGCGAATGCCCCCGCCAACGAACGACCGCTTAACTGGTCGCGCGATGGGTCCGGCATGGGCGTCGCCTGTCAGGGTCCGAATGATCTCGTGCTGTCCCTGACGACATCGGGACGCGAAATTCCAGCAAGAGCATAACCGGCGGCGGGATATCACCCTCCGCAGACATAGCGGGGGGTCTGATGACCCGCATGATGAGCCCAGATTCCGAGACAGTCGACCACGCCCGAGCGCTGTGCTCGCCGGTGGCGGTTGCCTTCGTGCGCATCGTCATGACGTGCCGCGGCGTCAGCGAGGCACGGGCTCGCCAGATCTATCTCGACTACATCAACGGCGTTCAGCCGGAGCACGCTCCGGTCGCGTTCGACTGATTGACGATGACCATGCCCGGTGCAGTCCGGGCGCGATGACATGGCCTATGTTCCCGTCTGGTGAAGGGACCGGATTGTCGATCCGGGAAGGCGGGTTCGATTCCCGTCATGGGCGCCAACACGACCGGGCAGATGAAGCGAAAGAGAGGAGGTCGACGATGTCAGCAACAAACCCGGCGCTGGTTCTCAACGCCGACTTCCAGCCGCTGAGCTATTTCCCGCTGTCGGTGGTCTGCTGGGAGGACGCGATCAGGGCCGTTGTCGGCGAGTCGCACGTCGTGGTCGCAGAGTACGACCGCGTCGTGCGGAGCCCGAGCGTCACCATGCGGCTGCCGTCGGTGATCGCGCTGCGCGATTACGTCAGGCCGGCGACGCGCGTCCCGTTCACGCGCTTCAACGTGTTCCTGCGTGATCGCTTCGAATGTCAGTACTGCGGTGGCCGCTATCTCCACGGCGAGCTGACCTTCGATCACGTCGTGCCGCGCGTCGACGGCGGCGAGACGTCGTGGACCAACATCGTCGCCGCCTGCAGTCCCTGCAACGCGCGCAAGGACCGGCGCCACCTCAAGCCGCGGCGGCCGCCGTTCGAGCCGGCACGGCACGAGCTGATGGCCGCGCAGCGCCTGTTTCCGCCGAGATTCCTGCACGTGACCTGGCAGGATTATTTGTACTGGGATGTGGAGCTCGAGCGTTGAGCGCCGCGTAGCACGGATGAGCGGACGCCGAAGCCCAACGGGCTTCGGCGGAGGCGACATCCGGGGTCTCGCGTGCCACTCGTATGAACCCGCATGTCGCTGCGCTCATGCGGCCTACGACTACTCGTCATGCTGAGCTGCAACGATCTTGCCGTCATTCCGGGGCGCGCGCAGTGAGCCCGAAGCCATAACCATGACAATTCATGACGTGCGTCGGCGGTGCTAAAACGCCACGAAGTATCAGCTACGTACGGCTCACTTTACAAACGTGAAAAATCCTGTAAGAGCACGCGCCAACTTATCCGGCGGACATCCGCCAGCGAGAGAGCCATGCCGATTTCGACCCCACGTCAGATAGAGGACAGCGCGCTGCCGCAACTGCGGCGCCGTGATTTCGTCCTGTGCGTGCCGGCAGTCTCCGCGGGGAGCGCGCTGTCCCGTCACAATCAACTAGCAGCGTAGCGAGGCAGCGGGATCGTCCCTCTGTCTTGAACGCCAGAGAGACGATCCGCCAGGCTGATGTCCCATCCGGGACACTCCGATCAGATCCGTCTCTCTGTTTGCACCACCGGACTTGCGCGGCGTCACGCCGTGCAAGTCCCGACCATTGCAGCGCCACGCCGGCGCGGCAGGGTCATGCATGAACGAGTGAGGAGGATCACATGCGAGCCGATCCCTATCAGGAGCGCGCGAGACAATTGGCGATCGAGGCCGGGCTTGATCCGGATGCGCGAGTCGAGCGGCCCGGGCAGCGGTCGATGCCGCTGTGGTGCACGTTCCGCGACGCCGCGCGCCAGGAGCAGCTGGCGCGCGAGGCCACGGCGCTGGGCGACACGGTCGCGAGCCGGCCACAGGCCGCGCAGTATCAGAACAGCCCGCTGAAGGTGTTTGGCCGTCACGAGGATGCGACCATCGCGCAGATGAGGAGCTGCATGGCGGTCGGCAATGCCGTGGCCGGGGTGATCTGCGCCGACGGTCATCTCGGCTATGCCCAGCCGGTCGGCGGCGTGATCGCCTATGAGAAGCAGATCAGCATCTCCGGGGTCGGCTTCGACATCGGCTGCGGCAACATGGCGGTCCGGCTCGACACGCAGTTCAGCGCGATCGAGGACAAGGTCGGCACCATCATAAAGGATGTCGCCAGGGTGATCTCGTTCGGCGTCGGCCGCAAGAACGCCGAGCGGGTCGAGCATGAGCTGTTCGACGACGCCGATGCGTGGCGCTGCTCCGACATGGACGCGTACCGGCAGAAGGCGGTCGGGCAGCTCGGCACGGTCGGGTCGGGCAACCACTATGTCGACCTGATGCGCGACGAGGCCGGCTTTGTCTGGATCGGCGTGCATTTCGGCAGCCGTGGGCTCGGCCACACCTCGGCGACGCGCTACCTCAGGGCCGCCGGCGGCAAGGACGGCATGAACGTGCCGCCCGCCGTGGTCGACGAGGACTCGGAGGTTGGGCAGCGTTACATCGCCGCGATGCAGCTCGCCGGGCGCTATGCCTATGCGGGACGCGAGTGGGTGACCGAGCGCGTGCGCCAGATCATCGGCGGCGCGGTCACCGACAGTGTGCACAACCACCACAACTACGCCTGGCGTGAGAGCCACGACGGACGTGACCTATGGGTGGTGCGCAAGGGCGCGACGCCGGCCTTTCCAGGCCAGCGCGGTTTCGTCGGCGGCTCGATGGGCGACGACGCCGTCATCATCGAGGGCGTGGAGTCGGAGGAGGCCAAGGCCTCGCTGTACTCCACGGTGCACGGCGCCGGGCGGCTGTTCGGGCGCAGGGAGGCCAAGCGGCGCTTCACGCGCGCCGAGATGGACGCCTGGCTGCAGGGCCGCGGCGTCACCCTGATCGGCGCCGATCTCGACGAGAGCCCGATGGCCTATCGCCGTCTGCCCGAGGTGCTGGCCGAGCACGCCGGCTCGGTGAGGGTGGTGCATACGCTGCGGCCGTTCGCCGTGGTGATGGCGGGCGAGGGCGAGTTCGATCCGTTCAAGGATTGAGCGCGCCCTCGTAGCCCGCATGAGCGCAAGCGACATGCGGGTCCGCACGTGCAGTTCGTGAGACCCCGGATGTCGCTCCGGCCGGCGCCCGCAAGGCGCCGGCCTTTGTCCATCCGGGCTACGCGATTGCGCAACGATGACGGAGACACGATCATGACCGAGCTGACCTGGCACGCCGACAATATCGAGACGATTGCGAACTTCTTCTCCACTGCCGAGTGCGAGGACTACATCCGCTTGGGCGAGCAGATGGGCTTCGAGGAGGCGACGTTGTTCGCGCCGCGCAGCGTCAAGGACTATCGCAACAACGATCGCGTCATCGTCGACGATACCGAGCGCGCGCAAGGGCTCTATCAGCGGCTCGCCGGCCATCTCGCACCGTCGTTCCAGCATCGCTGGCAGCCGGTCGGGCTGAACGAGCGGTTGCGGCTGTATCGCTATGATGTCGGACAGAAGTTCGAATGGCATCGCGACGGCCATTTCGAGCGTGACGATGGCGAGCGCAGCCAGTTCACCTTCATGATCTATCTGAACGATGATTTCGAAGGTGGCACGACGTCGTTCTGCGACGACACCGGCCTGATGCCGGATGGTCCGTTGCGCATCACGCCGGAGAAGGGCATGGCGCTGCTGTTCCATCACCCGATCATGCATCGCGGCGATCCCGTGACGAAGGGGCGCAAATACGTGCTGCGGACGGACGTGATGTATCGGCGGAGCAGGTGAGGGGGCGCGTCGCACAAGGCGCGCGCTCTGCGTTCGTCACTCCGGGGGGCGCGTAGCGCGAGCCCGGAATCCATAGCCACAGGCCGTCGCGTGGCGCGAGGTGCTTGTGGCGTCTGTCTTCGACCAACCACCGCTCGGGCTATGGATTCCGGGCTCATTCGCGCTGCTCCAAAACGGCTTCGCCATTTTGCGCGTGAACGCCCCGGAATGACGACGGAGAGGAGTTTAGCGACGAAGCCCGCATGAGCCCCGGCGACATTCGGGCCCCGGTGAAACAAAAAGGGCGCGGCTTTCGCCGCGCCCTTCGTATCTCTTGAGGAGGCTGGACCTTAGAAGTCCATGCCGCCCATGCCGCCGCCCGGAGGCATCGCGGGGCCGCCGGCGTTCTTCTTCGGCAGCTCGGCGACCATGGCTTCGGTCGTGATCAGCAGCGCAGCCACGGAGGCGGCGTTCTGGATCGCGGCGCGAACCACCTTGGTCGGGTCGATGATGCCCTTGGAGACCAAGTTGCCGTACTCGCCGGTCTGGCTGTCGAAGCCGTAGGCGTACTGGTCCTTCTCCAGGATCTTGCCGACGATGACCGAGCCGTCCTCGCCCGCGTTGATCGCGATCTGGCGGGCCGGGGCGGAGAGCGCCTTGCGGACGATCTCGATGCCGGTCTTCTGGTCGTCGTTCTTGGTGCGCAGGCCCTTGAGCTGCTCGGAAGCACGCAGCAGGGCGACGCCGCCGCCCGGCAGGATGCCTTCCTCGACAGCCGCGCGGGTCGCATGCATCGCGTCATCCACGCGATCCTTGCGCTCCTTGACCTCGACCTCGGTCGCACCGCCGACGCGGATCACCGCGACGCCGCCCGCGAGCTTGGCCAGACGCTCCTGCAGCTTCTCACGGTCGTAGTCCGAGGTGGTCTCCTCGATCTGCGCCTTGATCTGCTGAACGCGCGCCTCGATGTCGGCCTTCTTGCCGGCGCCGTTGACGATCGTGGTGTTCTCCTTGTCGATCATCACCTTCTTGGCGCGGCCGAGCATCGAGAGGTTGACGTTCTCGAGCTTGATGCCGAGATCTTCCGAGATCGCCTGGCCGCCGGTCAGGATCGCGATGTCCTGCAGCATGGCCTTGCGGCGATCGCCGAAGCCCGGAGCCTTGACGGCGGCGACCTTCAGGCCGCCACGCAGGCGGTTGACGACCAGGGTGGCGAGCGCCTCGCCCTCGACGTCCTCGGCGACGATGACCAGCGGCTTGCCGGTCTGCACCACGGCCTCGAGCAGCGGCAGCAGCTCGTTCAGCGAGGAGAGCTTCTTCTCGTTGATCAGGATGTAGGCGTCATCCATCTCGACGCGCATCTTGTCGGCGTTGGTGACGAAGTAGGGCGAGATGTAGCCGCGGTCGAACTGCATGCCCTCGACCACGTCGAGCTCGGTCTCCAGCGACTTGGCTTCCTCGACGGTGATGACACCCTCGTTGCCGACCTTCTTCATGGCGTCGGCGAGGAACTTGCCGATCTCGGCGTCGCCGTTGGCGGAGATGGTGCCGACCTGGGCGATCTCGTCGTTCGACGTGACCTTCTTGGAGTTCTTGACGAGGTCTGCAACGACCGCCTCGACCGCGAGGTCGATGCCGCGCTTCAGATCCATCGGGTTCATGCCGGCGGCAACCGCCTTGGCGCCTTCGCGCACGATGGCCTGGGCCAGCACGGTCGCGGTGGTGGTGCCGTCGCCGGCCGCGTCAGCGGACTTGGAGGCGACTTCGCGCACCATCTGTGCGCCCATGTTCTCGAACTTGTCGTCGAGCTCGATCTCCTTGGCGACGGTGACGCCGTCCTTGGTGATGCGGGGAGCGCCGAACGACTTGTCGAGGACGACGTTGCGGCCCTTCGGGCCGAGCGTGACCTTGACGGCATTGGCGAGGATGTCCACGCCGCGCAGCATGCGATCGCGGGCGTCGACGCCGAACTTAACGTCTTTTGCTGACATATTGGGTTTCCCTGAGTTGAATTGGTCGTCTCACCCTGGGCAGGGCGCCCGCAGGCGCTCCTCAGGGTGAGCGTTGAGCGGGTTGGGCTTAGGCGGCCTTCTTCTTCGACGCGGTGTCGGTGAGCACGCCCATGATGTCGCTCTCCTTCATGATCAGCAGCTCCTGGCCGTCGATCTTGACCTCGGTGCCCGACCACTTGCCGAACAGCACGCGATCACCGACCTGGACGTCGAGCGGGACCAGCTTGCCGCTCTCGTCGCGGGCGCCCGGGCCCACCGCGATCACTTCGCCCTGCGAGGGCTTCTCCTTGGCCGAGTCGGGGATGATGATGCCGCCAGCGGTCTTCTCTTCGGCGTCGATGCGCTTGACCACGACGCGGTCGTGAAGCGGACGGAAAGCCATACAGTCCTCCTAAGCTATTGAGGCGATTGTCAGTTTCTGGAATTTTGGCAGTCGGTGCCGGCGAGTGCCAGCACGTGGGCTGGATTTAGGGGAGAGCATTCAGCCGGACAAGGGCTTGTAGCAGAAAAATTAGCAGTCAACTGCGGGCTCTGCCAAAGCGTTCCGATAGCGTTAACGGGAGCGGAACGAACCATGAAACCCCGTATTAGCACCTGGGCTAAGTGGCTGCTAATGCAGCATTTTTCAACATGTCGTTAAACATTTAAGCTTGAGATGGGTTGAGGACATGCGTCACATTTCTTGGCAGTGAGCGCATCTTTGCCGGGTGGCTCCATCCCGGTTGGCCACACGGACATGCGCTCCAGAAACGGAGGTTGGCATGGTGTCGAAGGTTGAGGTTTCCGAGGACTTTCGGAAACAGGTGCTGGGTTACGGGCTGACGACGGCGCAGATCCTGTATCGGATGCCGGATCACCGCTCGCTGCTGCAGACCTATGTCTGGCAGAACTACGACCTGTTTCCGAAATTCCCCGCGCTGCAGGACTTCCTGGCGTTCTGGCAGGAGAAGATCGAGGGCCCCTTGTACTCGGTCACGGTGGCGCATTCCAAGCTGATCAAGCCGGCCGAGCTGCGCGCCGTCGACGGCATCTTCCGGCTGCATTGAGGCTGACGCGTAGCCCGGATGAGCGAAGCGATATCCGGGTTCAACGCGGACGCGCGTGAGTCCCCGGATGTCGTTTCGCTCATCCGGGTTAAGCGCTGCCTCGGCCCTGTTGAGGTCGTCGATCGGTCGACCCGCAAAGCGGCAGGTTGTGCTATCCTCGCGTGCGAGGACACGCAGGGAGAGCGCCATGGCCAAGAAGAGCCGCACCGCCAAATCAGCATCACGCGCCGCCGCGAAAGCCGCGCCGCGAAAAACCGCAAAGACAAAGCCGACGGCGAAGACCGCCTTCGCGGCGCCGGCCAAGCCGGGAAGGGTGGCGAAACCCTCGACGCGCAAGGCGCTCGCGAGCAAGGGGCGACCAGCGCCGGCGCCGCGCCGGCGCAAACAGAAGGTCGCCATCAGCCATCACCGCGAGGAGGACTTCAAGGCCGACGGACTGCGCGCCTATGCTGTTTACCGCGACCTCGGCATCGCCGACGCGACGCACGGGCTGGCGCGCGCGCATGTCATCCGCATGCTGCCGCCGTGCAATCCGCAGGAAGTCTCCAAGCTGCACACCCATGCGGTCGACTTCCAGATGGTCTATGTGCTCAAGGGCTGGGTGAAGAGCTACCTCGAAGGCGTCGGCGAGACGCTGATGCAGGAGGGCAGTTGCTGGACCCAGCCGCCGAAGATCCGGCACATGATCCTCGACTATTCCGACGACGTCGAGCTGCTGGAAGTGATCCTGCCGGCCGACTTCAAAACCGTCGAACTGTCGACGTAAAGCCGACAGAAACGGATGGAAACATTCGCGTGCGATGGACGGCGGTCGCATCGCGCGTGTGTGTTGACATCCGGTCTCGCGTCACTGGGACGGATGGGCCGGCGACGAATCCGTAAGAGGTGTTCGCCGCGGGCTTGCGTAAAGGCGTACCTGTCCCGTTGCCGCGCTTCGTCGTCCAGTTCGCTCCCACGATCCCGCGCGCGCCCCGCACGCGCGCATCGATGCAGCCCCGCATCGCCAACGCGGGCGCCGGTTCGGCTTCAGGTGCCGCCCATCGCGAGGACATCGACTGGCTGCGCGCCATCGCGGTGCTCTCCGTTGTCGCATTCCATTTCGAGGCGCCGGCGATCTTCGGCGGCTTCGTCGGCGTCGACATCTTCTTCGTCATCTCCGGCTACCTGATCACCGGCATCATTGCCGCGGAGATGGCGGCGGGCCGCTTTTCGTTCGCGCAATTCTACGAGCGGCGGGTGCGGCGGCTGCTGCCGGCGCTCTACGCCATGGTGGCGTTCGCGGCGATCCCGGCGTCGCAGGACATGCTGGGCTCCGAGCGCGCCGAGTTCTTCCGTTCCGCGGCCGCCGTCGTCACCTTCACCTCGAACATCTTCTTCTGGCAGCAGTCCGGCTATTTCGACCACGCCGCGGTCGAGAAGCCGCTGCTGCACACCTGGTCGCTCGCCGTCGAGGAGCAGTTCTATCTGGTACTCCCCGTCGTGGTCTGGGCCGTGTTGCTGATAGCGCGCGGGCGACGGCTGGCGCTGCCGGTCACGCTGGCGCTGCTGGCTGTTGGTTCGTTCGCGCTCGGTCTGCTGCTGATGCGAGGCGGCGCGTCCGCGAGCGCATTCTTCCTCAGCCCGCCGCGCGCCTGGGAATTCCTGCTCGGCGGCCTGGTCGCGATTTCCGGACTTCCCGCACCGCGGCCGGGTTTCGCCCAGCGCGGCGCCCGCGCGCTGTCGCTGCTGCTGATGGCGGTGCCGATTCTGGCGCTGCGCCCCGGACCGGGTTTCCCCGGCGTCGACGCGCTCGCGCCATGCCTTGGCGCGGCGCTGTTCCTGTGGAGCGGCGTCGGCGTGGCCAATGTGCCGCGCAGCCGGCTGTCACCGCTCGGCGTAGCGGCGTTCGTCGGCCGCATCTCCTATTCGCTGTATCTGTGGCACTGGCCGCTGTTCGCCTTCGCGCGCTTCGCCAAGCCCGGCCTGGCGCTCGACGGCTGGGAGCGGGCGGCGTTGTTCGCCCTCACGGTCGCGGTCGCCACGCTGTCCTGGCGCTTCATCGAGCAACCGTTCCGCAATCGCCAGTTCGCAGCGACCCCGCGCGCGGCCTTCGGTCTTGCGGCGCTGGCGAGCCTGCTGCTGCTGGCCGGCAGCGGCGTCGGCCTGCTACGCGCTAGCGCCGTGTCGGACGCCGACCGCGCGGCGCAGCGGCTGGACGCCTACAACGCCTACGACATGAAGCCGGTCTATCGCTACGGCACCTGCTTCACGACGCCGGACGGGCGCGTGCCCGGGGATTGTCTCCGTCCGGTGAGCGGCAAGGTCAATGTGCTGCTGTGGGGCGACAGCTTTGCGGCCCACTACTATCACGGCCTCGCCGCGAGCATCGATCCGCAGGCCGTCAACGTCATGCAGGCGAGCCAGCCGACCTGCATGCCGACCTTCAGCGCGGAGACGCAGGGGATCGCGGCCTGCCGCGCCCTGGCAAGCCAGATGCGCGACTATTTCGTGACGGCGCGGCCCGATCTCGTGGTGATGTCGGCGGACTGGCTCGAGAACGCCCGCCCGCCGCGCTTTGCCGGTATGGTGCGCGATCTCAGGCTGACGCTGGCGCGTCTCAGCGAGGCCGGCATTGCGGTGGTGCTGCTCGGTCCCTCCGTGCAATTCCGGGCGCGGCTGCCCTCGATGCTGGCGCGCGCCACCTTGCGCGGCATGTCGCCGGATCCCGTTGCGTTCGTCCGGTCCGATATCTTTGCGCTGGATCAGGCGATGCAGGCGGCGCTGTCGACGAGCGAAGGCCTGTCCTACATCTCGATCCTGTCGGCGGTCTGCGAGAACGGCCGCTGTCCGCTCACGGTCGGCGACGTCCCGCTGTCGTTCGATCATGCGCATCTCACGGCGGAGGGCTCCCAGCTCGTGATGGCGAGGATCGTGCCGCAACTGCTGCCGATGACGACCGAGCTCAGCTCACGTCAGCAGCCCGACGATCGCACCCATCAGGCAGGTGGTGAGGGTGCCGGAGACGATTGATTTGAGGCCGAGCGCGTTGATCTCGTCGCGTCGTGTCGGAGCCATCGTACCGAGTCCACCGATCATGATGCCGAGGCTGGCGAAGTTGGCGAAGCCGCACATCGCGTACAGCATGATCAGCCGCGCGCGCGGATCGAGCGCCGTCGCATCGAGCTTCGCCAGCTCGACATAGGCGATCAGCTCGTTGAGCACCGTCTTGGTGCCCATCAGGCTGCCGGCCGTGACGGCCTCCGACCACGGCAGGCCCATCAGCCAGCACACCGGCGCCATGACGAGGCCGAGCAGCCGCTGCAGCGAGATGTCGGCGCCGCCGATGGCGGGCAACAGCGACAGGATCGCGTTGGCAAGATGCACCAGCGCGACCAGCACCAGCAGCAGCGCGACGATGTTCATCAGCAGTTCGAGCCCGGCGCTGGTGCCCTTGACGATCGCGTCCATCGTCGAGGTGGCCTGCGTCTCCTCGCCGAGCGCGCCGCCGGTGAGTTGCTTCGACGTCTCCGGCACCATGATCAGGCTGATCAGGATCGACGCCGGCGCGCCGAGCACCGAGGCGATGACGAAATGCGCGGCGGCATCGGGGATCAGCGGCGCAAGCAGCGTGGCGTAGAGCACCAGCACGGTGCCGGCGATTCCGGCCATGCCGCCGGTCATGACGAGAAACAATTCGCTGCGTGTCATCTGCGCCAGATACGGCCGGATGAACAGCGGCGCTTCCACCATGCCGAGGAACACGTTGGCGGCGGTCGACAGGCCGACGGCGCCGCCGACGCCGAGCGTGCGCTCCAAGAGCCAGGCCATGCCGCGCACCAAGGGCGGCAGCACCCGCCAGTAGAACAGCAGCGTGGTCAGCACGCTCATGACCAGCACGATCGGCAACGCCTGGAAGGCGAGCACGAAATCGGCGCCGGGCGCCTTGAGGTCGAAGGGCAGGGCGCCGCCGCCGACATAGCCGAAGACGAAGGAGGTGCCGGCCCGCGAGGCCGACGAGATGGCGCCGACGACGTCGTTGATGGCGCCGAAGGCGCGGGCAACCGCGGGGACCTTGAGCAGGACGAGCGCGGTCAGGATCGTGACCACGAGGCCAAGCGCGGCCTGCTTCAGCGACACCGCGCGCCGGTTCTCGCCGAGCGCCCATGCGATCGCGAGCAGCGCGACGATCCCGAATCCCGATTGCAGCTGCAGCATCAGATCCCCCGAACCCCGTTTCATTATGAGCGCAGGGAACAGCCGCGCGCAATGCCGTGCGGCCATGCGGGGCTTGCGATTGACAAGCAGTTGGGCCTGCGTCACGCAGGCGCCACCATGTCGTCCACCGTCCCGATCGGCGCGCGCGATCTCTTGAAGCAAAGCGCGTTCCTGTTCTTCCTGTCGTCCCGCAGCCTGTCGCGCTTTGCGAGCCAGATCGCCGCAGTGGCGATCGGTTGGCAGATCTACGATCTCACCGGGCGTGCCTTCGATCTCGGCATGGTCGGGCTGATCCAGTTCCTGCCGACGGCGCTGCTGGTGTTCGTCGCCGGCAGCGCCGCCGACCGATTCCAGCGCAAGCGCGTCGTGCAGCTCTGTCAGCTCGTCGAGGCGCTGACGGCGCTCTATCTGTGCTGGGGCGCCTACGCCGGTCAGCTCGGCGAATTCGAACTGTTTGCTGCGATCTTCGTGCTCGGCATTGCCGGGGCGTTCGAGAGCCCCGCGACCGCGGCGCTGCTGCCGCTGATCGCCCCGGCAGGCACGCTGCAGCGGGCGAGCGCACTGTCGAGCGGGGCCGCGCAACTCGCGACCATCGCCGGTCCCGCCATCGGCGGCTTCGCCTACGCGGTCGCGCCGGGTCTACCCTATGGCATCATGATGCTGTTCTGGATTGCCGGCATGGGGCTGACCGGCCTGATGCAGGTACCGGAGGACGTTCCGGTCGAGCGGATCGACGGCAGCAAGGCCGACCTGTTCGCTGGCGTCCGCTTCATCCGCGCCCATCCTGCGATTCTCGGCACCATCTCGCTCGATCTGTTCGCGGTGTTGCTCGGCGGCGTCACGGCCTTGCTGCCGATCTATGCGCGCGACGTCCTTCAGGCCGGGCCGTTCGGGCTCGGCGTGCTGCGCGCAGCGCCCGCGGTCGGCGCGCTGGCGATGACGGCGGTGCTGGCGCGCTACACCATCCGGCGGCGCGTCGGCCTGCGCATGTTCCAGGCGGTGATCGTGTTCGGCGCGGCGACGGTCGTGTTCACCGTCTCGCATGTGATGTGGATCTCGGTCGCTGCGCTCGCCATTCTCGGTGCCGCCGACACCATCAGCGTCGTGATCCGCTTCTCGTTGGTGCAGCTCGCGACGCCCAACGAGATGCGCGGCCGCGTCGGCGCGGTGAACTTCCTGTTCATCAACGCCTCCAACCAGCTCGGCCAGTTCGAGAGCGGCATCACCGCCGCGCTGCTCGGCGCCATGCCCGCCGCCATCCTCGGCGGCGTCGGCACCATCGCGGTCGCGCTTCTGTGGATGAAGCTGTTTCCGACGCTGCGGAAGGTGGAGCGGTTGGAGTAGGAGTCGTGGAGGCACCCTGCCGTAGGGTGGGCAAAGCGGCCGCCCGAAGGGCGGCAGCGTGCCCACCATTGAGCGGCATCATGAGCGGCCAGACGGTGGGCACGGCGCCATTGCTATCTCGTTTGCCGAGACAGCGCGTCAGCGCCTTTGCCCACCCTACAAGCGGTGGCTAGCTGTGGTCTTCCAGGAGGTTGTCCATCCGGTCTGAACCGAGGAAGCTGAGGTTGCGAAGCTTCAGTGTTCCAAGGAG